>JBEVOM010000046.1:0-8171 GCA_040507575.1 Ilumatobacteraceae bacterium
TCGGGCGTGACGACACGCACCGAGAAGCGCATCTTGTGGTGGTCGAGACCGCAGAACTCGGCGCACACGCCGGTGTCCTCGAAGAAGCCGGTGCGATCGGCGACGTCGACCTGGAACGACTGGACCTGACCCGGGAACATGTCGCGCTTGAAGCGGAAGCCGGGGATCCAGAACGAGTGGATGACGTCGATCGACGTGAGGTCGAAGCGCACGGACGCGCCGGTCGGCAGCACGAGCTCGGGCGCCGTGTCGTCCGTGCCGGTCACCGTGACACCCGACGCCGGGTAGTCGAACTGGAACTGCCACTGGAAGCCGGTGACGTCGACGACGAGATCGACGTCCGCCGGCGGATCGACCTCGTCGAGCGCCCTGACCGACACGAACGTCACCGCGAACAACCCGATCACGATCAGCAGCGGGACGACGGTGTACGCGATCTCGAGGGGGATGTGCGCACGGGTCTGCTCGGGCAGCGCGTCGTTGCCGGGACGACGTCGGAACCGGATCACGACGATCGCCACCAGCGCGGCGACGAGGACGCCGACGACGACGGCGATGATGAAGAAGCCGGCCCACACGCGGTCGATGTCCGACGCCTGCTCGGTCAACGGTGGAGGCATCTGGTCGAAGGTCACGAGGTTCTCCCGGTACCCGGGGAGTCGACGAGGGCGGTCTCGACCGCCACCTCGCCCTCCTCGGCGACCAGTTCGTCCTCGACGTCGTCGACATCGCCCTCGAACGTCGAGTGGTAGCCCCCGGCCGGGTCGCGGGTGATGCCCCCGGCCCGCTCGGTGCGGTCGGGACCGCCACGCCCGGCGAGCGTCCGGCACATGCGCAGGGCGATGACGTAGGCGACCGGCGGTCCGACGAGGGCGGCGATCTGGAGGACCGTCGTGACGTGGCCGATCGACACGTCGAGGGTCCCGGCGATGACATCCTGCGATCCGCCGAGGAACAGCACGGCGACGAACGTGATGGCCGCGGCACCGGCGGCCGTTCGATGCGGCGCGTCGCGCGGCCGGTCGAGGACGTGGTGATCGCGGTCGTCCCCGCTCAGGCGACGCTCGATCCAGGGCACGAGGAACAGCCCGGCGAAGATCACGCCGGGGATGAGCATGGCCGAGAACACGAGGTTGTTGATCGTGTGGCCGAACGCACGGATCTCCCAGGGTGGGAACAGCCGCAGTGAGCCCTCGAGGAAGCCGATGTACCAGTCGGGCTGCGAGTACGACGTCGCCGCTGCGGTGCTGTACGGCCCGTAGAGCCAGATCGCGTTGACGTGGAACAGCGCGCCCATCGCCGTGATGACGCCGGCCGTGACGAACAGCAGACCGACCGACTTGATGGCGAACCCAGGCCACACCCGCAGGCCGATGACGTTGCGCTCGGAGCGCCCGGGCCCGGAGAACTGCGTGTGCTTCTGGCGCCACACGAGCGCGAGGTGCACGGACAGCATGACGATGATGAGACCCGGGATCAGCAGGATGTGGACGGGGTAGAGCCGGCCGATGATGTCGGTCCCCGGCCACTCGCCGCCGAAGATCAGGTACGTCAACCGCTCGCCGACGAACGGGATGGCCAGGATGATCGCCTGGGTGATCCGCAGACCGGTGCCTGACAGCAGGTCGTCGGGCAGCGAGTAGCCGGTGAAGCCTGCGGCCAGGGCGAGAAGCAGGAGGATCAGCCCGACCACCCAGTTCAGCTCGCGGGGCCGGCGGAACGCGCCGGTGAAGAAGATGCGGGCCATGTGCAGTGCGATGGCCCCGACGAACACGAGCGCCGCCCAGTGGTGCATCTGGCGGATCAGCAGACCGCCCTTGACGTCGAAGGAGATGCGCAGCACGGAGTCGTAGGCGGCCGACACCTCCACACCCCGTAGCGGTCGGTACGAGCCGTCGTAGATGAGCGTCTGCTGGGACCCTTCGAAGAACAACGTCAGGTAGGTGCCGGTGATGAGCAGCACCATGAAGCTGTAGAGGGCCAGCTCCCCCCACAGGAACGAGAAGTGGCTCGGAAACACCTTGTGCAGCACCTTGCCGACGAACGATTCCGCTCCGACCCGCCCCGTCACCGCCCCCACGTACCGCTCGACCACCCCGCGGTGCTGCCGGCCGCCGGCACTCGCCGCCGAGGTCCGATTCTGACTCGATTCCGGGGCCACTTCTGGCCCCGGAACGGAGTCAGAATCCTCGCTGGCCGGGCGTGCGGGGTCGGCCGGCCCGGGTCCGGCGCTCATGTCTCGTTCCACGCGAGCGGGCCGACGGGGCGGTCGAAATCAGCGACGGCGACGAGGAAGCCCTGGTCATCCACGCCGAGCGCGAGTTGGGGCAGTGAGCGGGGGGCCGGACCACCCGTCGGCCGTGCGCCGTCGGCCGGATCGAAGATCGACTGGTGGCACGGGCACACGAGCTGGCGCAGCGTGTCGGGCTGGCGGGTGTCGATGCCGAACAGCCCGACCGAGCAGCCGGCGTGGCTGCAGATCTTGGAGTACGCGACCCACCCGTCGAGGGCGCCGCCGTCGAGCGTGCGTCGGGTCAGGACGTCGGGGGGCATCCGCAGCAGCACGACCTGGCTGTCGTCGACGCCGATGTGACCCTCGGGGAAGACGGTGACGAGCTGGTCGTACGTGGCGCCCTCGGCGGCGATCGGTTCGCCGCTCGTCGTGACGAGCCGGGCGCCCGGCGACCACGACGTGCGGCCGCGCTCGCCGCGGGGCTTCGGGCCGAGCGAGCCGATCGGGCCGACGAAGCCGATCACCATGCTGAGGAAGGACCCGCCGAGCAGCCCGACGAGCAGGGGTCGCCGGCCCAGTACGTTCTCGCTGGTGCGCACCTCGTCCTCCAGCTCACGCTCGGCCTGCGGCGTGAGACGCAGCGGCTCCCGCTGCTGGACGACGTGGTCGTCGAGGTCGAGGAACTTCTCCCAGCACACCAGGCCGACACCGATGCCGACGAGGGCGGCGGCCAGCCCGAGGCCGAGGAGGTCGCCGGTGTTGTCGGTCCAGTACCCGACCGCGGCGGTGATCCCGCCGACGATCGCGACGACGAACGAGATCACCGCGGTCCGGTACGCCCGCTGGTTCACCCCGGCGCCCCCGCCGTCGCCGGTCATGGCCGGGCGTCCTCGGGCGTCTGCAGGGGGCCGGGCGCGGGACGGGGACCGCTCGCCGCAGGTTCGTCCGGCTCGTCCTCGACGGGCCGGTCGCGGCCCTCGTGGGGGGTGCCGATCCAGCGGGTGAGGGCGACGAGCGGGAGCAGGGCCAGCAGCCACGCCGCGAGGCCCTCGGCGACCGGGCCGGCGCCACCGAACTCGTCAGCCGCCGTCGTGTGCTGGGCCCGCAGTTGCTCGACGTATCGGGCCACGCTGTCGATGTCGCTCCCGGTGAACGACCCGAACACCGGCATCGCCCCGGGACCGACCACGATGGCCTGACCGATCTCGGTCGGCGTCGACTCCATCAACGACGGCGCCTCGCGCCCCCCGCCGATCGCCGCGCCCGAGCCCGACGCCACGTGGCACGCCGCGCAGTTGACGCGGTACAGCTCGCCGCCGAGCGCCAGGTCCCCGCGCGCCGGGTCGACGTCGGGGGTCTCGGGGCCGTCCCCGAACGCGCCGGCGTACGCGACGAGGGCCTGGATCTCGGTGTCGCTGTACCGGACCGGGCCCCGTTTCGCTTGCATCTGCGGCTGGGCCATCGGCATCCGGCCGGTTCGCAGCACGAAGTCGACCGCCGCTGGGCCCTCGTCCTGAAGCGTCGGACCTCGGTCGTCGACGCCCTGACCGTCGACGCCGTGGCAGCTGGCGCACTGCGTGGCGAACAGCTCGGCGCCGAGGTCGGCCGCCGTCTGGGCCGGCGTCTCGCCTCCGGCGGTCGTCGACAGCGACACGAGGCCGACCACTGCGGCCGCGGCGGCCGGCAGAGCGATCAGGACGTTCACTGCAGCACCCAGATCGTCGTGAACACGAAGACCCAGATCAGGTCGACGAGGTGCCAGAACAGCGACACGCCGCCCGCCCACGACGCCACCGCCTCCTGGTTGCGGCTGCGCACCGACCGTACGAACAGCAGCGCCATCGCGGCCAACCCCACCGTGACGTGGGCGCCGTGCAGCCCGGTCAGCAGCCAGTAGATCGATCCGTACGGATGGTCGTCGGCACCGAAGTCGAGCGCCGAGTACTCGGCGGCCTGGTTGGCGAGGAACACGGCACCGAGGACGATCGTGGCCAGCAACCAGCGGCGCATCGCCCGCTCGTCGCCCTGCCGTTCGCCGGCGCGGTCCGACGCCGCCAGCGTGAACGACGAGGCGACCAGCACGAGGGTCGCCGCGAACGCACGGGGGACGTCGAGCTCGACACCCTCCGCGGGCCACGGCTGGTTGTTCGCCCGGAGCAGGAAGTAGGCGGCGAAGAACGGCGCGAACAGCATCACGTCGGACGCCAGGAACACGATGACGCCGAACTGCGCCGTGCTCCGCGCCGAGGCCGGGGCACCGCGCACCGGCGGCTCGGCGGACGTGGCGATGTCCGTCACCGGCCCTGGTCTAGCGCGTGTGGTCGAAGGGTGAATGCAGAACGTGCACCCCGTACCCGTCGAGGGCGACGTACAGCCCCCCGTCGGCGATCGCCGCCGGATCGCGCTCGAACGTCGCACCACTCAGACGGTCGGTGAACGTGACCGAGCCGTCGCCCTCCCCGTTCGGCGTGAACCCCAGGCGCACGAGGCCGTCGGCCCGCTCGTCGGACAGGTTGACGACGACGACGTCGCGCCCGGTGTCGCCCGTCCACTGCCAGCCCACCAGCCGCTCGCACGAGCGGTTGTCCGGCCAGCCGTCGATCGAGAGCAGCGACCATGCGCCGCGTCGCATCCCCCGGCCGATCGCCGCGAGCAAGGTGTCGTACCAGTGGTGCAGGTCGGCGTCGACGGGCTCGTCGGGCCGCCGGGCGAGCGTGACCGGGACCCGCACGACGCGTCCCTCGGCCTGGCCGTCGTGGAGCAGGGCCACGCCCGGCAGGGTCAGCGCGACGACCGCCGCCGCCCGGGCCGCCGGGCCGGGCAGGACGGAGGCCAGTCGCGGCTCGTCGTGGTTCTCGACGAAGCGCAGCGTGTGGGCCTGGTAGGCGGGATCGGCGCCGAGATGCGCCCTGACCGCGGACGCCGGCTGCCGATCGACGAGCCGGTCGTAGAGCCGCTTGTCGTAGCACGCGTCGAATCCCTGCTCGACGAGGACCGGCTCGAGGTCCCAGTACGCCTCGGCCCAGAACGCCACGTCGGGATGGTCCTCCCGCACGGCGCCGATGACGGTCGGCCAGTAGCCACGGCCGCCGTCGGGCGCCGGACCGCCGCTGGCCCGGTCGCCCCACGTCCGGACGAAGATGTCGTCGAGCATGAGCATCGCCATGTCGCAGCGGATCGCGTCGCAGCGTGACGCGATCGACGCCACCGTCTCGGCCGCCGCCGCCCGCAACGTCGCCGAGGAGGCGTCCAGTTGGAGCACCTCGGGCCAGGCCGGGAAGTACGGGTCACGCCCGCGGGCGACGACGGCGTCGCCGACGGCGAGGAAGCCGTCCGGATCGGCGGCCAGGTCGTCGGCGTCGCCCTGGACGAACCGTTCGGGGTGCTCGCTCGCCCACGGGTGGTCGGGGGCGACGTGGTTGGGCACGAAGTCGAGCACGAGTCCGACGCCGCGGGATGCCAGCTCGCGCCGGGCGATCACCAGCCCGTCATCACCGCCGAGCCGGGCGTCGACAACGTAGTTGCGGATGCAATATGCCGAGCCGACGACGTCGGCATCGGTGACGTCGGCGAGCGCGGCGGCCGCGGCGGCGGCCATCGCCGGGTGGTGGCGGGCGATCTCGGCCCCGGCCGGGCTGCGCTCCCAGACGCCCATCAGCCACACCGCATCGATGCCGGGACCGGTGAGGGCATCCCACTCCGCCGCCGGCACGTCGGCCAGCGTGACAGGTCTCCCGGCCCGACCCGAGACCTCGTGGAGCCAGACCCAGGTGAAGATCTCCAGGACGAGGGGGTTGGCAGGCAAGCTCACGGGTCGATGGTCTATCGCACCGCGCGGGTCGGAGAAATCCGCGACCAGCGGAGGGGTCGATCAGCGCCGACGGCCGCGACCTGATCCTCAGGGCACCGGCGCCGAGCCCTCGGGATACACACCTCGGGCCTCACGCGCCGTGCCGACGTCGGCCATCGACTCGTCGGTGACCCGCCGGTACGGCCGAGCCAACGGGCGATCCTCCTCCTCCAGCACGTTCTGCGGCGTCAGGTGGCCGAAGAGTTGGATCAGTGGCGCCACGAGACCGGTCCAACCGGTCTGGTGCGATGCGCCGAGCCCCGCACCGTTGTCGCCGTGGAAGTACTCGTAGAAGAGGATGAGGTCTCGCCAGTGCGGGTCGTCCTGGAACTTCGTCGTACCGCCGTAGACCGGGCGGGTGCCGTCAGGCCCGCGCAGGAACGTGGCGATCAGGCGACCGGCGATCTCCTTCGCCACCTCGAAGAGGGTCACCTGGTTCCCGGATCCGGTCGGGCACTCGACGGTGAAGTCGTCGCCGTAGTACCGGTAGTGCTGCAGGAGCGCCCGGACGATCAGCACGTTGACGGGGAACCACACCGGCCCCCGCCAGTTGGAGTTACCGCCGAACATGCCTGTCGTCGACTCGGCCGGCTCGTACTCGACGCGGTACGTCGTGCCGGCGACCACGGTCTCGTACGGTTCGGCGAGGTGGATCCGCGAGATCGACCGGATGCCGTGCGGGCCGAGGAACCGGTCCTCGTCGAGCATGCGCGAGAGGATCCGCCGCAGCTTGTCCTCGTTGACCATCGACAGGATGCGCCGGCCGCGGTGCCCGGGCGCGAACGGATCGGCGATGTTGCCGAGCAGGTCCCGGTTGCGCTGGAGGTACCGGCCGATGTTCGCCGTCAGCGCGGGGTGCTTCTCGAGCACGTCGGCCGAGATGACCGTCACCGCGCACAGCGGCAGCAGGCCGACGAGCGAGCGCACCTTCAGCCGCTCGCCGGTGCCGTCCGGGTGGCGCAGCACGTCGTAGAAGAAACCGTCCTCCTCGTCCCACATCTCGTCGGGGTGGTTGCCCACGGGGTCGACGGCGGCGGCGATCCAGAAGAAGTGCTCCACGAACTTGAACACGAACCCGTCGTAGGACGGGTCCTCCTCGGCGAGCGACAGCGCCAGCTCGAGCATGTTCTGGCTGAACAGCGCCATCCAGCCCGTGCCGTCCGCCTGCTCGAGGCGGCCGCCACCGGGTAGCGCAGCGCTGCGGTCGAACACGCCGATGTTGTCGAGTCCGAGGAAGCCGCCCTCGAACACGTTCTTGCCCGACGGGTCCTTGCGGTTCACCCACCACGTGAAGTTCAAGAGCAGGCGCGTGAACGACTGGCGTAGGAACGGGAGATCGACGTCACCCATGTTCCCGGCGACGCTGTGCATGAACAGCGTGGCGAACGCGTGGACGGGCGGGTTGACGTCGCCGAAGTTCCACTCGTACGCCGGGATCTGCCCGGTCGGGTGGAGGTACACCTGCGAGAGCATCAGGTCGAGCTGCGACGTGGCGAAGTCGGGGTCGACCATGGCCAGCGGCACGCAGTGGAACGCCAGGTCCCATGCCGCGTACCACGGGTACTCCCACGTGTCCGGCATCGAGATGACGTCGTGGTTGACCATGTGGAACCACGACTCGTTGCGGGTTCCCCGCCGACTCGGGTTGCGCAGCGGGTGGGCGTCGTGCTCGCGCAGCCAGATGTCGACGTCGAAGTAGTACGACTGCTTGGACCACAGCATCCCGGCCAGCGCCTGGCGCATCACGGACGCGGCATCGACGGAGACGGTGTCGGGCGTGATGGCGGCGTAGAACTCGTCGGCGTCGCTCGATCGCGCGGTCACGATGGCCTCGGCGTGGCCGAACGGATCGGCCAGGGGGTGGTCGGTGCGGGACAGGCGGACCCACGTCGACGCCGAGCCGCCGGCCGGGACCTCCAGGCGGACGTGGGCGGCGACCTTGGTGCCCTCGCCCTCGGGGTTGACCGTCGGCGTGCCGTGCAGGACGTGGTCGGCGATGCCGTCCTTGGGGTACGGCGGCGGGTCGGCGGCGCCCCACAGGCGGGCGGTGTTCGACTCGTTGTCGCAGAACAGCAGCTCGGCGTCGTC
>JBEVOM010000158.1:0-25621 GCA_040507575.1 Ilumatobacteraceae bacterium
AGTGCAACAGAGAGAGACCGCCGATGGGCCGGGCAACCGGTCACAGGTGAGGGTGAAACGGTGCGGTAAGAGCGCACCAGCGTCCGGGGTGACCCGGGCGGCTCGGCAAACCCCACCCGGAGCAAGGCCGAGCAGGAGGCATGGGCGGCCCGTCCGCCCCGGCGACGGGGCACCTCCGGGTAGGCCGCATCAGATGGATGGCCACCAGCCGCCGGGAGGCGGCCACAGGATCCCGCTTACAGGCCGACTCACCGTCACCGGCCACTCGGGGCCGGTCGCGCCGAGTGTCAGGCGCTCAGGCGCCGGCGCAACCTGAGGCACGGACGCTCGATGACCTGGTAGATGCCCCACGACACCCCGACGCTGGCGGCGAACCCGACGACGGCGAGCGCGGGACGCGAGATCCCCGGGACCTGCTCGGTGATCGCGGCGAGCACGATGAGGTGGCACAGGTACAGCGAGTACGAGAGCAGCCCGAGGAACGCCATCGGGCGCCAGTTGAGCGGACGCATCACCCACCACGTCGGGTACCGCACCGCGCACACGAAGATCGGGATCAGGCAGATGCCTTGGACGGAGTAGCGGAACGTCTGCTTGAAGGCCTCGGAGTCGACGACGAAGGTGAGGATCAGCCCGGCCGCGGCGGCCGGGAAGAGCACGTACTTCCACACCTTCTCGGTCCACCTCGACAGGTCGAGGGCCGGGTTGCCGAGCACGGCGAGCACACAACCGAACAGCAGCGAGTCGAATCGGGTGTCGGTCGCGACAGCCAGGCGCTGGAAGGGATCGACGACATCGGTCGTCATCCACAAGTTCACCCGCCACGCCAGCACGAGCGCGCACAACCCGAGCATGACCGCGGCCATGCGGCGGGGTGTCAGGCCGAGCCGGTGCATCAGGATGAACACGAGCGGGAACAGCAGGTAGAAGTGCTCCTCGACGGCGAGCGACCAGTACACGCCGGTGCCAGGCACGAACCCGCGTTCGCCGTGCTCCACGATGTAGTAGTTCGCCCAGTGGAACGAGACCGCCCACACCGATTCCGGCTCGGTCGTCGTCGGCGTGACGAGTAGCTCGGACAGCACGATCGCCAGCACCAAGACGGCGTAGAACGGCGGCAGGATCCGCAACACCCGCCGCAGGTAGAAGTGGCCGAGCCCGATCCGATCGGTCTTCTCGAACTCCCTCCGCAGCAGCGTCGTGATGAGGTAGCCGGAGAGGAAGAAGAAGACCGTCACCCCGAACTGCGCCGGTACGAGCGAGTTGAAGCCGACGTGGGCGATGAACACGATCATGATGCTCACGGCCCTGATGCCGTCGAGCGACGGCATGTGGAACGGCGCCGACCCCGTCCGCGCAGGCGCGATCGTGCTCACCACCGCATCGCCGCGCCCGTCGGCTGTCACTGCCCGCAACTTGTAGCCCATCCCGCCCCAGGCACACTAGACGCACATCCGGCTCGCGCGTCGGGTCGCCCATCGAAAGTCCGAGGGTCCGCCGGCCGTACAGTGCGGGCAGGACGACCACGGGGGTGTCGCTCATGGGGCACAAGATCTGGGCCAACTCGGGGGACTCGCACTTCTTGGAGCGCGACGACCTCTACGCGTCGATCCTGCCGCCGGAGCTGGCCGAACGGATGCCGCGGGCGGTGAAGGACCCGGACGGCGACTGGGAGACCGTGTACCTCGACGGCGAGTCGTTCCGCCGGCGGATGCCGCGTCCCGAGCAGCTCGACTTCTACGAGGCCAGCGTGCGGGCACCTGGTGCCGGCGACGTGGCCCTGCGGTTGCAGGACCTGGACCACGAGGGCATCTGGGGCGAGCTCGTGTTCCCGTCACTCGGCATGTGGAACGCGTCGATCAAGGACCCGGTGCTGCTGCGGGAGGGCGTGAAGGCGTCCAACGACTGGGCGCTGGCCGAGATCCAGCACGCGTCGCCGCGGTTCGTCGTCGCGGCCCAGCTGCCGATGCGCCTCGTCGACGACGCCGTCGACGAGCTGCAGCGCCTCGTCCGGGCCGGCGGCAAGGCTGTTTTCCTGCCGACGTCGCCGCCGACCGAGGACGACTACAACCGCGACTCGTGGGAACCGCTGTGGGAGGCCGCCGAAGCGGCCGGCATGGTCATCGCGTTCCACATCGGCACCGACCCCGTCGATCTGCTCTCGGGTCAGCTCGTCGGCGTCACGTACCGGGGACCGGGCGGAGCCGTGCTGAACCACACCGAAACGACGTTCTCCGGCCAGCGGGCCGTCATGAAGATGGTCGCATCCGGCGCCCTCGACCGTCATCCGCGCCTGCGGGTCCTCGTCTCCGAGGGCGGGGCGAGCTGGGTGCCGTTCCTCGGCGACCGCATGGACGAGGCCTATCGCCAGCACGGCTCGATGGTCCGCCCGAAGCTGTCGCGGTCGCCGAAGGAGATCCTGTACGACCAGGTGTACGCGTCCTTCCAGCACGACGCGTCGGCGGCCAGCGCCCTGACCGCCAACGGCTACCGGAACGTGATGTGGGGAAGCGACTACCCGCACCTCGAAGGCACGTACGGCCACACGCAGGAGACACTGCACACGCTGTTCGACGACCTCGACGAGGCCGACCGCCACCGCATCACCGTCGGCTCGTTCCTCGACCTCTTCCCGGACGTCGGCGAACCTCCGGCGCTCGTGCCCACCTGACGACCGGCACGGCCGCGGGCCGCGTCCTCGGCGGATCGAGCTCGGTGTCCGGGTCGTGATGCAGTGGATCGGGCGCGGCGATCGGGTGCTCGGGCTGGACCGCCGGGCGACGTACCGGTTCGCCCAGGTCGTCGCCGACGAGCTGCGCCTCGACTGAACCGTTCAGGCCCGTGCTCGGCCGGCACCGTCGAGCAACGCCAGGCCGGCGACGATGCCGTCGAGATCGGCGACGAGCGTCGCCCGCAACAGCTCGACGTCGGCCGGCTCGCCTTGCAATGTCAGCGCGAAGCCGTCGGTGACACGGGCGTCGCCCATCGAGCGGAGGTAGGCATCGAGGCGGTGGGCCCGCAGGAGATCGACGCCTGCGTCGCGGAGGGCGGAGTACAGACCGGTGGTCACACCCTTCTTTCGGCACGGCGCCGCTGTTCGATAGCGCGAATGCGCCACGATGTGGTCGATGGGCGACATCGACCTGCGCACGTGGATCCGGACGGAGCACGACGGCGCGCTGGCCCGCTTCGAGCAGTCGGTCGTCGCCGCCGTGCCCCGGGAACGCTGGACCGATCCGGCCGGGACCGGCGGGTCCTCGATCGCCTACCTCGCGTTCCACACCGCGTACCACGAGGACCTCGCCATCAACGCGGTGCTCGGTGGCGCGCAGCCGCTCGCGGCGACGTGGCGCGACGACCTCGGGCTCGGACTCCTCGCGCCGACAGCCGGCCTCGGTGAGACCGAGGTCCCCGAGTTGACGGCGGCGCTCGACCTCGATCGCCTCGTGCCCTACGTCCGCGCCGTCCACGCCGCCAGCGCGGCGATCATCGATGCCGTCGATCTCGGAGTCGACGTCGCGCCCGACGCCGGACCGATCGGCCTGACCCGGGCCGGTGTCGACGACGCCGCCGTGCCGTGGCTGCACGCGATGTGGACGGCCAAGCCGGCGTCGTGGTTCGTGCAGTGGGAGGCCGTCGGCCACCGCATCAACCACCTCGGCGAGATGGTCTCCGTCCGCAACCGCATGGGCCTCTCCCCGTTCTGAGGCGTTTTGGTCCGGATATTGGGCTCTACGCGGCGAAGCCTGGTTGGCGGCCTCTGATTCTGCGGGTGGGGACGGTATCCCATTGCACCCCGCAGCCGAGGAGGAGCCGGCGCCTAGTTGGTGAAGTTGCGGTAGCCGTGGCCGAGGCGGCGGATCTTCTCAATGAGGAGGTTGACGGCTTCGGTGGGTCCGTTGCTGGCGCCGCCGGTGGTGTGGAAGGCGAGGATCCCGTCCCGCCAGCGGTCGACGGTGTGAGCAAGCCTCGTGAGCTCGGGGACCTCGGCGTCGGCGGCGTGCTGGAGGAACACGATCAGCCGCCGCTTGGCGTGGGCGAGGTCGCGCCCGGTGTAGACCTCGGAGAGGAGTTCGCGGGCGGGCCAGACGGCGCGACGGGGTCGCCGGCGGCGAGGCCGTCGCGGAGGCGTTCCCAGCCACGCTCGTTCAAATTGGCCCAGGTGCGCAGCAGGAGGCGGCGGATCCCGCAGAGCGGGTCGCCGGTGCGGCCGCCGTGGCCGAGGGTGTCTTGCTGCACCCGTCGCCGCACATCGGACACGGCGGTGGAGGCGAGGCGGATGGCGTGGAAGTGATCGATCACCAGCGTGGCGTCCGGCAGGACGTCGCCGATGGCGGTGGCGTAGCCGCGGACGCGTCGATCGCCGCGACCTCGACCCGTCCACCCATGAGGTCGGTCGGGTGCTGATCCAGTCGCGTGCGACCTGGCCGGGGTTCGGTCATTGTCTTGACCTCCCTACCATGTCACCTTAGCTTACAATCACGACACCCCGAGGGGTTGACGGGGCTGAAGCGGTCGAGGGGAAGCACCATGCTCGTGAAGCGTGACCACTTGTTCATCGGTGGGTCGTGGGTGTCAAGCGCAAGCGACCGCTGTACGAAGGCGATAAACCCTGCGACAGAAGAAGTCATCGGTCTCGCGCCGGAAGGGTGCGCAGCCGACGTCAGCGCCGCGATCTTGGCCGCCCGCCAGGCCTTCGACGGGGGCCCTTGGCCGCGAACCACGCCTCTAGCGCGCGCCGAAGTTCTCGGTCGGATGGCGGCGATCATGCGGCGCCGCTCGGACGAGCTGACGGATCTCGATGTCGCCGAGGTAGGGCGGGCCCGGATGCTCGCCAAGGCGTGGTTCGTCGACGTGGCGATCGACCACTTTGCCGACATGGCCGAGCGCGTCTTGCCGGCGTACGCGTTCGTCGAGCCGATGCTGCCGCTCGTCAACGACCTCGGAATAGGCCAAGGGGTCGTTCGCCGCGAGCCGTACGGCGTCGCCTCGATTATCACGCCATACAACGCGCCGTTCTTCCTCGCCGCGTTCAAGCTCGCCCCTGCCCTCGCCGCCGGGTGCACCACGATCCTGAAGCCCTCGCCGTACACTCCCCTGTCGGCTTTCGTGGTCGCTGAGATCGCTGAGGAGGCGGGACTGCCGCCCGGTGTCCTCAACGTCGTCACCGCACCGGCCGACGCGGCTGGGCTGCTTACCACCCACCCGGCGGTCGACCTGGTCAGCTTCACCGGCTCGGACGCCGTCGGCCGCAAGATCATGGAGCAGGCGTCGCCGACCCTGAAGAAGGTCGTTCTGGAGCTCGGCGGAAAGTCGGCGAACATCGTGTGTGATGACGCCGACCTTGCGAAGGTAATTCCGAACGTGATCGCCAATTTCACGATCAACGCCGGTCAGGGATGCTCGATGCTCACCCGGACGCTTGTCCACGAATCGCGCCACGACGAACTCGTCGACCAGCTGAAGATCGCCCTCGACTACGTCACGGTCGGCGATCCCTCCGATCCTGCGACCGTGATGGGTCCGCTCATCAGCGCGGCACAGCGCGACAAGGTCGAAGCGCTCATCCGGCTCGGCATCGACGAGGGGGCACAGCTCATCCACGGCGGTGGTCGTCCTGCCCACCTCGATCGCGGCTTTTTCGTCGAGCCGACCGTCTTCGTGGGCGTCGACAACTCGATGACGATCGCCCGCAAGGAGTTCTTCGGCCCGGTCACCGTCATCATCCCGTTCCGCGACGACGACGATGCGATCAACATCGCTAACGACAGCGACTACGGCTTGGCCGGTGGCGTGTGGTCAGCTGATGCGGCACGCGCATATCGGATCGCCGAGAAGATCCGCGCTGGCATGGTGTCGGTGAACGGCGGTAGCCCGGGGATGTCGCCCCACAGTCCCTTCGGGGGCTACAAGCAGAGCGGGATCGGGCGGGAGTGGGGTCGATGGGGCCTCGAGGAGTACCTGCAGACCAAGTCCGTCGTGTGGCCCGTCGCCGGCGGATGAACGCCCTTCCCAACGAACTCGCCGTCCAGAACGTGAGGCTCCGGGACATGCGTACGACGGACATGCACGACAAGACCGGCGTCCGGCCGTGGCAGCGCGAGGGTCGTCCAGGCGGTGTGGCGCAACGGTGGCGATTCGGAAGTGACGACCAGGCGACGCCGTCCTCCACGGGATCGCCCCTAGCAGGGCGTCCGGCCCGTCGCCAATCGTGCACCTGCCCGCGCCAGCCGAGGATCCGTGGTGCCCTCGGCGCTTCCGAACAACGAGCTGGCGCCGCTCGGGTGCCGGTCGCTCGGCGACGGCGGCGGCATCTAAATCATCGGCCACCCTGCTAGCCGTCGACGGCGGGCCCACCATGCTCGGGTCATGAGCTGGCAGCGCCGGCCGCGACGAACACCCATCCCCTGTAAGGAGAACCTGCGATGCCACTGAATGACGACATGAAACTCATCTCGGTCGACGACCACGTGATCGAGCACCCCAAGGTCTGGCTCGACCGGCTGCCCAAACGGCTCCACGACGTCGCCCCGCGAGTAGTACGAACGACGGGCCAGGAGGAGGCGGTGGGCGTCGGCCGGCTTCTGCCCGACCGCGATGCCTGGACGTACGCAGGCGGCATCTTTCCGCAGATCGGGTTGAACGCGGTCGCGGGAAAGAAGTGGGAGGACTTCGGTATCGACCCGTATCGCTTCGAGGACATGCGTCCAGGTTGCTACGACCCGTCTCAGCGGCTCGCCGACATGGACCTCGAGGGCGTCTGGGCGCAGACGACGTTCCCGAGCCTGCCCGGCTTTGGCGGCCGCTTCTTCCTGCAAGGCGACGATCGTGAGCTAGCGCGGTTGTGTGTTCTGGCGTGGAACGACTTCATGCTGGACGAGTGGTGCGCGGTGGCCCCCGACCGATTCGTGCCGCTCATGATCCTGCCACTCTGGGACGTCGACGCGTCAATTGCGGAGATCCAGCGTTCCAGCGGACGTGGAGCGAAGGGCATCTCCTTTCTTGAGAACCCGGCTGCGGTCGGCCTGCCATCGTGGCATACCGACCACTGGGATCGCTTGTTCGCAGCGGCCGTCGACGCCGACGTCCCACTGTGCATGCATTTCGGAAGCTCGGGCGTCATGCCGATCGTGTCCGACGACGCGCCGTTCACCACGGCTATCGTCTTGTCGAACACTTCCTCGATGGCCACGTGCGTCGACCTCCTGTTCTCGCCCGTGTTCCATCGCCACCCGAGGCTGCAGGTCGCGCTGTCGGAGGGCGGGATCGGCTGGGTGCCCTGGCTGCTTGAACGGGTGGACCACATTTGGGAGCGGCACCGCCACTACAACAACATCAATTTTGACACCCGACCGTCCGACCTTTTCCGTAGCAACATCTGGACGTGCTTCATTGATGACCTCCAGGGCATTGAAATGCGGCATGCGATCGGGATTGACCACATCACGTGGGAGAGTGACTACCCCCACGCCGACTCGAACTTCCCGCACTCGCGCGAGGCAGCGGCCAAACATTTCGTCAACGTTCCGGACGACGAGGTCCACAAGATCGTCGAACTCAACGCTCGCCGACTCTTCCACTTCGGCTAGGTGCAACCGGCCCCGGCCCACGTCATCGGGCGCGGAAACAGATATTCATTATTGTGTCGGACGCAAAATATTTGGAGGAAGCGTGCTTACCAACAAGCGCATTGTGCTCACGGGCATAACTGGACAGGTGGGGGGATCGCTGGCCGCAGGCCTGGCGCCGCACAATGAGGTGTTCGGGCTCGCCCGATACACGAAGCCGGGTGCAAGCGAGGCCGTCGAGGCGCTTGGGGTGCACCCGGTGCGTTGCGACTACACAACGGGTGACTTCTCCGGCGTCCCGCCCGACGTCGACTACGTCATCCACGTGGCCGCTGACACAGATCCAGTGACGCTTGACATCGGCATTGAGCAGAACGCCGTCGGGACCGGACGGCTGTTCCACCACCTTCGCGATGCGAAGGCGTGGTTCTACACTTCGACGACCGGCGTGTACTGGGACCATCCGGATGACCAGTACGCCTACAAGGAGGGCGATCGCTGTGGCGGGAGCACTCGCGTGACAACGAGATTCCACTACGGGACCACCAAGTTCGCTGGTGAGGCCGTGGCCCAGACCCTCTCGGTGATCCACGATGTTCCGCTCGTGATTGCTCGTCTCAACTGGTCGTACGGAAAGGCCGGCTACGGGGGGTTGCCCGGGGCAATGATCGGGGCAATCCTCGCTGAGCAACCCATCGATGTGCATCGGGACTGGAAGAACATGGGTTCACCGATCCATGAGGACGACCTCGTTCGCACGCTCGAACCGCTCCTCGATGCAGCAACAGTCGGCGGCCTAGTGGTCAACTGGGCCGGCGACGAGGCCATCAGCACAGTCGATCTCGCTGAGTTCATCGGCGCGGCCATCGGCATCGAGCCGAAGTTCGAGACAGTGACCACCGCACGCAGCTACCCGCGAATCACCGACAACACGCGCCGCCGGGAAATTTGCGGGCCCTGCACCGTGCCGTGGCGCGAGGGGGTCCGTCGCATGATCGCAGAACGCCACCCCGAGCTCACCTTGCAGCCCGCCCCGGAGGTCTCCGCATGATCAAGGTCGCTCAGTGCTACACGGGTGGTGTCGGCAGCGAGATCATTCGACGACTCGCCGAGCACCCGGCCATGGAACTCGTGGGGGTGCTCGTCCACAGTGAGGACAAGGCCGGCCGGGATGCGGGCGAGCTCGCCGGGATCGGTCCGATCGGCGTGACGACGACGCAGCGGCTCGACGACATCGTGGCGCTGAACCCGGACGCCGCGATCTGGAGCGGGCTGGGCTTCGAGCCTGAGCGGCTCGCCGTGCTTCTCGAGGCGGGGATCAACGTCTACACGGGCCTTGGCGGGTACTACATGGAGGGGCTCCCCGAGCACGAACTGCTCGAGTCCGCATGTCAGCGCGGCGCCGCCAGCTTCGCCGCGGGCGGCAACATCCCGGGGCTGGTCAGCGACGCCTTGCCCTTGTTCGTGTCCGGGTTCACCGGCCGCATCGAGCACGTCACGGCGCATCAGCGCAACCACGTCGCCCATTACCCGTCGGCAGTCCAGCTGCGGGAGGGTCTTGGCCTTGGAGCTCAGCCGTCGCCCAGCGACCCGACGACCGGCACCGAGCTCTCCGGCAACGACGCCGGATGGGAGTGGCTTATCGGCATGTCCGCTGCAATGGTCGCGAAGGGCCTGTCAATCCCGTACTCGGGGCTTCGAACCAGGCGCAAGGACCAGGCGTTGGCTCCCACGACAGTTACCCTCCCCGCCAGTGGGTTGACGATCGAGCGCGGCACCGTCGGCGGTGTCCGCTGGACGTGGGACGCCTACAGCGGCGAGCGCGTCTTCCTCACCGTCATCAACGAGCAGACGGGTGTCTACGAGCTAGGTGACGGTTGGCGGCAGGATGAGACGGCGGCAGCGTGGACATTGACCGTCGACGCCGACCCGCCGGTCATTGCCACGATGACATGGCCCGACGGCCTCCCGGCGGCGACGTGCAACGCCAAGCTCAACGCCGCTCGCGCGATCAACTTTCTGCCCGCACTAGTGTCCGCTCCTCCGGGGTGCCGATCGCTGCTGGACCTCCCTACCATCACATGCTCAGACGCACGGCGATGAGCGAGATCACGCGTCACGCCGGAACCGTCATTGAATCGATCGCCGAGCTGCGCGCGATCGCCGACGGAGTGCGGGCCAAGGGCGGCAAGGTCGGCTTCTTCGGCACGAACGGCAATCTCCACGTCGGCCACCTCACGGTCATCCGGGCGATGGGTGACGAATGCGACCTCACAATTATGCCGCTGCATCGCGGCCAGGTCCGCCAGGTCCCCGGGTTGCTGGAATTCGACCTACCTGCTGGCTACGCCCGCAACTTTGAGAACGATCGCGCTCTCGCCATCGAAGCGGGCATCGACATCATCTTCGTCAGCCATATCGAGGACATGTACCCCCGCCTTCCTGTGCAAGTCCATGTGATGCCCAATGCGGAGCTGATGTCTCCGTGGGAGAACGCTGAGGACCCGGCGTTCGTACGGATGACGGCCACTGCGGTCTCAAAATATTGGAACATCGTGGCGCCGTGCCGGTACTACCTTGGCGAGAAGGACTGGGTGCCGCTCACCGTGCTACGCCGGGTGGCCGAGGACCTGTCGTTCCGCGTCGAGATCGTCCCCCATCCCGTCGTCAGAACCGAGAGCGGCCTGTGCGCGTCGAGCCGCAACGCAAAGCTGTCGCCAGAGGATCTTGCAACGGCGCCAGTCATCTACGCAGCGCTGCGGGAAGCTGCCGCTGCGATTCAAGCCGGCGAACGCAGCAATGAGGCCGTGCGGGGGCTTCTGCGGGAGCGGGTCGAACCCGTTGCCCCGGTCGACTACGCCGAGGTCGTGGACGCCTATACGTTGCAGCGTACGGATCCGCTGGAGGGCGACCTGCGCGTCCTCGTCTCGGCGAGCTTCTCCGGCGTTCACTTGACGGACAACATCGGGGTCACCGTCGATCCGGCCGGAGGTGGCTGACGCCACGATGCGGCGGCGGCCGGAGGCGTCCTCGAACTGGTCCGCGACGCTGTCGGCGGGGTGGGTGCGGACCTGCCGGTGCGCGAGGCGCTACGCGCTCGGCGCGAGCATGGACGGCTCAGGTCGCGGCTTGCATCCGGACCTCGGGGGTTCCGTGCGCCGTGCTACTCGACGTCGACAGTCCGGGCCGCGAGGCGATCGTTCGTCTGGTGCGGGAGGAACACGCCCAATTGAGCGCGCTCGTCGAGCACGGCTCGTTCGGCGTACCGACGACTTCAAGGCCACGGTGGCCGTCTATTTCGCGATGGTGTCGACAGCGACGATTCCGGGGTCGGTTCTCGGCGAGCTGTTCGGCATCGACAACGGCCGGAGGACGTCGCACGGCTGCAGCGTGCCGAGATCGACATCCTCGCGTCGCCGCTGTTGCCGCCCGACTTGATGTAAGGGTGCCGCAAATGCGACGCTCTTCATCTGTTGCAGCCATTGGGCGACCCGGGCCGGCAAGTGATCCAGATCCCGTCCGTCCGACCGGTTGACCGAACGGCTGTATTGTTTTCTTGACATCTGCCTTGCCGCTTCGCCGGGGGAATTGTGGCCCACCAAGGGGATTGCCCGATCACGCCGAGCCGGCCGACGCCGGCCGGCTCGACGGAGGAGATGCCCCGAACCGCGCCAGGTGACCGTCAACGACCGGGGGTCGCCATCGTCGAGGGATCCGCATCGGTGTCGGCAGCGAGTGGGCCAGCTGCGAGGTCACCGTCATCATCGACCGGACCCACGCCACCGTGTTCCACTACGGCCAACTCGTACGCCACCTACGCCTCGACCGCAGCCGCCGCTACCAGCCGACCGGCCGGCCACGCGGCGGACCCCGCCAACCACGCCGCCTAACCTCATGAACTGTCAGCGATGTCTCGCGACATACGTGTCAGCGATGCTGCGCGACAGAACAGGTCGCACCCGCGACCAATATCCGGACCAAACGACGCCGGCCGCCGGTCGCCGGGTCAGCGGTCGGCGGTCTCGTTGAACGTGACGAGGACCGGGCCGGTGCGGCCCATGTCGATGCGGCAGATCGAGGCGTGGTCGAGGTGCGACCGCCACGAGATCTCGATGCCGGCGCCGAGCGCCCACGCCACCGCCGACTTGATCGGCGACACGTGCGACACGACGGCGATGCGCCGGTCCATCGCACGGGTCAACAGCTCCTCGCACGCACCGCGCACCCGACGATGCAGCGTCAGCAGTGACTCGCCGCCCTCGGGGACGAACGACGTGTCGAGCCGCCACTGCGTCCAGGCCTGCGACGGCACGTTCGCCACGGCCTCGCCTTCGTAGATGCCGTAGGACAGCTCGATCCAGCGACCGTCCACCGTGTAGGGCATGCCGAACGCTTCGGCGGTCTGCACGGCCCGGCTCAGCGGGCTCGACACGAGCTCGTCGACCGCGCCGACCCACTTCGCGACCGCGTCGGCCTGGGCCAACCCGACATCGTCGAGCGGCTCGTCGAGCAGCCCTTGCAGGCGCCCGGCCGCGTTGAGCGCCGTGCGGCCGTGACGGACCAGGATCAGCACGGTCGAGAGTGTCCCACAGTGCTCAACGCACTTCGGTGAGCAGCCGACCGTCGGCCCGGAAACGGCGTCGCGCGGAGCGGTCGGACAGACCCGACCGCCGCCACACCCACGCCAGCACCACCAGCCCGACCACCTCGAGCGCGATGTCCCACCACCAGCCACGGGCCGCCTCTGGGAGGCGGTCGTCGGCGAGGCTCCAACCGCCGAGCGGCCACCAGAAGAGGTCGGCGTCCGTCCAGGCGCCGTCGAACACGAGGTGCAGCAGGGCCCCGATCGGCACGGCGAGCAGCGCCTTGCGCGCCGGCCGGCGGCCCATCGTCGCCACCATCACCACCAGCAGCAGGAACAGGCTGAACGCCAGCGTATGCAGCACCCAGGCATGCCCGGTGACGGCATCGAGCAACGGCAGCAGCGCACCGACGATCAGCAACCGGTAGTCGAAACGGGGGTCCCGGAACACGAACCAGACGGCGATGATCGCCGTCCCGACGAACCACAGCAGCACGGGTTGCGTCCCCCAGGGGTCAGGGCACGAGGATCCGCCCGCACTGCGGGCAGTCGGTGTACTCGCCGGGCGGCACCCGCTTGACGTCGTCGAGATCGCTGCGGGAGAGATCGATGTGGCAGCCGCTGCAGCGGGTGCCGTCGAGTTTGGCGACCGCCACACCGCCGAGATGGCTGCGCAGCTGCTCGTACCGGGACAGCACCGACGGGTCGAGGGCGGCGGCCTGCGCCGCACGCGACGTCGCGATGTCGGCCAGCTCGGCGTCGATCGTCGCCTCGGCCACCGCCAGCGCAGCCGCCGTGGCGCTCGCCGCCGATTCGAGACCCGGGAGCGCGTCGTCGAGTCGGGCGGCCTCGCCGGCCAGCTCGGACTGCTCGTCGAGGAACGTCAGCTCCTGGTCGTCGAGCGCGTCGCGGCGCTCGGCGATCGTGGCCATCTCGTGCATCAGCGCCTCCGCCTCGCGAGGGGCGATCACGGTCTTGAGCTGGGCTTCGAGGCGCGTCCGCTGCGTGACGAGCGCCTGTCCGTCGCGCTCCAGCGCGCCGATCGCCAGCTCCAGCTCCTCGTCGCGCACCCCGATCGCGGCTCGCCGGGAGCGATTGGCGCGCCGGGACGCCGCCGCCTCGGTCGCGGCCGCCCGCTCGGGCAGCTCGCGCCGCCGATGGCCCAGCTGATCGGTCGTGGTGTCGAGGCGTTGCAGCTCGAGGAGGTCGTCCGTCAGCACGGGATGACCGTACTGTTCGCCGGCGCGGACGGCAGGGGTGCGCGCGGGTCGAGCACGTCGGGCGGGATGGTGGTGCCGCTCTCGATCGGCACGAGGCGGGTCACCCGCGGCGCCGTGATCGGCGAGCCCGGAGCCAGCGTCGTCGCGGACGGGGTGGTGTCGCCCGGCGGCGGCGGCGGGGGCGGCACCTGGGTGGGCGCGAAGCCCTGGGGCCCTGCCGGGGCCGCGGCAGGGGCGAGCGGCACGGTGCCCACGACGTCCCCGCCGGACGTCACGGCGCGGGCCAGGCATTCGCTGCCGGGCAGGTACAGCCGGGCCGGCAGGCGGGCATCGGGCGGCGGGGCGGCCCAGTCGCTGAACGCCTGGCCGGCCAGCGCCTGGTCCATGTACGTCTTCCAGATCTGCGTGGGGTACCGCCCACCCTGCACGGCACCGGCGTTCGACCCCTCGAACTGCGGGATGCCGCGCATCGACGTGTAGCCGTTGGGGTCCCCGACCCAGACCGACGTCGTGAGGTTCGGCGTCATGCCGACGAACCAGGCGTTCGTGTTGTCCTGCTGGGTACCGGTCTTGCCCGCCGCTGGGCGACCGCCCTCCAGCGGGTAGCGCCGGCCGGTGCCCCGCACGAGCACGCCCTTCAACACGTCGACGGCGGTGAGCGCGACGCCCGGATCGAGGATCTGGGTCCCGGCGTCGGCGTGGATGTAGATCTGGCGGCCGTCGGGGGCGTCGATCGACTCGACGTAGTAGGGCTCGTGGTGCAGGCCGCCGTTGGCGATCGTCTGGGCGCCGGACGCCATGTCCAGCGGGCTCATCTCGTTGGCGCCGGTGGCGAAGCTGGCGAAGGGCTCGATCGGGCGACGCTCGCTGGCCGGCTGTCCGGAGTACAGGTAGGGCGACTTGGCCATGCGGTACACGGTGTCGACCATCCGGTGGAGGCCGACGATCTGGGACAGGCGGGCGTACGCACAGTTGATCGACGCCTCGGTCATGTACCGCAGGTCCGTGCCGCTGGGCGCGGTGGCGTCGCTGATCTCGAACGGCTTCGTCGGCTCGCCCGGGTTGGGCAGCACGCACGGCGTCCTGCCGTCGATGACGTCGTCGGGCTGGGCGCCGGCCTGCAGCGCGGCGGCGAGGATGAACAGCTTGATGCTCGAACCGGTCTGGCGCGGCGCCAGGGCCATGTTCGTCTCGCGCTCGTTGGCCTCGAAGCCACGCCCGCCGACCATCGCCCGGATCGCGCCGGTGCTGGTCTCCAGCGAGACCATGGCGGCATCGAAGCCCTGCGGCGTGTCGGGCAGCACGTTGCGGGCGGCGTCGGCCTGGGCCTGGAGGATCGGGTTGAACGTCGTGTGGATGCGCAACCCGCCACGGAACAGCTTGGCGTAGCGCTCCTCGTACGAATCACCGAGGATCGTCGACTTGTTGAGGAGGTAGTCGCGCAACGCCTCGGTGAAGTAGGTGCGGGTGTTCTGGCGTTCCGGGATCGTCCGCGGGCGCTCGGGCAGGACGAACTCGCTGCCGATCGCCGCCGACTCCGCTTCCGTGAGGTATCCGTCGTCCACGAGGCGGTCGAGGACCTGCAGGAACCTCCCGCGGCTGAGCTCGGGGTTGTTGATCGGGTCGTACGCCGACGGCGAGCGCACCAGGCCGGCCAGGAACGCGGCCTCGATGAACGTCAGTTGGTCGGCGGTCTTGCCGAAGTACGTCTCGGCCGCAGCCTGGATGCCGTAGGAGTTGTTCCCGAAGAACACGGTGTTCAGGTAGCGCTCGAGGATCTGATCCTTCGTGTACTGGTTCTCCAGCATCAACGCGTAGTGGACCTGGAGGAGCTTGTAGCGACCGTCGCGCTCGAGGCCGGCCAGGAAGTCGTTCTTGACGACCTGCATCGTCACCGTCGACGCGCCCTGTTGCGGCGAGTCGGACGCGAAGTTGGACAGCGTTGCCCGCACCAGGCTGCGGACGTTGACGCCGTCGTGTTGGTAGAACTCCCGGTCCTCGACGGCGAGGAACGCGTCGATGACGTGCTGCGGGACCTGGGCGAGCGAGATCGGCTGGCTGTTCTCCAGCTCGAACACTGAGATCTCGTTGCCGAACTGGTCGTAGGCGTACGAGCGCTGGGCCAGCGGCTGGAACGCCGGAAGGGCGATCGGAAGCTCCTGGTGGGCGTTGGCGACGGCCCACAGGCGCGGCGCGACGCCGACGACCACCGAGGTCACCAGCAGGGCTCCGGCGGTGACCACGAGCCCGAGGCGGGCGAGCCAGGTCAACGGACGCACAGTGGTCCGAGGCTATCCCCCGCACTCGCGTCATCCGGGTCACCCGTCGCGCCCGACGCCCGACCGCCGCGGTCGCCGTGGTGGCTAGGTTGCCGGGCGATGAGCGCACGACCGTTCCGGTTCGGCGTCCAGGTCGGCGGGCCGGCGGACGCTCGCGGTTGGGTCGAGCAGGCCCGCCGGCTGGAGGACCTCGGCTATTCGACGTTGACGATGCCCGACCACTTCACCGACCAGTTGGCGCCCGTTCCGGCGCTGTCGGCGGCGGCGGCCGTGACCACGACGCTGCGGATCGGCGCGCTGGTCTTCGACAACGACTACAAGCATCCCGTCGTGCTGGCCAAGGAGCTGGCGACCCAGGACGTGCTGAGCGCAGGACGGGTCGAGATCGGCATCGGCGCCGGCTGGCTGCAGAGCGACTACGCGGCGGCCGGGATGCCCTACGACCGCCCGGGCGTGCGCGTCGACCGCTTCGAGGAGGCGCTCGTCGTCCTGCGCGGCGCGATGGCCGACGGGCCGTTCTCGTTCTCGGGGCGCCACTACACGGTCACCGATTACGACGCCCTGCCCAAGCCGGTGCAACGCCCGCACCCGCCGATCCTGATCGGCGGCGGCGGCCGTCGAGTCCTGTCGATCGCCGCCCGGCAGGCCGACATCGTCGGTGTCAACGGCAGCCTGGCGGCCGGTGTCGTCGGCCCGGCGGCGCTCGCCACGATGACGCTCGAGGCGGTGACGGCCAAGGTGGCGATCGTCCGCGCCGCCGCCGGCGACCGCATCGACGACATCGAGCTGAGCATCCGCGCCTTCGGCGTCGCGGTCACCGGCGACCGGGCCGGCCGCCTGGCCGAGCTCGCCGGGTTCCTCGGTGTCCCGGAGACGATGATCGCCGAGTCACCGTTCGGGCTGTTCGGCAGCGTCAACGGGATCATCGAGGACCTGCAGCGCCGTCGCGACGAGCTCGGCTTCAGCTACGTGATCGTCGGCGGCGAGGACATCGACGCGTTCGCGCCGGTCGTCGCCCGCCTCACCGGGACCTGACCGTCACGGCAGCAGGCGGCGGTCCTTCTCGATCACGGTGATGCCGTCGTCGCTGACCGTGAAGTGGTCGCGGTCGTACGCCGCGTCGAGGCCGATCCGGAACCACTCGGGCACCCGGACGTTCTTGTCGACGATGCAACGATGCAGCCGGGCGCCCGGCCCCACCCGCACGCCGGGAAACAGGATCGAGTCGGTGACGTGGGCGTCGTGGTCGACGTACACGTTCGGCGCGACGATCGAGCGCTCGACGTGGGCACCCGAGATGATCGATCCCTCGCACAGCAGGCTGCCGTCGACGAACGAGGGCTCACCGCCGGGGCCCCGCGACACCTTCGCCGGCGGCTCGGTCCCGCGGTGGGTGTACACGGGCCACCGGTCGTTGTAGAGGTTGAACACCGGGTGCGGCGCGATCAGGTCCATGTTGGCGGAGTAGTAGGCGTCGATCGTCCCGACGTCGCGCCAGTAGCCGCGCTCGCGCTCCCCCTGGCCCGGCACGACGTTCGTGGAGAAGTCGTAGACGTGCGCCACGCCGGCCCGCGTCAACGCCGGGATCACGTGCCCGCCGATGTCCGTATATGCATCGTCGCGGGGCGTCACGATCTCGATCAGCGTCTTGGTGTCGAACACGTAGTTGCCCATCGACGCCAGGCAGCGCGTCGGATCGCCGGGCATCGTCGGCGGATCGGCCGACTTCTCGTGGAAGTCGAGGATCTGACCGGTGTCGTCGACCTCGATGACGCCGAAGTCCGTCGCCTCGTGCTTGGGCACCGGGATGGCTGCGACCGTGACCCCGGCGCCGACCTTCTGGTGGTGCGCGACCATCTGCCGGGGGTCCATCCGGTAGATGTGGTCGGCGCCGAAGACGCACACGATGTCCGGGTTCTCGTCGTGGATCAGGTTGAGGTTCTGGTAGATGGCGTCGGCCGAGCCCTGGAACCAGAACGGCCCGCGTCGCATCTGGGCCGGTACGGGCGCCACGTAGTCGTGGAGGAGCGTCGAGAAGCGCCACGTCTGGCTGATGTGGCGATCCAGGCTGTGGCTCTTGTACTGCGTCAGCACCACGATGCGGAGGTAGCGGGCGTTGGCGAAGTTCGAGAGCGCGAAGTCGATGAGGCGGTAGCAGCCGCCGAACGGCACGGCGGGTTTGGCCCGGTCGTTCGTGAGGGGGAGCAGCCGCTTGCCCTCCCCTCCGGCCAGGACGATCACGAGGACGTGAGGCTCACCGGACATCGCCTCGCAACCTACTCACGCGCCGCACGGCGTCCGCGCCAACCTGCGGCGAAGTTCGACGTTCCGACGGGCGATCCGGGCGCGCAGGGTCTCGAATCCGGGACCGTCCGCGCCCAGATGGGCCGGTGAGACCGTCCGCGCCCAGATGGGTGGGGGCGGGACGATCAGCGTTGGAGGCGCCCGTAGAGCTCGATGTACCGCTCGGACGGCGCGGCCCATGACCAGTCAGCATCCATCGCCCGCGCGACCACACGATCGCGTCGGCGCCGGTCGGCGAGCAGCCGGACGGCGCGGAACAGCGCCGCCGTGACGTCCACGCCGTCGGGACGCTCGGCGACGAGCCCCGTGCCGTTGCGGTGCGCGTCCGCATCGACGACCGTGTCGACGAGACCGCCGACCGCCGTCACGAGCGGGATCGCGCCGTAGCGCATCGCCTGCATCTGGGCCAGGCCGCACGGCTCGAAGCGGCTCGGCATCACGAAGATGTCCCCGCCGCCGAACATGAGGTGGGCCAGCGCCTGGTCGTAGGCCTCGACGAACGCGAAGTGGCCGGGGTGGTCGGCGCGTTGCGCCGCCAGCCGCCGGGCCAGCGGCGCCTCGCCGGCGCCGAGCACCATCATCCGCATCGGCACGTGGCGCAGCACCGGCACCATGCGGTCGAGGAGGTCGATCCCCTTCTGTTCGGTCAGCCGGCTGACGACGACGGCCAGCGCCATCCCGTCGTCGGGCCAGCCGCAGCGATCGAGGAGCGCTCGACGGTTGCGCGCCCGGGCCGGCCCGACGCCGCCGCGGTCGGCGGCCGAGAAGCGGGCGACCAGCAGCGGGTCGGTCGACGGGTCCCACCTCGTCGTGTCGATGCCGTTGCGGATCCCCGACACGACGGCCCAGCGGTCGCGCAGCGTGCCGTCGAGGCCGAAGCCACCGCCGGGTGTCATGATCTCCCGAGCGTTGTTCGGGGAGACGGCGACGACCGCGTCGGCGAGCGCGATGCCGCCGGCCAGCGGGTTGGTCCCGCCGTACCACTCGTAGTGACGGCCACGCGCGCCGATGCGCGACAACCAGCTGCCGTCGGTGACGCCCTGGTAGCCGATGTTGTGCAGCGTCAGGACGGACGGCGGGGGCGCCGACAGCGCGGCGAGGACCGCGGCGGTGTGCCAGTCGTTGAGGTGCAGCACGTCCGGCGGATCGCGGTCCACCATCGCCGCGACGGCGCGGCTGAACGCCAGGAACCGGGCGGCGTTGTCGGGCCATCCGGTCCCGTCGGGCCGGAGGTACGGGTGGGAGCGGGCGATGCCCGGCGCCGACACCAGGTGCACCCGTCCCGCCGTCGGGTGCCGGCCGATGCGAACCGTCGCCGGCGACGCCCAACCGGGTACGGCGAGCCGCCGTCGGACCTCGTCGGCCAGCGGCTCACGTCGTCGCTCGGGTGCGTAGTCGGGGACGACGACGTCGACGTCCACGCCACCCCCGTGCAACGCTCCCACCAGGCCCCCGACGGCATCCGCCAGTCCGCCGACCGCCGCCACCCCGGCCAGTTCGGCGGCCGCGACCAGGACCCTCAATCCGCGCACCTCGACATCCGGACACCTTGGCATCCCGAACCGTCGGCCATCCGGTGATCCGCGCATCTCGACCGCTGAGCGCATCGTGCGACGCGCGGCCGACGTGCTAGACGACGGAGATGCAGATCGGCGCCGTCCTGCCACACAACGAGATCGGCACCGACCCCGGCGCCATCGCCGCCTACGCCCGGGGTCTCGAGGAGCTCGGCGTCACCCATCTGCTCGTCTACGACCATGTGCTCGGGGCCGATCGCGAACGACCGGGCGGCTTCGCGGGGCCGTACGACAAGGACGTCGCGTTCCACGAGCCGTTCGGCATCCTCAGCTTCATCGCCGCCCTGACGACGAACGTCGAGCTGGTGACGACGGTGCTGATCCTCCCGCAACGCCAGACGGTCCTCGTCGCCAAGCAGGCGGCCGAGGTCGCCGTCCTGTCCGCAGGCCGCTTCCGCCTCGGTGTCGGTACGGGCTGGAACGAGATCGAGTACGTCGGCCTGAACGAGTCGTTCGACGACCGCGGCCGGCGGATGACCGAGCAGGTCGAGCTGCTGCGCCGCCTGTGGGACGAGGACGCGTTCACGTTCGACGGCGAGTTCCACACGATCGACGCGGCCGGGATCAACCCTCGGCCGGCGACGCCGATCCCGATCTGGTTCGGAGGGTCGGCGCCCGTCGCACTGAGGCGCTGCGCCCGGCTCGGCGACGGCTGGATCCCGCTCGGCTCTCCGAACGACGCATCGCGGGCGTGCCTGGAGACGATCCGCGCCGAGCGCGAGGCCGCCGGGCGCACGATGGACGACTTCGGCGTGCAGGCCCAGGCGCAGTACGCCGGCGGCGACCCCGACCGCTGGCGCTCCCACGCGGCGCGCTGGGCCGAGCTCGGCGCGACGCACCTGGCGATCGCCACCCACAACGCCGGTCCGACCGACGCCGACGGCCACCTGGCGCGGATCGCCGAGTACCTGGCCGCCGTGCGGGACTGAGCCCGGGGGGCTCAGCGGGCGAGCTGCTCGTCGATCGCCGCGACGATCGCCGGGTCGTCGGGCGTCATGGCGGGTGCGAAGCGGCGCACCACCGAACCGTCGCGGGCGACGAGGAACTTCTCGAAGTTCCACAGCACGTCGGGGTCCTCGCTCGGCGTCATCCCGTGGCCGCGGAGGCGCTCGCGGAACGCGTCGGGGTCGCCCTCGGCCCGCGGCACGGCCTTCGTGAGCTCCGAGTACAGCGGGTGCTGGTCGTCGCCCTTGACGCTGATCTTGGAGAACATCGGGAAGGCGACGGCGTACGTCGCCGAGCAGAACTCGGCGATCTCCTCGTCCGTGCCCGGCTCCTGAGACCCGAAGTTGTTGGCCGGGAAGCCGAGGATCTCGAGGCCGTCGGCGCGGCGCTGCTCGTAGAGCGCCTCGAGCGCCTCGTACTGGGGCGTCAGCCCGCACTTGGACGCGACGTTCACGACCAGCAGGACCTTGCCCGCGTAGTCGCCCAGCGACGCATCGTCGCCGGTGATGGTCGAGACGGGGATCTCCTGCACGCTGGTCATCGCCAGCCATCATGGCGGCCGCCGGCGGGCGCTGCCAACGCGAACGGGAACGTCGCCGCGCCGGCGGCGGCTGCAGCGGGTCAGGAGAGCAGCCCTGCGACCAGGTTGATCGTCGCCGCGACGATGATCACGCCGAACATGTACGACAGCACGGCGTGCAGGAGGACGGTGCGGCGGATGGTCTTGTCGCGCAGCTGGGTGTCGGAGACCTGGTAGCACATCCCGACCGTGAACGCGAGGTACGCGAAGTCGCGGTAGTCGGGGTGCTCGGGCCCGTCGCCGAAGTCGACGCCGGCGTGGGCGCGGTAGTGCTCGTCGGCGTAGCGCAACGTGAACACGGTGTTGACGACGGCCCACGACAGCACCACCGTGACGAGGGCCGAGACGACCGACGCCGTCTCCTCGAAGCCATGCTGGCTGCCGGCAGCATGCAGCGTGATGGCGACCGCAACCAGGCTCGCCACTGCCGCCCCGACGACGAAGAACGTGGCGACCGGACGCGTCTCGTCCTCCACCGTCGCCAGCTCCCGGGTCTCGTCGCTGTCAGCCGACAGGATCAGTTGCCACCACACCGCGATGAACAGCACGGCCGCGACGTCCCAGCCGACGAGCAGCGCCTGATCGGGCGCGCCGACCCACAGGACGACCGAGAACGCGGCGAGGCCTGTCGCACCGATCGCGGTCCCCCGGCGCGCCCTCGGCGCGCGGTACCCCATGAGGCGGTGGATCGGCGAGCGGCGCGTCTGGTCGGCGATGCGCAATCGTCGCGGAAGGCGGGTGAGGTTCTGCGGATGCCGATCGGACCCCGGTCCCATCGGCTGGATCGTCCCGCTGGTGGGGTGGAGCCCGTCAGGTCGGGCGCACGATCCGGAACCGGATGTGCGTGACGACGGGGCTGGCGACGACCACCGTCCGGGTCAGCTCGTACGTCTGGGCGTCGAGGCCCTGGAACAGCCGCACGCCGGCGCCGAGCACGACGGGCACCACGTTCAGCTGCACCTCGTCGAGCAGGCCGGCTCGCAGCAGGGTCCCGCCCGTCTCCCCGCCCATCACCATCACCGACCGGTCCCCAGCCGCGGCGCGGGCCTGGGCGACGGCATCGGCGACCCCGGACACGAACGTGAACGTGCCGCTGGTCTGCGGGAGGGGTGGGCGCGGCCGGTGGGTCAGGACGAACGTCGCCACCGGGTACGGGACGTCCTCCCACTGCGGCAGCCCGACGTCGAACGTCCGGCGCCCGACGACGACCGCGCCGACCTCCGCGGACATGTCAGCAGCGATCCGGTCGTCGACCGGGTCGCGCCGCCCGTCCGGTACCAGGAGCCAGTGGTGGAGTCGTTCGCCGCCGACCCCCATCGGGTGCTCGACCGAGACGTCGGGTCCGGCGACGAAGCCGTCGATCGACATGCTGGCGTGCAACACGGTCGGAGCCACGTCGTTGTCGACGGTCGTCGCCCCGCGAACTCATCGCCGCCGTTCGGCGGGCACCGCGTCCGACCCTGTCGTAGCGTGGCCGCCGTGGCCGCCGTGGAGGGAGCCCCCGTCGAGTCGGTCACCGCGCGCGACCCGGGCAAGGACGCCGCGGTGAGCGACGACATCCGCCTCCTCGGGCGGCTGCTCGGCCAGGTCGTGCGGGACCACGCCGGCGAGAGCGTGTACGAGCTGGTCGAGGACGTCCGACGGCGGGCCGTCGACGCCCGTCGCGACGGGCGCAGCCCCCTCGGGCAGCTCCGCGAGGCGCTGTCCGGGCAGTCCATCCAGGATCAGCTCCACCTCATCCGTGCGTTCGGCTGGCTGGCCTCGCTGGCCAACACGGCCGAGGACGTCCACCACGAGCGGAGACGCCGGTACCACCGCCACGTCGGCTCCCGCCCGCAGCTCGGCAGCCTCGCCGCTTCGATGGAGCGCCTCGCCGCCAACGGGGTCGACGGACCGACGATCGAGCACCTGATCGCCGACCTGCTCGTCGTGCCGGTCATCACCGCCCACCCGACAGAGGTGCGACGTCAAACCGTCCTCGACGTCCTCGGCGACGTCGCGCGCCTGCTGGCCGCCCGTTCGACGGCCGCCGACGGCTCCGTCGAGCAGCACGAGATCGACCACCGTCTCGACCTGCACGTCCTCACCCTGTGGCAGACAGCTGTGCTGCGACTCTCGAAGCTGCGGGTGGCCGACGAGATCAACGAGGCCTTGCGCTACTACTCGGCCAGCCTGTTCGAGGTCGTCCCGCAGCTCGAACGCGACCTCGAGAAGCTGGTGGGTGAGCGCTGGGGCGTCACCGTCGACGCCACGGACGTCGTGCGGATGGGCTCGTGGATCGGCGGTGACCGCGATGGCAACCCGTTCGTCACCGCCGACGTGATGCGGGCGGCGACGACGCGCCAATCGCTGGCCGCGCTCGGGCACCACCTCGCCGCCGTCCGCCGCCTCTCGATCGAGCTGTCGATGTCGTCGCGGTTGGTCACACCCACCGAGGAGCTGCTCGAGCTCGCCGCGGCATCAGGCGACGACTCACCGTTCCGCGCCGACGAGCCGTACCGGCGCGCCCTGCGTGGCATGTACGCCCGGCTCTACGCACTGGCGACGGACATCCTCGGCGAGACCGCGGCCGACCTGACGGTGCCGCCACCGGCCGTGCCCCGGCTGCGCTACGACTCGGTCGGCGAGCTCGCCGCCGACCTCGCGGTGGTCCAGGCGTCACTGCGCTCGCACGGCTCTGATGTCCTCGCCGTCGAGCTCGTCGAGCCGGTGCGGCGGGCTGTCGTCACGTTCGGCGCCAACCTGTGCGGCCTCGACATGCGCCAGAACGCCAGCATCCACCAGCAGGTCATCGCCGAGCTGCTGGGCGTCACGGGCGACTGCGTCGACTACCTCGACCTCGACGAGGACGCGCGCGTCGCGGTCCTGAGCCGCGAGCTGTCGTCACCCCGGCTGCTGCGCAGCCCGTTCGCGACATACGGCGAGCTGACCTCGAAAGAGCTCGATGTGCTCGCGGCGGCCGCCGAGGCCATCGAGCGGTTCGGACCCGGCGCCATCCCCCACTACGTGATCTCGGGCGCCGAATCGGTGAGCGACGTGCTCGAGGTCGCCGTGCTGCTGCGCGAGGTCGGGCTCGTCCGGCCCGACCAGGATCCGCCGAGCACGGTCGACATCGTCCCCCTCTTCGAGACGATCGAGGACCTCCGCCACGGCGACCGGGTGCTCGCCGAGCTCCTCGACCACCCGTTCTACGGGCGGGTGGTCGCCGGGCGATCCGGCCGTCAGGAGGTGATGGTCGGCTACTCCGACTCCAACACGGACGGTGGCTACCTCAGCGCGAAGTGGGCGCTGTACGCGCCCCAGCAACGACTGGTCGCCGCGGCGACGTCGAGAGGCGTGCGGCTCCGGCTGTTCCACGGCCGCGGCGGCACGGTCGGTCGTGGCGGCGGTCCGGCCTACGAGGCGATCCTGGCCCAGCCACCGGGCTCGGTGGACGGGCAGCTGCGCATCACCGAGCAGGGCGAGATGGTCGCCGCCAAGTACGCCCAGCCGTCCTCGGCCCGCCGCAACCTCGAGATCCTGCTCGCCGCCACGCTGGAGGCGAGCGCCGGCGTCCACGACGACCTCGGCGACGACGAGGCGCTGTTCGCCGCGTCGATGACCTCGCTCGCCGAGCACGCGCTCGGCGCCTACCGATCCCTCGTGTACGACGAGCCGCACTTCGCCGACTTCTTCGCCGCCATCACGCCGATCCGGGAGATCTCGTCGCTCAACGTCGGCAGCCGACCGGCCTCCCGCACCGGCTCCGGACGGATCCAGGACCTGCGGGCGATCCCCTGGGTCTTCGGATGGACGCAGTGCCGCCTCATGCTGCCCGGCTGGTACGGCTGCGGGACGGCGTTCCAGGCGTTCGCATCCGGCGACGACGACGCCGCCGCGCTGCTGCGGCGGATGCACCAGCGCTGGCCGTTCTTCCGCACCGTGATCGCGAACATGGGGATGGTCCTCGCCAAGGCCGACATCGGGATCGGCTCGCTGTACGCCGAGGCGCTGGTGCCCGATGCCGTCACCCGCAAGCGGATCATGGACCGCATCGTCGCCGAGCACGAGCTGACGGCGACATGGAACGCCCGGATCACCGGATCCGACGACCCACTGGCCGGGAACCCGACGCTGGCCCGCAGCATCCGCAACCGCTACCCGTACCTCGATCCGCTGCACGTCATGCAGGTCGACCTGCTGCGCCGGCGGCGCGCCGGCGACGACGACGAGCTGATCGGGCGGGGCATCCAACTGACGCTGAACGCCATCGCCACCGGTCTGCGCAACAGCGGCTGACGCCGTCGCCCGATCGCGGCCGCGGTCCCGCGACCGCTCCCCGCCAGGCGTTCCAACGGGTCTGTGCGGCACGCGGTCACGGGGTTTCCCGGATGTCACCCGCCCGCGGTGACGTCATGATGAGACTCAAGTTACCGATGGGTAATCGACCGGTCAGCGGGCGGACGGGACCGATCGATCCGGAGGTGACGACGTCGTCGGCACCGGGCGGGCGCCGACGACGACGGTTCGGACGGGTGGCGGCCCTTCCGGCCCGGTGCGGCCGTCGGGCCGGGTGTCGGGCGGCAC
>JBEVOM010000087.1:0-12696 GCA_040507575.1 Ilumatobacteraceae bacterium
GACGGAGCCATCGGGCTGCCGGAAGTTCTCGATGATCGCCGCCCACACCCGCGGCACGGCGAGCGCCGACCCGTTCAAGGTGTGGGCGATCTCCGTGCCCTTCTGGGCCTTGCCGCCGCCGCCGCCGGCCGGGTCGCGGCGGAACCGGATGTTGGCCCGACGGGCCTGGTAGTCGGAGAACCAGCTGACCGACGAGACCTCCAACCACTGGTCGGCTCCGGGCGCGTACACCTCGATGTCGAAGCTGCGGTGATGGCTCTGACCGAGGTCGCCGGCGCAGATCTCGATCGTGCGGTACGGCAGGCCGAGGGCGGCGATCGTCGCCTCCGACCGCCCGACCATCTCCTCGAGCAGCGCCGGACCCTGCTCGGGCGTCGCCACGCAGAGGATCTCGGTCTTGTCGAACTCGTGCGATCGCAGCATCCCGCGCGTGTCGCGCCCGGCCGAGCCGGCCTCGCGACGGAAGCACGGCGTGGCCGCCATCATCCGAACGGGCAACGCCGACTCGGCGATGACCTCGTCGCGGTAGATCGACGTGAGCGGCACCTCGGCGGTCGGGATGCACCACAAGTCGTCGCGCTCGATGGCGAACGCATCGTCGGCGAACTTGGGGAGCTGACCGCTCGCCGTGAGCGTGGCCGTCGTCACGAGGGACGGCGGCCGGATCTCCTCGAACGCGTCGGCATTGCGGTCCAGCGCGAGCTGGGCGAGCGCGCGCCCGAGCGTGGCGCCGAGCCCGCGGGTCATGGCGAACATCGCGCCGCTGATCTTGATGGCCCGCTCGTTGTCGAGGATGCCGAGCTCGGCGCCGGCCTCCCAGTGCGGCACCCGCTGGTGCTCGCCGAACGACTCGGGCATGTTGAACGGCCCGCGCACGACCGGGTTGTCGTCGTCCGACGAGCCGTCCGGCGTGTCCGGGTGGACGAGGTTGGGGAGGACGAGGAGGATGTCGCGCAGCCTGGTCGAGACCTCGTCGTGCTCGTCGGCGAGCACCTTCTCGTCGGCCCCGAGCTGGCGGCTGTCGGCCTGACGCTGCTCGGCGGCGGCGATGTCGCCGGACCTCCGCAGCTGGCCGACCTCCCGGGAGAGCTCGTTCACCCGGGCCCGGGTCTCGTCGCGCTGGGCCGTGATCTCGCGCAGCCGGGTGTCGAGGCGGACGGCATCGTCGACGAGCGTGACGAGGGCCGGGTCGCCGCGGCGGTCCGTGGCAGCCCGGACGCCGTCGAGGTCGGTGCGCAGCAGCCGGACGTCGATCACGAGAACGGGACGCTACCGCCGGTCACGGAGCCGGCCGCGTGGGTTCGTCGGGGGCCGGCACCCGGGCGAACTCCTCCTCGACGGCGGCGTAGGTGAGCTGGTCGTCGTCGTGGCCGACGATCTCGGCCGACGGCATGGCCCGGCCTCTCCTGTAGTTGTGCTCGTCGCCGTGCGACGACGCGAAGCGCGTGAACCACAGCGTCACGATGATCGCCCACAAGAAGATCGACCCCCCGGTCTTCATGATGGCGCCGGCCAGCTGCTGGTCGACGGTCACCGAGATCCCCCACAGGCGCACGGGCCGGTCGTAGGCCTTGTAGACGGCACCGTCGGCGAACGTGAGCCAGCCTGCGGGGACGGTCGGGACCACCGACATCAAGAAGAGGTAGATCATCTTGCCGCCCGTCCCCATGTGGAACTCCTTGAACGGCCCGCAGACCGGCATCCACATCAGGAACGCGGTCGACACCACCATCACGTGGATGAGGTAGTGCAACACCGGGCTGCTGCTCGTCACGGATGCGTTGACGACGCCCGGGATGTGCGTCACCATCACGGCGAGGTTGAACAGCACCCCGGCGACGACCGGCTTGCAGAACCACTTGAGCACGGCGTAGGCGCGCCCGGTCCCGACGAGGACCCGCAGCAGCCAGGCAGGGGTCGCCAGCAGCGCCAGCGGGGGCAGGAAGTAGGCCAGCATCATGTGCTGCAGCATGTGGACCGAGTACAGGTAGCCCTCGCCGATGTCGTGGATCGGCCAGTCGCTGGCCGACCACAGCAGGGCCATCGCCCCGACGAAGCACCAGATGTTGCGCCGGGTGACGACCTGTTGGCCGGCGGCGACGGCGTGCGGTCCGACCCATCGGACCATGTAGATGTACGACGCGGTCAGCGCGGCGACGAGCAGCCAGACATCGGGGTGGGCCTGGAACCGGAACGGGTCCGGGACGGCCTGGGCGAGCACCTACCAAGTCTGCCCTGCCCGGCCCCCGATCGCGAAGCGCCTCCCGCGATCGGTGCACCGGCGCGGGCCGGGTCAGCTCCCGAAGAAGTGGAACGTCGACAGGGCGACGACGTAGACGAAGACGGCCAGGATCAGGCCCATGTAGAACATCATGCTGAAGATCCGGTTGTCGAACTTGAGGTGCATGAAGTAGCTGACGACCGTCACGAACTTGGCGATCATCAAGATGATCAGCGCGGGCAGGAAGATCGGGCCGACGTCGACGTAGCTGAGCGTCACCTCGAGCCCGGTCATCGCCGCCAGGATCACGGCGATGAGGATGTACTGCTTGTCGGTCGCGCCGTGGTGACCCTCGCCGTACTCGTCGGCCGACAGGTCCTCGACCTCGCTGCCGTGCCCGTCGTGGGTGTCAACGCTCATGGAAGGCCTTCCGCCGATGCGACTCGGTGCTCATGCCGGGATCAGGTAGACGAGGGTGAAGATGACGATCCACACGATGTCGACGAAGTGCCAGTAGAGGCCGATCAGCTCGACGACCTCGGCCCTGTCGCCGGTGACGCGGCCGCGGGAGATCATCCCGACCAGGGCCATCAGCATGATGATGCCGACGGTGACGTGGACGCCGTGGAAACCGGTCAACGTGAAGAAGCTCGACGAGAACAGGCTCGTCGTGAACCCGAGGCCCTCTCGGTAGAACGTCGTGAACTCGTACACCTGCCCACCGACGAACGTGGCGCCGAGCAGCGCGGTGATCGTCAGCCAGAGCTTGGTGTTGCGCAGGTTGCCGCGGGCGACCGACGACACGGCCAGCACCATCGTCAGCGAGCTCATCAGCAGCACGAAGCTCGAGACCGACGTGAACGGGATGTCGTAGATCTGATCAGGACCGAGGCTCCCCGAATGGCGGCCCCGGTACAGCATGTAGGTGCTGATGAGACCACCGAACAGCAGGCATTCCGAGCCGAGGAAGAGCCACATCGCCAACTTGTTGTTGGAGATGCCGGTCGTCGATGCGTGGCCGCCGTGCTCGTCGCGCTCGGCCGACTCCTCGGGCATGTCGGTGAGCCCGCTGCGCTCCGCCCCGGTGTCGACATCGGGGGCGGGACCCGGCCCGGGGATCCCACCCATGGGGATCTCGTCGATGGTCTCGGTGAGCGCGTTCCCCGGGCTGCTCGGGTCGTTGCCGAGGTCCGGGGCGCCGTGCCCGGACGTCTTGTCCTCGGGCGGTGTGGCGCCCGGCGTGCCGGCGTCGCTCATCCGCTGCTCCCGACCGTCGCCAGCTCGGTGCCCGGCCCATGGCTGTCGTCGCCGTCGGGCACCGGGTCGAAGTCGGACTCGTCGGCGACGGAGGGCTCGAGTGCCCACCCGAACGCCGCCAGCAGCAGGATCGCCGCTCCGACCACACCGATGAGGCGGTTGTAGATCACGCCGTAGGCGATGATCGGGAGGGCGAACGCCAGGATGATCGGCCAGTACGACGGCGACGGCAGGTGGATGTGGTGGTCGGCGTCGGCCTCCTGCTGGGCGAGGATCTCCTCGGCCGTGGCCACCCGCTGCAGGTCGTGGTGATCACCCTCACCGACGTCCTCGTACTTGCGGTGGAAGAACTCGTCGAGGGCGTGGACGGTGGGGAGGGCGTCGAAGTTGTGCTCCTTCGGCGGACTCGTCGTCATCCACTCCAGCGTCCTGGCGTCCCACGGATCGAGCGGCGCCGGCGGCGCCTTGCGGTGCGTGTGCACCACGTTGATGATGAACATCAGCACGCCGATCGCCAGCACGAGCGAGCCGATCGTACTGACCAGGTTCCAGAACGCCAGGTTGAAGAACCCCTCCCCGGCCCTGGCGTCGGTCCACTGGTACATCCGGCGCGGCTGGCCCTGGAGGCCGATGAGGTGCATCGGCCCGAACGTCATGTTCATGCCGATGATCATGAGCCAGAAGTTCCACTTGCCGATCTTCTCGCTCAGGCACTTTCCGAAGACCTTCGGCCACCAGTAGTAGAAGCCGGCGAAGAAGCCGAGCACGGCGCCGCCGAACAGCACGTAGTGGAAGTGGGCGACGATGTAGTACGTGTCGGTCTGCTGGGTGTCCGAGGGGGCCACCGAGTGGGTGACGCCGGACAGGCCACCGATGGTGAACTCCACGACGAGCCCGATGGCGAACATCATCGCCGTCGTGAACCAGAGCTTGCCGCCCCAGAGGGTGAGGGTCCAGTTGACGATCTTGACGCCGGTCGGGATGGCGATCGCCATCGTCGCCACCGAGAACACCGCGACGCTCACCGGTCCGAGCCCCGAAGCGAACATGTGGTGGGCCCACACGCCCCACCCGACGAATCCGATGGCGGCGCCCGAGAACACGACGAACGGGTAGCCGAACAGCGGCTTCTTGGCGAAGACCGGCAGGACCTCGCTGATGATGCCGAACGACGGCAGCACGAGGATGTACACCTCGGGGTGACCGAAGATCCAGAACAGGTGCTGCCACAGGAGCGGGTCGGCGCCGGCGTTGACCGAGAAGAACGTCGCCCCGAACTCGCGCTGGAAGATGAGCAGCACGAGCGCCACCGTGATCACCGGGATCGCGAAGAGCAGCAGGAACTGGATGACCATGATCATCCAGGTGAACACGGGCATCCGCATGAGGGACATGCCCTTCGTGCGCATGTTCAGCACCGTGACGATCAAGTTGATGGCGCCGGTCTGGGAGGCGATGCCCGTGATCAGCAGCCCGAGCGCCCAGATATCGATGCCGTGCGTCGGCGAGAACGTCACGCTCGAGTTCGGTGCGTACATGAACCAACCGCCGTCGGCCGCGCCGCCGAGGATCCACGACGAGTTGATGAACAGCGCGCCGAACAGGAACGACCAGTACCCGAACGCGTTGATGCGAGGGAACGCGACGTCGCGCGCGCCGACCTGCAGCGGCAGGAAGTAGTTGCCGAAGGCGGCCGCCATCGGCATCGCGAAGAGGAACACCATGGACGTGGCGTGCATGGTGAACATCTGGTTGTAGACGTCGGCCGACAGGACCTTGCCGTCGGGACCGGCGAGCTGGGCCCGGATGAGGAGGGCCTCGATGCCACCGACGAGGAAGAAGATGATGGCCGTGACGCCATACATGATCCCGAGCTTCTTGTGGTCGACGGTGAACAGCCACGACCGCCATCCGGTCGTCGAGACGGGTCGCCGGAACACGCCGTACGACGTCGCCGGCGTCACGGTCGGGGTGGTCGGCCCGGTGCTGATCGCCGGGATGGGGCGTTCGATGATGGCCATGTCAGCGCCTCCTCTCGACGTCGCTGGGCGCCCGATCGTTCGCTCGCTCGAAGACTCGCTCGCTCACTTGCGCTCCAGCAGGTAGGCGATGACCTGGTCGATCTGATCCTCGGACAGCGCCAGGTACGGCATGCCCCGGGTCTTGCCGTCGGTCGGGCCGAGCTCTTCTGGATCGGTGTACATCGGCTTCTTCTCCGGCGCGTTGCGCAGCCACTCGCGAAGGTCCACCTGGTTCAGGCAGTCGAGCGTCACCCCCTCGAGGTAGACCGCGCCGAACTCCTCCGGCGACGCGTCCCACACCCGGTCCATGCAGACCGATGTCAGCAGGTCGAACATCGCGCCGGCGAACGTGTTGCGGGTCATCAGGTTGGTCAGGTTCGGCGCCGCCTCCGACCACACGTAGTCCTGGGGCTGGGCGATCACCGGGTTGCCGTCGGCGTCGAGCAGGCCGTCGACCTGGTGGCAGCGCGAGCACTGGGCGATGAACGTCGCCTCGCCGGTGGCGGCCAGCGTGTCCCGCTCCGGCGCCTCGTACGGCGCCAGCTGGTTGGCCTTCCACGTCTCGAAGTCGGCGGCGTTCAGGGCGATGACCTCCATGCGCATGTTGGCGTGCGACAGGCCGCAGAACTCGGTGCACTGACCGGAGTACATGCCCGGCTGGTCAGCCTCCAGGCGGACGGTCTGGACGCGACCCGGGACCATGTCCCGCTTGCCGTTGAGCCGGGGGATCCACCAGCTGTGGATGACGTCGCGGCTGGTGCCCCTGACGAGCACGTTGGTTCCGATCGGGATCACCATCTGGCCGCTCGTCACGATCGGGGTGTCGATGCCACCGCAGCCTTCCTGAGTCGGGTAGTCGACCTCCCACCACCACTGCTGGCCGGTCACGTTGACGTAGCACTCGGTGTCGGACGTCTTCGACAGCGCCATCAGCGTGCCGACCGTGGGGATGGCGACCCCGATCAAGATGAGCGCCGGCAGGATCGTCAGGGCGATCTCGAGCGCCGGCTTGCCGTGCGTCTGCTCCGGGATCGGCTGGCCGCGATCCTTGAACCGGATGACGGCGTAGCCGACGGCGGCGAACACGATGAGCATCACGACGCCGGCGATGACGAACACCGGCCACTGCAGGTCCTGGATCTTCTGCGCGTTCTCACCGGCCGGCTGCCAGGTGTCCTGCGGGGCATCCTTGGCACACGCAGACGCGAGGAGCACGGCGCCGGACACGCCGACCACGGCGGTGACGCGCCGACGAACGCGGGACGGTCCAGGCATCCGGCGCACGCTCACGGTGCGGGTGTCGGAGGTGCCGGTCTGGTCGACGGCGTCCTGCCTCGTCACGGGACCTCCACCTCCAGCACCGCGGTGTCGACGCCGGGGACGATGAACCGGTACGGCGTCGGCGCGTAGGAGCTGGCCACCGGGATCGAGAACGTCAGGAACTGGGTCCCGCCGTCCTCGGTCATCTGCGTGCACCGTTGGTTCGGGATCTCGCTGCCCTCGATCTCGTTGCCCTCCTCGTCGAGCTCGGGCTGCGTGCCGAGGTCGAGCACGAGTCGCCGACTCTCGGTGCTCTCGTTGCGGAACTGGATGTTCGTCGGGTTGGCGCGGGTCACGACCACCTCGTCGATCTCACCCTGCACACCGAGGTTGTGAGCGAGCAGCGTGCCGTCCTCGTTCAGCGTGATCTCGGCGGTGAGGTTGGCCTTGGCCGCCACGGTCTGGGAGGCGTGCTCGTCCGCCTCGGTCTCGTCGGGGGTGTCGCACCCGCCGTCGGCGGCCAGGGCGCCGGTCGTCTCGTGTGGGTGCAGCTCGCGCTCCCCGCCGAGCGCCGCGGCAACACCACCGGTCACCAGCCCGAGCGCGGCGACCACCGACACGGTGGCGATCGCACCCGCCCGCAGGGAGTCGCTGAAGGCGACGATGAAGCCGACGACGAGGATCAGGGCGCCGATCACGCCGAACACGGCGGGACCGCTCGTCTTCGACAGGAACAGCATGATCCTGCTGAAGGAGTAGATGATGATCCCCACACCGATCGCGGCCAGCACCGGGAACTCGAGCGGGTGGGCCAGCCGGGAGCGCACGTCGGCGTTGAACCGGACGTCGCCCGACGCTCGCTCGCTCCACGCCTGGACCATCCACTCGGCAGTCGCGGCGAGGAGGGCGATGAGCCCGAAGATGAACACCACCGGGAACGAGACCAGGCCGATGACCACGAGGGTGCCACCCAGCGCGGCGACGATCGGCCACATGCTCGGCCCGGGCGTCGGGCGCGCCGCCGCGGACTCGGTGAGGGCGGCCGCGTCCATCGACGACACGTCGGAATCGCGGGCGTAGAGGTTGACCCCGGCCAGGAGGCCGAGGCCGAGCGCGGCGCTGATGAGGCCGACCGTCCCGAGCGAGCCCTCCTGGGTGAGGCCGTACACGATCGCGGCGATCGTCGCGACGACCGTTGCACCGATGAGGACCTTCGAACCGAACGTGAACATCGTCAGCCGTTCCCCGTGCCGCGCACTGACCCGCTCACTTGGCCACGTACACGATCAGCCAGACCGCCGAGAAGACGGTGGCGAGGACGTACCAGTAGAGCGCGTTGGCGGCGATGATCTCGCGGTCGGCGATGCGCCCGCCGAGGAACCGGAACGCGCTGATCGCGCTGAACACGAGCCCGACGACGAAGAGCGCGACCATCGTCCCGGTGATCGCGTAGAACATGCCGGCGTAGCCACCGTCGGCGATCGGCAGCTCCATCTGGGCGTACACGTACGCCTGGGCGTTGATGAGCGCCAGCGTCATGAGGCCGACGATGCCCAGCGCGAGCGCGGTGTGAGCGCGGTCGGCGCGTCGAGCGGAGTACACGGCCCACTGGGCGAACACGCACAGCGACCAGACCCCGATGAGCATGACGTTCGCCGGCACCTCGGGGATGGTCGTGCCCTCCGGCAACCAGGTGCCGCCGGCGTCGCGGGCCCGTTCTCGCTGGAGGATCCAGATGGCGAGCATGCCACCGACCAACATGATCGTGGCCATGCTGGCCAGCGCCGTGCCGACGAGGACCTGGCGGCGGGGCGGCGGCGCGGCGGCGGCGGGCAGGGCGTACATCAGCGCGCGCTCCGTCCGCGGTCGGCGTGCTCGGCGCCGAGGAGGTCGAGCACCGGCTCGGGTGACATCACCGTCGGCACCTCGAGGAAGTTGTCCGTCGGTGCCGGCGAGGTCGTCAGCCACTCGAGCGTCTGACCGCCCCACGGGTCGTCGCCGGCGTCGTCACCGGACGAGCGCGACGACCGCAGCCAGAGCCCGATGAACGCCAGCACGACGACGGCCATCAGCGCGTGACCGATCGTGACGAGCGTGTTCCACAACCCGGACGGGCCGTCGTAGTCGTACACGCCCGAGGCGGCCGGCTGGTCGGCGAAGCCGGCCACGTAGTACGGCAGCGCGGCCAGCACCGTCGCCACCATCCCGAGCGTGGCCAGGCCGAACAGCGGCTTGTCGGGGATCAGCTTCCCGGTCCACTTCGGTGACCAGTAGGCGACCGCCCCGAGCCCGGCCAGCGCCGTGCCGTAGGCGACGTACACGACCACGCCCTCCTCGAACACCGTGCCCTGCAGGCCGAGGTCGGTGATCGGCACGAGGGCGCCCCCGAGCATGCCGACGAGGAGCATCCCGAGACCGAAGAACGCGAACACGAACGCCGCGGTGATGCGTGGTCGGACCCACGCCTCCGCGTCGCTGGCCGGCCGGGCGGCGACCGCGCCGAGGAACATGACCATGACCACGCCGAGGATCGGCACCAACGTGAACAGCGCATACGGCAGCATGTCGTCGAACTTGTTCCCGAAGTCGTCCACCGACAACCCGCTGCCCGACCACGGCAGATCGTGGTCAGCCTGCTGGGTGACCGCGGACAGGGCGGCGATGCCGACGAGGCTGATCCCGGTGTAGACGGCGACCCGCAACGGCATGCGCTTGCGGAACGTCACCGGCACGAGCTCGGCGGTCAGACCGACCGCCGGCACGGCGAAGAGGTACGTCGCCGGCTGGGTGAGCGCGAAGCCGATCCACGACCCGATGCCGACGTTGCCGCCGAACAGCGCTCGGGCGTTGTGGTGGTCGACGTACAGGTAGATCAGCACGCCGAGCACGACCGGGAGCACGAGCAGCAGCCCGATCGACGCGATCATCGCCGACCAGGCGAAGAACGGCACGCGGCTCATCCGCAGACCTGGTGCCCTGGTGGCCAGGACAGTCGTGGCGACCGACACCGCGGCGGCAGCGAGGCCGCAGACGAGGAGGCCGTGAGCGGCCAGGAAGAGATCGACGAAGTCGGCATCGCCTCCGCCGGGTCCGCCGTTGGCGGCCAGGGAGATCACGACGAGCACGAGCCCGGCGAACCAGGCCCAGAAGCCGGCCAGGGCGAGCCGGGGGAACGCCAGCGAACGGGCCCCGACCTGCAGCGGCACGATGGCGATCGCCACCCCGAGGAGGAACGGGATCATCACGCCCCAGACGAGACCGATGCGGAAGGCCGCGAACATCTGGGGGATGGCACTGGCGTCGAGCAGCGTGTCCGAGCCGTCGACTCGCTCGAGGCCGAGGAGCACGCCGAGCACGGCGCAGGCGACCAGGGCGAGGAACGATGCGCCGACGAACGTGCGCCCGATCACCTTCGAGTCGCTCGACGTGATCCACATGGCGAGCGCGGCGGTCGCACCCGGCTCGCGCGTCGTCACGCTGCTCTCGGTCAGGGTCGCGTTGGCGACCGTGTCAGGGGCGATGTCCGTGGTGCTCATCGGTGCTGGGCGTGGAGGCGGTGCTCGTCGACGGTGCTGGTCGATGCGGTGCCGGGCCGCCGAGCGGACATTATCGGTCCACCACTCGACCGGCCGAAATCGGTGCGCCGGGTCGCGGGCACCATCAGGCCCGCACCAGCACGTCGAGGGTCATGGCGCCGAAGAGGACCGTGACGTACGTGATGCTGTACGTGAAGACCCTCATGCTGCCGGTCGGCGTCGGCGTGCGAGCGAGTGCCACGGTCGCCCCGATGAAGCCGGCGCCGAGGAGCACAGCCGCGCCGGTGTAGATCCAGCCGAGGTCGGCGACAGGGATCAGGACCAGGGTCGAGATGACCAACGCGATCGTGTAGGCGATCATCTGGCGCGCCGCCTCGGACAGGGGGGCGACGGCCGGCAGCATCGGCACCGAGGCGGCCCGGTACTCGTCGGCGTAGCGGATGGCGAGGGCCCAGAAGTGCGGTGGCGTCCAGCAGAACATGGCGATGAACAGCACGACCGGCGGCCAGGCCAGCGATCCGGTGACCGCCGCCCATCCGACGAGCACCGGCACGGCCCCGGCGGCCCCCCCGATGACGATGTTCTGGCGGCTCGTGCGCTTGAGCCACAGCGTGTAGACGCCGATGTAGAACGCCGCGGCGGCGAGCGCGAGCACGGCCGACAGCAGGTTGGCGCCCCACCACAGGACGCCGAACGCGACGGCTTCCAGCGTGAGCGCGAACGCGAGGGCGTTGGCCGGTGCGATGACGCCGGTGACGAGCGGACGCTGCTGCGTGCGCTTCATCAGGGCGTCGATGTCGCGATCGACGTACATGTTGACGGCGTTGGCGCCCCCGGCCGCCAGCGTCCCGCCGACCAGCGTGACGACGATCAGCCAGAGCGACGGCCAGCCGCCCTCGGCCAGCACCATCGTCGGCACCGTCGTGATCAGCAGCAGCTCGATGATCCGCGGCTTCGTCAGCGCGATGTAGGCGCCGACGACGGTGCGCGGCGTGCGCCGAGTGCCGTGCGCGCCCTGCAGGATGCCGCCCGGCGCCAGCCGGGACGGGACGAGGGGGCGGCTGCCGACGGCCATAGCGGCCTCAGGTTAGGGCGGTGTCCGACGACGTGAGCAATCCCCGGGCGGGCCACAGGCGCGGCAGGCGGGGCGGGACGTCCCCTCCCGGCCGGTGGTCGGACGCCAGTGGTTGAATGTGGGTGTGCCTGCCCCGTCCGTGCTCGACGTGCCGGAGGTCGACGATGCCGTCGCCGAGGACCGGCCATGGGTCGTGATCGTGTGGAACGACCCCATCAACCTCATGAGCTACGTCACGTTCGTGCTGCAGAAGCTCTTCGGCTACGACCGGGAGAAGGCCACGGCCCTGATGCTCGACGTCCACCAGAAGGGTCGGGCCGTCGTCGCCAGCGGGCCCCGGGAGCAGTCCGAGATGCACGTCTTCCGGCTCCACGAGCACGGCCTCTGGGCGACGCTCGAGCACGATGAGTGAGCCGCGGATCGTCACTCGATCCGGCTCGGGCTACGTGTTGCACCTGGGCAAGGACGAGCGGGCGCTCGTCGCCCGCCTGCTGGACGAGTTGCGCGAGCTCGTCGACGAGCCCGACGAGGCCGCCGCGGCCCGCCTGTTCCCGGTCGTCCATGCCGACGACGAGGTCCGCGAGGCGGAGTACCAGCGGCTCACCCGTGCCGACCTGGTGACGAGTCGGATCGCGGCGATCGACGCCGTCGGGACCGTGCTCGCCCGCACCGGGCGCAAGGTGGCGCTGGACGAGGACGAGCTGCTGGCCTTCATGCAGTCGGTGAACGCGTTGCGGCTCGTGCTCGGCACCGTCCTCGACATCACCGAGGACGACGACCTGGCACCGTCGGAGACGCTGGCCGCCTTGCCCGAGTACCAGCTCTACGGCTACCTGTCGTGGGTCCTGGACGCCACGGTGCAGGCCCTGTCCGGCGCCGGCTGATGCCGGTGGGACCTGCTGGCGTCATGTGGAAGGCCGCGGCCCTCCTGCTATCGTCTCGGTGCTCTCAACTGGATGAGGCGTCTGCCCCCATCGTCTAGTGGCCTAGGACACCACCCTTTCAAGGTGGCGGCACGGGTTCGAATCCCGTTGGGGGTGCGTTGCAACACATGCCACTGGTCCCGTGGTGAAGTCTGGAGTTCACGCCGGCCTGTCAAGCCGGAGGTCGCGGGTTCAAGTCCCGTCGGGACCGCTGCACGTGCCGATTCGTCGGAACGTGCGCGGGGAGGTGCGTCCCTCCCCGCACCGCAGCACGGTCGAGTAGCTCAGTCGGCAGAGCGTCCGCCTGAAAAGCGGAAGGTCACCGGATCGACGCCGGTCTCGACCACTACCAAAAGTCCAGCTCAGAGCCAGTTTTCGCTTCAGCGGGGACCGGCCCTGTCGG
>JBEVOM010000130.1:0-5436 GCA_040507575.1 Ilumatobacteraceae bacterium
CCCGCACCGTAGGGCGTTGAGCGCCGGGATCTCGACGACGTTGGCTACTGGCGGACGATGCGCCCCTCGACGACCGGCGCGACCGGCGAGTTGACGGCGATCTGGTCGATCACGAGGTCCAGGAGCGCGTCGCCGGGTTGCAGCACGTTCGTGCCAGCCATGAAGGCCGTGTAGCCGTCACCCCCTGTGAACATGAAGTCGTTGGTGACGAAACGCACCGAGTCGGTCGGGCCGACCGGCGTCTCCGTCTCGTCCGCCGCCACTCTCCACAACCCGGTGATCTCGGCCGTCGTCCCGACGCACCGGTAGGTGATCCGCAGCCCGGCGACCTGCGGGAAGCGGCCTGTGGCGACGAGCGGGTCGCACGCCGGCGAGACGCCGTTGACGAGCCCAGCGGTGAGCTGGGCACCGGTCAAGGTCTCGATGACCGTGCGGTTGCCGAACGGCAGCACCGCGAACACCTCGCCCCACGTGATCTCACCCGGTGCCTCGCCCGCTGACGGCGGTGCCATCCGGATGTCCTGACGCAGCCCACCGGAGTTGGTGATCGCGGCGTCGATGCCGGTGTAGGACGCCAGCATGGCGTCGGCGACGAGGTTGCCCATCGCCGACTCGCTCAGCCGGGTCGGGTCACGCAAGATGTCGATCCTCGCCGACCCGATCACCTCGTTGCGCAGCACAGCGGTCTCGGCGTCGGCCTGGGCCACCATGTTCGCCACGTCGGCCCGCCCGGGCACGCCGATGTTCTTGGCCACCCGTGTCGACGGGCTGACCCAGGCGACGTCGCCGCCGGCGATCATCAGCTGGGCCACCGAGTAGCTGGTCCCGGCGTTGAACCCCTCCGCGATCGGGATGTGCCCGACGACGGTGTTGGCGGCCCGGTGGGTGTGGCCGGCGAAGACCACATCGACCGTCGTGGCCTGGAGCTGCTGGACGATCTGGATGATCGGCCCCTGCCAGGGTGCGGCCGGGTCGTCGTTGACCCGGTTGGCGCCGAGCGTCGCGCCCTCGTGGATGACGACCATCTGGACGTTGATGCCCTGCGCCTTCAACCGCGCCGACTCCTGGGCGATGGCTGTCGCCTCGTCGGTGAACCGCAAGCCGTCGGTCGCCGACGCCCTGACGAGCTCGGGCGTCGTCTTGACAGTCGCGCCGATGATGCCGACCCGCACCCCGTTGACGCGGATGACGGTCGACTTCTGGAGGCCCCAGTCCTGCCCGCCGGGCAGGTCGGTGATGTTGGCCGACAAGAACGGGAAGTCGGCCTGGGCCCGCTGGGCCTGGATCCGGTCGTACCCGAAGTCGAACTCGTGGTTGCCGAACGCCGTGGCGTCCATCCCCCACGCGTTCTCGACGTCGATGGTCGGCTTGTCCTCGAGCAACGCCGAGATCGGCGGTGACGCCCCGACGTTGTCGCCCGACGAGACCAGGATCGACTGGCCGGGCAAGCTGGCCGCCTCCTCGTCGAACATGGTCGCCAGCGCGGCCGCGCCGCCGACGCGTGCCGTCAGGCCGTCCTGGTTGAACGTCGTGTCGGTGAGCTGCCCGTGGAAGTCGGTGAGCGCGATCACGTTGACCGGCCGGTAGCTGCGGCCGGTCTTGACCGCGTCGAGGAGGACCTGACCCTGCGACTGCCCGGGTACCGGGATCCCGAGCAGGAACGCCGCCGTCGGCGCGAGGTCGATGCTCCGCGCCGTCACCTGGGCCTTGGCGATCGCCGGACCACCGGCGAGGAACGTGGCGTGCATGTTGACGTTTGCGTTCTTGTTGCGGACGTCGGGGACGTAGCCGTGCTGGCCGAAGAACGCCGACAGGGCGACGAGCGTGCCCGGCGTCGCCGCGTCGAACTGGTACGGCGTGTTGGCGAACACGACCAGGTCGCCGGTGCGCGTGGCGTTGCTCATGTCCGCCGTGCTGGTGCGACCGTTCGGGATGTACCGGGCCTCGGCCTTGGTGTACATGCGGTCGATCAGCGGCCAGCCCTCGGGCACGCCGTCACCGGTCCAGTCGTTGGGATCGGTCAGCGCCGCGAACGCGGCCCGGATGCGGGCGACGGTGGCGGCCTCGTCGATGGCCGCGACCTGTTGGAGGCCGCCACCCGTCGGGTCGCGCCCGGCCAGGTTGAGGTAGATCTGCAGCGCGCCGCCGGCGAAGCACGCCTTGGCCTTGCCGATCGTCTCGCCCGTCGCCGGGCGGCAGTTGGACGTCTGGGGCCTCGACAGCAGGCCGAGGTCGACCAGGACCTTGCTGGCGTCGATGGCCAGGAACTGCGGCGCGAAGCCGTGGTCGGATGCCACGAACGTGTTCAACGAGTCGTCGTGCATCCACTCCTGGGCGAGCCGCATCGTCGCGTCGGCGCCCTCGTAGGCCCGCTGGATGTAGCCGGAGCGCTCGGCGACGAGACCGTCGGGCGTGCCGTTGACCTGCACGTCGTCGTAGGCCGGGTTGCGCTGGCCGTTGGCCAGGCGCGGCGTGACCAGGCCCAGGAACTGGTGCTGGAACTCGTCGGTCGTCGGGTAGCCGACGAGCGCCAGGTCGGGCTGGTAGTGGTCGAGGACGTACTCGATCAACGGGTGGTACAGCTGCTCCCAGTAGACGCCCTGCTCGACGTACGTGTCCTCGCTGACGATGCCGGCCTCGAGGACGGCGAAGTCGGCGGCCTGGGACGACGGGAAGTTGTCGGCGACGAAGTCCTCGAAGTTGGTGTACCCCTGGTCGCCCTCCCAGTTCGGCCACGACGCGATGGCCCGCGTGACCGACGTGTGGAAGAGTCGGACCTTCGAGAGGTCCGGGGCCAGCGTCTCGACCTTGACGAGGAACGCAGCCGTCTTGCCGTCGAGGGCACCGCCGGAGACGGTGACCGAGACGTCCGCCCACTCGCCCGCTGCGAGGTCCCCGGCGAGGTCGCCCTCGGCGCCGCTCTTGGCCCGCGACAGCAGCACTCGGTCGTAGTTGGTGACGTGATCGTCTGTGCTGTCGTAGAGGTACGCGTTCAGCCCGTACTTGTCCGTGCCGAAGTCGAGCACCCGCAGGCGCATCTCCTGGGCGAGGCTGAACGAGTCGGGCACGTCGGTCCAACCCGTGGCCGGAGTCGGCCCGGCGGCGGGGAACGGGGCCTGCCCGGCGAAGCCGGCCGGGGTGTCGAACTGGAGGCCGAAGCTGGCCGTGAACGCGGCGTTGTCGGTCGGTGCGACGTAGTTGGTCGCCACGCCGCGCCCGGACAGGAAGCTGCGGTAGTCCAGCGTCGGCCCGTCGATCGAGCCCCCCCGACCGCCGGCCCACTCGATCTGGGCGACCTTGAGGCCGCCGCGCTCAGCGGCCTGGGCGATGGTCTCGGCCTGCAGGACGCCGGTGTCGAACGCCGCGGTGCGGTTGGCGAACGGTTGGCCGTTGATGTGGAACGTGTTGTTGGTCGACCCGGCCTGACCGGGCCAGGCGCCTGTGGCGAGGGTGAACCAGCCGGCACCCGTGTTCGGCGGGGCCTGGGTCAGCAGCCCGCCGTTGGACGCCGACGTGCCGTTCTTCAACATGTCGGCGAAACCCGGTACGAGGCCCTGCTTGGCGAAGTCCTCGACGCGGTCCTGCACCAGCCCGTCGGCGGCGAAGTACAGCATCTTGTCGGACAGCTCGCCAGACACCGTCTGGGCCGGCGGCGCGGTGATCGACGCGCCGACCGACGCGCTGCCCCACGGCACCATGACGGCGACCGCGCCGGCCACGGCGACCGAACCGATGATCCGGCGTCGTGTGCGAGACGCCCGGCGACGGCACGCCGCCGCGGCGGCTGAACCGAACGTGCCCGATGTGCCCATGTCGCCCACCCTCCCCGTCACCCGCCGAGCCTCGTCGCCCGGACCCGTTTCACCATAGATCGCGGGTGCGCGGGTGTGCGCCGGAACGTCGAGCGGTCATCGTCCGGTCGCGCTCCGGACGGTCGGCGGTCACGTGCGCGCTCTCCGGGCTGGCGGTGTCCGCGATGTCCGGTCCGACGGTGTCGGTCCGCTGGTCGCCGATGCCCGGCCGCCGATGTCCGCCGGTGTCGGTCCGCTGGTCCGGTTCGCCGGTGTCCGGGTCGCCGGTGTCCGGTTCGCCGGTGTCCGGTTCGCCGGTGTCCGGTTCGCCGGTGTCCGGTTCGCCGGTGTCCGGGTCGCCGGTCGCTGTGACACCCCCGTCGCATGATGACGCCATGACCGCTCCTGTCCCGACCGGCAACGTCGTCCACCTCCCGACACCCCGTTCGCTCGCCGCGCTCGACGTCGCGCGCCTCGCCGACTCACGCGCGTACGCCCGAGGGGTCGCTGCTCTCCGGGCCGGGCGGGTCACCATCGACCAGCGCCAGGCGCTGACCGTCGCCGCCACGGTGCGCGACAGCGGCCGCCACACCGTTCGGCTGGCGTTCGGGCGGCACGGGCTCGACCACTCCTGCTCCTGCCCGACCGGCACCGCCGGGTCGTTCTGCACGCACCTCGTTGCCGTCGCACTGACGCTGGCCGACAGCACCGCCAGCAGCGAGGACTCCGACGAGTCGCCCGGCAGCGCGTCCGATGGCCGCAGCTGGGAGGCGCAGGCCGCCGGCGTCCTCGACGCAGCGGAGTCCCTGTTGGCGAGCGGACGAGCCGATGACGTGCTGGCGTTCTGCGAGCGGGCCGTCGCCTGCCTCGAGGACGGGGCGTCGGAGATCGCCGATGACGAGGCGCTCGGTCGGCTCGCCGAGCGCCTCGTCCGGCTCCGACGGCGGGCCCGGCGGGAGATAGTTGCCATGGATATTATGTCTATGTAATCTATCTCGCATGGCCGTTCCGCCCGGCGACGCGCCCGAGCCGGCCGGGCCGCGCCCGACGCCGGGCTTCCTGCTCTGGCGGGTGACCATGGCGTGGCGAGCAGCTGTCGACCGTGCTCTCGTACCGCTCGGGCTGACCCACGCCCAGTACTCCTTGCTCGCATCGCTCTACGGCATGACGCGCCAGGGCGGCCGGCCGAGCCAGCGTCGCGTGGCCGACCACACCGGCCTCGATGCGATCTACGTGTCCAAGCTCGTGCGGGCCCTCGAACGCTCCGAGCTCGTCGAGCGCGCCGCCGATCCCACCGACACGCGCGCCGTGCAGCTCACGCTCACCCCTCACGGCGCCGAGGTGGCCGTGGCCGCCATCGCCGTCGTGGCCGACCTGCACGACCAACTCCTCGCGCCGCTCGGCGGTCGCCACAGCAGCCGCACGTCGGACCTCGTCGACGCGCTGCAGGACCTGCTCACCGTCGCGTTCCCGCCGTCACCGTCACCAGCACCACCCCCATCCGCAGGCACCACATGACGAACCATCCGGGGTCTCGTGCCCCCAGCACCGGCCCGGCGGCCGGCGGAGGTCCGGTTCCGACGCTGAACGGCCAGACCATCGGCCAGGTCGCCACCAGCACGCGCGCCGTGCTCGACCGCTTCCT
>JBEVOM010000141.1:0-2546 GCA_040507575.1 Ilumatobacteraceae bacterium
CGAGCTCGCAGCGACCTGACCGAAGGACGTGACCAGACGGAGGCCGGCCTCGATCTGCTCCGCGACGGTGACATCGTCGAGGCCGCCGACCGCTTCGCGGCGGCGTCGGCGTTGTTCGCACGCGGTGAGCGACGCCTCACCGGCCCGTGGACCTGGGCGGCAACCGTCGTCCCGGTCGTCTCCCAACACCGCGACGCCGTCGCCGGCCTGAGCAGCGCGGGAGCCGACGTGACCGCACACGCGGCCGCGGCACTCGGGGCCGTCGACACGGGCGGGTTGGGACTGCAGGCCGGCGAGGTCGACATCGCTCTGGTCGCCGCGCTGAGCAGGCCCCTCGCCGAGGTCGACGCCGCGCTCGCCGATCTCTCGACGGTGCTGGAGGAGTCGCGGTCACCGTGGCTGCTCGCCCCACTGGACCACGAGCTGCGCAGCCTCGACGAACAGATCGCCGAGCTGCGCCCCGGCCTCACCGAAGCTCGCGCGGCCGTCGCGCTCGCACCGGAGATGCTCGGCGCATCGGGGCGGCGAACGTACCTCGTGCTCTTCACGACGCCAGCAGAATCTCGCGGGCTCGGCGGGTTCCCCGGCAACTACGCAGAGATCACCGCTGACGGCGGGCGCATCGACATGGTCGCGTTCGGTCGCGTCGCCGCGCTCGAGAGCCGGGCCGAGGAGATCGACGTCCAGATCGATGCACCGGCGGAGTTCCTCTCGAACTACGGGAACTTCGGCTACCGCCCCGACGGCCTGCGGCCGATCGGCACCGGCATCATCCGCAACCTGACGATGACGCCGAACTTCCCGTGGGTCGGTGAGACCGCCGCCAGCCTGTACGAGCAGATCGCCGGCACGCACGTCGACGGCGTGATCGCGATGGACCCGTTCGTGCTGCAAGCACTGCTCCAGTACGTCGGACCGGTGCAGTTGGAGTCGCTCCCGACGGCCCTGACGACCGACAACGCGGCCGACTACCTGCTCCGTGAGCAGTACGCGATCGCCGAGGACACCCAGACCCGGGTCGACGCGATCGAGGAGGCGGCCGAGAAGGCGTTCGGGATGCTCCTCGAGAGCCCGCTGCCGGATCCGGCCACGCTGGTCCGCGACCTCGGTCCGCTCGCCGCAGAGCGACGACTCATGGTGTGGACGAGGGAACCCGCCGAGCAGGACATGTTGCGACGGTTCGGCCTCCTCGGCGAGATACCGCACCACGACGGAGCTGACGGATGGTCGTTCGCCGTGAACAACGCGGGTGGCAGCAAGATCGACAGCTTCCTCGAGCGCACGGCCCACTACGAGTCGACCACCTCTCCGACACTCGGGACCACCACCGGGACCCTGCGCATCGACCTGACGAACACCGCCCCCGCCGACGGGCTCCCCGACTACCTGATCGGCAACGCGCGCGGGCTGCCGAACGGGACGAGTCGTCTCTACGTCGAGTTCTACAGCCCGATGCTGCTGGTCTCGTCGAGCCGAGACGGCCGAGCGCTCAGCGTCACGTCCGGGACCGAGAGGGGCTGGAACGTCTATGGGCAGTACCTCGACATCCCGCCGGGGGCGACGACCTCGCTCACGTTCGTCGTGAACGGTCATCTGGAACGCCCGGACGAGCTCGTCACGTGGGTCCAACCGCTCGCCAACCCCCTGCGGATCTCGGACTGAGCCCGCCGCGCGAGCTGCCCGCCGCTCTCGGGGAGCGCAGGCGACCCGGACCGGCCACGTACGATCCGGCGCCGTGGCGACCTCGACGATCACGTTGCGCGACGGGCGTCGGCTGTGCGTCGACGACGTCGGCGACCCCCGCGGCCGGCCCGTGCTCTACGTCCACGGCACGCCGGACTCGCGCCGGGCCCGCCATCCCGACGACTCAACGGCGATGGACGCCGGCACCCGGCTGCTGGCCGTCGATCGGCCCGGCGCGGGCGGCAGTGACGTCGATCCGGACGGCACCGTCGGTTCGTTCGCCGACGACATCGCCGAACTGGCCGACCACGTCGGCATCCGGTCCATGGGGGTGCTGGCGTGGTCGGCCGGGGCACTGCACGGCCTGGCCGTCGCCGCCCGTCACCCGGCGCTCGTCAGCCGCGTCGGCATCGCCGCCGGTCTCCCGCCCGTCGCGGCGTACCGCGCGCCGGGAATCCTCGACGGCGCGTCCGACGACCGACGCATGGTCGCCGAGCTGGCGGCCGAGATGACACCGGCGGAGTTGGGGGCTCTCCTGGCGCCGATGGTGGCGCCCTGGCCCTGCGACATCGAGCTGGCGACCGCACACGTCATGGAAGGCGCCGATGAGGTCCGGCGGGCCGAGCTCGATGCCGTGCCCGGCGCCGTCGCGGCGATGGCGGCAGGTGTGGTCGACGCCGTCGCCGCAGGCCTGGCTGGGCTCGAGCACGACATCGCCCTGCAGGTCACGCCCCCGGACATCGATCTCGTCGGCGTCACCTGCCCCGTCCGCCTCTGGTACGGCGAGCTCGACCGCACCGCCCCGCCGACGTTCGGCCACTGGTTCGCGGCCCACCTCCCCTCCACCACGCTGGACGTCGTCC
>JBEVOM010000183.1:0-33798 GCA_040507575.1 Ilumatobacteraceae bacterium
GCACGCTCACGACGACCCGGCGAGCGGGCGGTCAGAGCTGCTCGTACGTGGCGATCAGCAGGGCCCGGGCGAGCACCTTGCCGAACATGTTGAACCCGACGTAGGCCGGCGACGCGCCAGCGTCCGGACCCAATGGCGCCGGGGCATCGAGTGCGTGCACGGCGAACACGTACCGGTGCGGGCCGTGACCGGGCGGCGGTCCGGCACCGATGTACCCACGGAGACCGGCGTCGTTGCGGGCCTGGACGGCACCCGCGGGCAGGGCCGCGCCGTCCTCGATGCCGGCGCCGGTCGGGAGCTCGGTGACGGTGGCGGGCAGGTCGAAGAGCACCCAGTGCCAGAACCCGCTTCCGGTGGGTGCGTCGGGATCGAAGCACGTCAACGCGAAGCTCTGCGTGGCAGCCGGGAACCCCTCCCAGCGTACGTGCGGCGACACGTCGCCACCGCCGGCACCGAAGATGCCGCTCACCTGCGGCATCGCCAGCGTGGCGCCGTCCGTCACGTCGTCGCTGACGACGGTGAACGATGGGACGGGCGGGAGGAAGTCGTAGGGCAGGGGTGCACGCGGTCGGTCGGCCATGATGTCGAACGTAGCGGCGGGCGACTCAGGTCACGGCGCGCTGGAGTCCGCTGAGCCAGGCGTCGTAGTCCGTTGCCCGCGCGACGAGCGGGTCCGTCGTGACGTCGGGCGTCACGATGAGGAAGCGCTCGGCGTCGATCCCGCGCACCAGGATGTCGGCCACCTGCTCGGGTGTCTGGGCCGACGCCAGCACGGGGCTGTCGTCGTCGAAGTCGTTCGACAAGAGCATGCGGGTCAGCATCGCACCCGGGCAGAAGCACGACACCCGCACACCTGCGGAGCGGTGATGGGTCGACAGCCACTCCCCCAGCGCCAGGCTGGCGTGCTTGGTCACGGTGTACGCCGCCTTCTCGACCTGCATGCTCAGCGCGACGGCCGAGCACGTCTGGAGGAGGTACCCCTCGCCCCGCTCGATCATCTGGGGCAGCACGGCCCGCGAGGCGTACACGTGCGACATGACGTGGAGGTTCCACATCGTCTCCCACACGGCGTTGCCGAGCAGCTCGCCGGGCGCCCGCTCCCCCGAGATCCCTGCGTTGCTGAACCAGATGTCGACGCGTCCGTGGGCGGCCATCGCGGCGTCGTACACCGCGCCCACGCCGTCCTCCGTCGTCATGTCGGCCGCGACGGGCACGGCCCCGATCTCGTCACCGACCTCGCCGACCGCGTCGGCCTCGAGGTCGGCGACGACGACGGTGGCGCCTTCGACCCTGAACCGGCGGGCGCAGGCCGCCCCGATCCCGTTGCCCGCGCCGGTGATGACGACGACCTTGTCGCGCAGCTTCATGACGAGACCGTAGGTCGTTGGGCCGTGGTCACCCGAGCGGGAGGCGCCGCCACACGGCACCGGGCAGGTGCCGGAAGACGCTGAACACCGGGCGGAGCGTGCCCGGAACCCACACCGTCCGCGAGCCCCGACGCAACGCCTTGACGGTCGCCGCGGCGACCTTGGACGGAGTCGTCGCGAACGGGGCCGCTTTCATGCCCTCGGTCATCCGGGAGTGCACGAACCCGGGCCGTACGACGAGCACGCTGGCCCCCGTCCCGGCCAGGCTGTCGCCGAGTCCCTGGGCGAAGCCGTCGAGGCCGGCCTTCGACGAGCCGTACACGAAGTTGCCCTTGCGCACCCGTTCGCCGGCCACGCTCGACAGCACGACGAGCTTGCCGTGGCCCTGTCGGCGGAACTGGGCGGCGACGGCCAACGACACGGTGACCGCACCGGTGTAGTTGACGGCGATCAACGCTGCTGCCCGCTCGACGTCATGGTCGAGCTCGGCCTGGTCGGCGAGCTCGCCGAACGCGACGACGACGACGTCGAGGTCACCGTGGTCGACGACCAGCCGACGGACGAACGCATCGTGGCCGGCGACGTCGGTGGCGTCGAACGGGGTGGCGACAACGACCACGCCCGGTTCCTCCAGCTCCTCCACCCGCATCTCGGTGGGCCGGCGTCCGGCCAGGACGACGGTGCGGGTGGACGGCGTGACGAGCCGGTCGGCGATGGCCCGACCGATCTCGCTCGTGCCGCCGAGCACGACGATGGTCTGAGCCTCTCCGAGCGCGTTCTCCATGGGTCCTCCGGGGTTGGGGGGCGCTCGCCGGCGCCCGTGTCGATCGGTGGGTCAGCCGGTCAGGCGGAGCCGGCGGCTGAGGTCACTCGCCCACGCCCCGCCGGGATCGACGGTGTCGCGCGTCGCCCGCCACTCGGTGAGTCGGGGGTAGCCACGCTCGATCGCCGCCGGCGTCGTGTGGCCGTCCTTGGCGAAGTAGTGCCGTCCGCCGGCGTCGAGCACGAGCGCATCGAGGGTGTGGAACAGCGCGCTCAGGCCACGGGTGGCGCCGGGGACGTCGACCGTGAGGGTCCAGCCGGGCGCCGGGAAGCTCAGCGGCGCGGGGTTGGCGCTCCCGAACCGCTTGAGCACGCTCAGGAAGCTGGGTGCTCCGGAGGCGGCCAGGCGTTCGAGCACCTCGCGCAGCGCCGCCTCCTGGCCGAACGGCACCAACAGCTGGTACTGCAGGAAGCCGATCCGTCCGTAGAGGCGGTTCCACGCGCCGACCATGTCGAGGGGGTGGAAGAACGCCGGGATCGAGTGGATGCGTCCAACGGCGCGACGTGGCGACTTGCGGTACCAGATCTCGTTGAACGCCTTGATCGTCCAGTGGTTGATGACCCCGCGGGCGGGCACGATCGGCGGGACGCGCAGCCGCTGGCCCGGTGCGTAGGCCAGCGGCTCGACGGCGTCCCTCGGCAGCAGCTGGTCGACGGTCGCGTGCTCGGCCCGGGTGAGGACGCTACGGCCGAGGTGGGCGCCTCTCGCCATCGGATCGATCCACGCCACCGAGTAGCGGAAGTAGCGGTCACTCTCCTCCATCGTCGTGAGCAGCGTGTCGAGGTCGGGCACACGGTCGGTGTCCACCGCCAGCTGGCTGGTCTCGATCGGGAGCAGCCGGATCGTGGCGTCGAGCACGAGCCCGGTCAGGCCCATGCCGCCGATCGTCGCCCAGAACAGCTCCGGGCGCTCGCCCGGCGACGTCTCGACGACCGATCCGTCGGCGAGCATCATCGACATCCGCAGCACGTTGGAGCCGAACGAGCCGTCCACGTGGTGGTTCTTGCCGTGGATGTCGCTGGCGATGGCACCGCCGATCGTCACGAAGCGCGTACCGGGCGTGACCGGCACGAAGAAGCCGCTCGGGACGATCACGTCGAGGAGGTCGTCGAGGCTGACGCCGGCCGGGACCGTGGCCGTCGCCGAGGTGCGGTCGACGACGGTCTCGTCGGCGTCGTCCTGCAGGCGCAGCACGACCCCGCCCCCGTTCTGGGCCGGATCACCGTAGGAGCGACCGAGACCTCGAGGGATGCCACCGCGGGGTGGCATCGACGTGACCGACCCGGCCAGCGCGGCGGTGTTGCGAGAGGAGTGGACGATCACCTCGGCGGCCGACGGTGCGGTGCGGCCCCAGCCCGTGAGCAGCGTTCGTCCGGTCACCACAGCCGCCCGATGCTACCCGGGCACCCCCGCCACGCCGGGGACACGCCGGGCCCCCGATCACCGCCCCGACCGGCAGCGTCCGGTCCGAGCCGGTCCGGTCAGTACGGCCACTCGGGGACGGGGCGCCCGCGACGGGCGAGGACACGCCCGAGCCCGGCCGACAGCGCAACCTTGAGCAGGATGTTGCGGGCGAACCACGGCAGCTGGGCGAGCTGCCGGCAGACGTTCGCCGGGCGGTCACCCGGCGCCAGGTCGGCGCGGTACTCGGTGAGTGACCGCGACCGCCCGACGTAGCGGAACCGTCGGCTCCACACCAGCTCGCGCATGATCGCCGCCGTGACCCCGACCGACGAGAACGAGTCGTGGATCAGCAGGGTGCCGCCGTGTTCGACGCGCCGACCCCAGTCGCGCACGTCGGCGCGAGCCGGTCCGTAGCGGTGGGCACCGTCGATGTACAGCACGTCGATCGGCCCCCGCACATCGTCGTGGGCCCGGTCGGAGAACACGGCGACATGACGCACGCGGTCGGCGATCCCGGCGCGGGCGAGGTTGGCCTCGAAGACCTGGCGATCCGTCGCCGCCGCAGCCGCGAACCCGGCGATCTCCTGCGGGCCGCGATCGTTGCCGGCATGCGGGTCGACGGCCACCACCTCGACCCCGGCGGGCGCCGCCGAGGCGAGCACGATCGTCGACCGGCCGCGGAAGCTGCCGATCTCGACGATGCGGCCGCCGGCGGGACAGCGGGCCGCCGCGGCGTAGAGCCGCCGCCCCTGGTCAGGGCTCATCCAACCCTCGACGTCGGCCGTCGCGTCCAGCAGCTCGTCGACGGCCGACGGGGGCCGATCCGTGCTCACGAGACGTACACCGCCAGGCCGAACACCACGACCCACGCCACGCCGAGCAGCTGCAGGACACGGTCGCGCGCGAACACGTCCTCGGGCGCCGCGCCCCGTCCCTGCTCGATGACGAGCGCGTAGCGCAACAGCGCGGTCAGCATCGGGACGATCGACAACTCGTAGAAGGGCCAGTCGGCCGACGTCTCCTCGCTGCGCTCGAACGCGTACTGGCAATAGCTGACGAGCGCCGCCCCGCACGACACGATGACGACGATCCGCAGGTAGTCGACGGTGTAGTCGGCCAACGTGGCTCGTACCGCGGCGGCATCTTCGCCGAGCTCCCGCAGCTCGGCGTAGCGCTTGCCGGACACGATGAACAGCGAGCCGAACACGGTGACGAGGACGAACCAGTTCGACATCGGCACGTCGACGGCGGCGGCGCCGGCGGCCGCCCGCAGCACGAAGCCTGCGGCGACGGTCACGATGTCGATGACCGCGACGTGCTTCAGCCACGAGCTGTACAGCAGCGTGACCGCCACGTACACCAGCACGACGGCCGCCGCCTGCCAGCGCCCGGTGAACAGAGCGACGACCGGCGCGAGGACGGCAAGGATCGTGCCGACGATCTTGGCCGTCGCCACCGGCACGATCCCGGCGGCGACCGGCCGGAACCGCTTCGTGGGATGGATGCGGTCGGCGTCCACGTCGAGCGCGTCGTTCCACAGGTAGATCCCGCTGGCGGCCAGGCAGAACGCGACGAACGCCAGCACGGTGCGCCCGAGGTCGGTCCAGTCGGACAGCACCCCGGCCGCGCCCGGCGCGGCGAACACGAGCACGTTCTTGAGCCACTGGCGCGGGCGGGCCGTGCGCACCAGGCCATGGGCCACTCCCGTCACGGCCGGCCATCCTGGCAGGCCGCGGCCGTAGCGTCGGGGACGGTCACGCCGGGGCGACGATCGCGTCGCGGGCGTCCCAGAACCCGGGCCAGCTCTTCGAGACCACAGCGGGGTCCTCGACGACGATGCCGTCCACGGCCGCGCCGAGCACGCCGAACGCCATCGCCAGCCGATGGTCGTGGTGGGTGCCGAGCACCGCCCCGTGGAGCCGGGACACCGGGTCGACGCGCAGCCCGTCGGCGAGCACCGTGACCGCGGCGCCGGTGGCGGCCATCTCGCCGGCGAGGTCACCGAGCCGGTCGCTCTCCTTGCCGCGGATGAACCCGATGCCGCGGATCGTCGTCGTCGTGGACGCCGTCGCCGCGACCGCGACCAGCGTCGGGACGAGGTCGGAGATGTCGGACATGTCGACGTCGAGGCCGCGCAGCGCGACGGTCGGATCTCGGGTCACCGTGAGCCCGGGCGCTTCGTCGGCGACCGTGCAGCCCATCTCGGACAGCAGATCGGCGAACGCGATGTCGCCTTGGGCCGAGTCGCGGTGCAGGCCGGCGACGCAGACCCGGCCGCCGACGACAGCGGCGATCGCCATCGGGTAGCTGGCCGAGGACGCATCCGGCTCGATCGCGAAGTCGGTGCCGCGGTACCGGCCGGCCGGGACCTCGATCACGTCATCGGAGGATGTGACGCCGGCAACACCGAAGGATGCCATGACCGCGGCCGTGAGTCGGACGTACGGCACCGACACCAACCGCGATGTCAACCGCAGGCGCACCCCGCCGTCAAGCAGCGGGGCGATCAGCATCAACGCCGTGAGGTACTGGCTGGACACGTCGCCCCGGATGCCCACGGTGCCCCCTGAGCGCAGCGGACCGCGCACGGTGACCGGCAACCGACCGGCGCCGTCGGCAGTCGTGATCGTCGCCCCGAGGTCGGCCAGCGCGGCGTGGAGCGGTCCCATCGGGCGCCGCCGGAGCGGGGGCGCACCGTCGACCGTCACCGGACCCGGCGCCAGGGCGGCGAGCGCGGTCACGAAGCGGCTCGTGGTCCCGGCCAGCCCGGCGTCGAGCGTGACGTCGCTGGCATCGAGCACGCCGCCGCAGCCGACGACGGTCGCCTGGTCACCGTGCTCACCGAGGCCGACACCGACACCGAGGCGCTGTAAGCACTCGACCATCGCGACGGTGTCGTCACCGGCCGGCACGTTGCCCAACCGGCTGTCGCCGTCGGCCAGCGCCGCGCACACCAGGGCCCGGTTGGCGATGCTCTTCGAGCCCGGCACGCTGACGACGGCGTCGAGCGGCGCGCTGGCCGTCGCCAGCGGGATGGCGGTCACGGCTCAGCTGAGGCGCGTCACGGCCGGGCGGAAGCCGCGGGCGAGCAGGCCGCCTCGGTAGAGCTCGACGATGTCGCTGGCGACCAGCACGACGGCGACGCCGACGTTGCTCTCGGCGAGGTGCACGACCTCGAAGCTGGCGATGTTGACGCCGAGCTCGGCGGCCAGCGTGAAGATCTCGGCTGCCGCACCGGTGCGGTCGGGGATCGGGATGCGGACCTCGGCCCGGTCCTGCGGGTGGGTGGCGTGGATCGGCAGGTTGGTGCGGGCCTCGCGGGCCCGGGTCAGCCGGGCGAACAGCTCGGCGCGATCGTCACGGCCGACGATGTCGCGCATCTCGCCGAGCCGACCGATGAGCGCGTCGAGCGCCGACAGGATCGCCGGGCGGTTCTCGGCGCACACGTCGAGCCAGATGTCGGGCTGGCCGCTGGCGACACGGGTCATGTCCCGGAACCCGCCGGCGGCCAGGCGCAACAGGGCGGCGTGCTCCTCGGCCCGATCGGCCGCGACGCCCATCAGGCTCGCCGCCGTGAGGTGGGGCACGTGGCTGACGACGGCCACCATCTCGTCGTGGCGGTCCGGCGCCATCGCGACGACCTCGGCGCCGAGCTGACCGACGACGCGGGCGACCTCGGCGAACGTCGAGTCGGCCGTGCCGGCGACAGGGGTCAGCACCCACACGGCGCCGCTGAACATCGCCCCGTCGGCCCCGTCGAGGCCGTCGAGCTCGCTGCCGGCCATCGGGTGGCCCCCGACGAAGCGGGCGTCGTCGATCGACTCGGCGATCGCACGCTTCACCCCGCCCACGTCGGTCACGATGCCGGCCGTCTCGGCGAGGGCCCGCTTGACCTGGTCGGCGATGGCGAGGACGGGGACGGCGACGAACGTCAACGTGGCATCGACGTCGAGGCCGGCGGCGTCGAGGCAGCCCCGCTCGACCGCGTCGCCGGCCCGACCGGCGACGACGTCGTCGCCGCTGACGTGCCACCCGGCTTCGCGCAGCGCAAGCGCGATCGACCCGCCGATCAGGCCGAGGCCGATGACGTTGGCGCGCGGGGCGGTGGTCACGACGCTCACGGACGGCGAGGCTACCGGCGGGTCGCCGGCCGCCCCGGCTCGCTTCGGGCCTGGCGGATCCTCCGGCACGGTCAGGCGGTGGCTTCGGCGAGGGCGCGGAGCTCGGCGGCGTCGAGCGGGCGCCACCTGCCGGGCTTGAGCCGGCGGTCCTGGAGCGGTCCGATGCGGGTCCGCACGAGGCGGGTGACGGGATGGCCGACGGCGTCGCACATCCGCCGGACCTGGCGGTTGCGGCCCTCGTGGATCGTGATCCGCAGCACGCCCGGACTGGGTTGGGAGACCTTGGCCGGCGCCGTCATCCCGTCGTCGAGCTCGACGCCGTCGCGCAGCCTGCGGATGGCGCCCGCGCTGACCGGCCCACCGTCGACGGTGACCAGGTACTCCTTGTCGATGCCGTGGCGGGGGTGGGCGATGCGGTTGGCCAGCTCGCCGTCGTTCGTCAGGAGCAGCAGCCCCTCGGTGTCGGCGTCGAGCCGACCGACGGGGTAGACGCGCGGTTCGCCCGGCACGAGGTCGACGACGGTCGGGCGACCGTGGGTGTCCTTCGCCGTGGACACGACCCCGCGGGGCTTGTTGAGGAGGTAGTGGACGAGGCCCGGCTTCGTCCCGACCGGCGCGCCGTCGACCTCCACCACGTCGCGCTCGACATCGACGCGCCGTCCGAGCACGGCGACGTCGCCGTTCACCGACACGCGGCCGGCCGCGATGAGGTCCTCGCACACCCGTCTGCTGCCGTAACCCCGCGTCGCCAGGACCTTCTGCAAGCGCTCCCCGGACGGCAGCTCGGCGGCCGCCAACTGCTCCCAGAGCGGCGGTTCAGGCGGTCGGGGCATCCGGTCCCGCCGGCGTCCCCTCGACGCGCAGACCGGACTCGAGGGCCTCGACGACATCGGCACCCGGTATGTAGTCGCTGATCGCCGGGAGGTCGTCGACGCTGTCCAGGCCGAGCTTCTCGAGGAACGCCTGCGTCGTGCCGTACAGCACGGCCTGCCCGGGTCCGGGATCCCGACCGACGGCATCGATGTAGCCGCGTCCCTGCAGCGTGCGCAGCACACCGTCGGGGTCGACGCCGCGGATGGAGGCGATCTGGCCCCGCGAGATCGGCTGCTTGTAGGCGACGATCGCCAGCGTCTCGAGCGCGGCGCCCGACATCCGGGCCCGTTGGTCGCTGAGCAGGAAGCGCTCGACGTACGGCGTCAGGTCGGGATGGGTCTGGAAGCGGTAGCCGCCGCCGACCCGGACGAGCTCGAACCCGCGCTGCTCGGCCTCATAGGTCACGGCGAGCTCGTGGCACCAGCGCTCGATGTCGGCGACCGACCGCTCCAGCAGCTGGGCCAGGATCTCGGGTGGCACGGGGTCCTGGGCGACGAGGATCACAGCTTCGATGGCCCGCAGGTACTCGAGCACGTCGCCGGCGCCGCTGTCGGTGGGTTCGTCGCTCATCGGTTCGTCGGTCATCCTTCGTAGGCGTCCACCGCGATCGCCGTCGCGTCGGGTTCGGCGTCACCGCACCATTCGATGCCGATCGCGCCGAAGCGCTCCGCTTGGTCGAGCTCGACGAGGCCCTGCTTGTAGAGCTCGAGTACGGCGAGGAAGTGCACGATCACGTCGAGGCGCTCGACGAGTGACGCAGTGAGACGGGCGAACGTGATGCGTCCGGCGTGGGGCAGGTCGGCGACGAGCTCGGCCACGGCGTCGGCCACGCTGACGCGGATCGGGGCGACGTGGAACAGGTCGATGCGCGGCACGGGCTTCGGCGTGAACGCGCTGATCGCGGCGTCGCGCAGGCGCAGTGGCGTCAGACCGGCGAGCAGGTCGGGAGCCAGCCCGGCGAAGCGCTCGTCGGCGCCGACCCGCCGCGGCACGCTGCGGTCGGCGTCGTCGGCCAGGGCGCCGAACAGGCGTGACACGTCCTTGAACGTCTTGCACTCGAGCAGCCGGGCGAGGAGCAGGTCGCGCTCCTCCCACAGGGCCAGCTCGTCGTCGAGGTCGAGCGCGGCCCGTCCCGGCAGCAGGCGCCGGGCCTTCAGCTCGACCAGCGTGGCGGCGATCAGCAGGAACTCGGTGGCGATGTCGAGATCGAGGTGCTGCATGTGCTCGACCTCGACGAGGTACGCGTCCACGATGCGGGCCAGGCTGACCTGGTGGATGTCGACCTCGTCGGCCAGGATCAGCCGGAGGAGCAGGTCGAACGGTCCCTCGTAGGTTCGGTCGGACAGCTCCGCCGCCACGTCGATCGTCATCGCCCCGCGACGCTACTGGCGGCTCCCGCACCGGTGGCGGATGTCGCGGGGCGCCCGACGCGTGGCCGGTGCCCGGTCAAACGCCCGATGGAGCGAAACCCTCGATGGGTAGCGTGCGCCGGGTGACCCGCGTCCTGTCGTGCATGCAGCCCACCGGAGATGTCCACCTGGGCAACTACCTCGGCGCGCTCCGGGGGTGGGCCCGGGATCAGCACGAGGTCGATGCCTTCCACGGCATCGTCGACCTGCACGCGCTCACGATCACCGAGGAGCCGGGCATCATCGGTCAGCGGACCGTGGAGCTGGCGGCGTCGTTCTTCGCCATCGGCCTCGACCCGGAGGTCGCCACCGTCTTCGTCCAGAGCCACGTTCCCGAGCACAGCCAGCTCGCCTGGGTGATGGAGTGCCAGGTCAGCTACGGCGAGCTGTCGCGGATGACCCAGTTCAAGGACAAGTCGGCCAAGCGGGTGGGCGAGTTCATCTCCGCCGGACTCTTCACGTACCCGGCCCTGCAGGCAGCCGACATCCTGCTGTACGACGCCGACGCCGTCCCGGTGGGCGACGACCAACGCCAGCACGTCGAGATCACGCGTGACATCGCGATCCGGTTCAACTTCCGCTTCGGTGAGACGTTCGTCGTGCCCGAGGCCGTCACGCCGAAGGTCGGGGCGCGGGTCATGGACCTGCAGAACCCGCTGGCCAAGATGTCCAAGTCGGCCGACTCCAGCGCCGGTCTCATCGAGCTGCTCGACGACCCCGAGATGATCGCCCGGAAGTTCAAGCGGGCGATCACCGATTCCGACAGCGAGGTCCGCTACGACCCGGCGACCAAACCCGGCGTCAGCAACCTGCTCGAGATCCTGGGGGCCGCCACCGGGCGGTCCCCCGCCGACCTGGCCAAGGGCTACACGCAGTACGGTCCGCTGAAGGCCGACGCCGGCGACGCCGTCATCGAGCTCCTCGGGCCGATCCAGGCGCGCTACCGTGAGCTGCTCGGCGACCGCGCCGAGCTGGCGTCGCTGCTGCGCACCGGTGCCGACAAGGCGAGGTCCGTCGCGTCGGCGACACTGCAGCGGGCCTACGACGCCATCGGCTTCCTCCCCGCCTGACGGGCAGCGGTTCTGGGACTCCGTTCCGGGGCCAGAAACGGCCCCGGAGCTCACGGAGAACGTCGCCGACGGATCAGCTGGCGCCGTCACACCGGCATACAAGGAGCACGACATGGACGTGAGTTGGACGCTCGAGGGCAAGGTTGCCATCGTCACCGGCGCATCCCGAGGCGGCATCGGTGAGGCCTACGCCCACGCCCTGTCCGACGCGGGCGCCCGTGTCGTCTGCGCCGACATCAACCTCGACGGCGCCCGTGCCGTGGCCGAGGCCATCGACGGGAATGGCAGCGAGGCACTGTCGGTGGCTGTCGACATCGCCGATGAATCGTCGGTCGAGGCGATGGTCGACGCCACCGTCACCCGCTTCGGCGGCGTCGACATCCTGGTCAACAACGCCGCGCTGATGGTCCAGATCGTGACCACGTCGGCGATGGACTTCGAACGGGGCGATTGGGACCGCGCGTTCAGCGTGAACGTGACCGGCGCGTGGCAGTGCGCCAAGGCGGTCGTCCCGTCGATGCGCGAGCGCGGCGGCGGGCGGATCGTGAACCAGGCCTCGGTCGGCGCGTTCCCCGCCGAGAGCGTCTACGGCATCACCAAGCTCGCCATCGTCGGTCTCACGACCACGCTGGCGCGCGAGCTCGGCCCCGCCAACATCACCGTCAACTGCATCGCACCGGGGATCACGGCAAGCGATGCAGGCACGCAGCTCACGCCCGTGGGCTCCGCCTACCGTGAGATGGTCGAGCAGCGAGCCGCGCTGCGGGCCGTCGGTCAGCCCGGCGAGCTCTGCGGAGCCCTGCTGCTGTTCTGCGCGCCGGCCGGCGGTTGGATCACCGGCCAGGTGCTCAACATCGACGGTGGCCTCATCATGCGGCCATGACGACCCGCTGAAGGCAGACGCCGGGATCGCCGTCATCGAGCTGCTCCCCGCCTGACAGGTCAACGTTTCTGACTCCGTTCCGGGGCCAGAAATGGCCCCGGAACTCACAGAGAACTGCGCCGTCGGGTCAGATGTCGTCGGCGGCGCGCAGATCGGCGGCCGCCGGTCCGTGGCCTTCGATGAGGGCGACGGTCACCGGGTCGGCGCCGGCGGCCTCGGCGAGCCGGGCACCGATCGCCTCGTGCGCGTGGTACGTGCGGAACCGTCGGCCGTGCGGCCCGACGACCGTGGCTGCCACGCGGCCGAACGTCCCGAGGCCGGCCTCGACCTTCCCGGCATCGTGCAGCAACGCCCCGGCCATCTCGGCCGTCGTCGCATCCGGCCGGCGGGCCGCGAAACGCCTCGCGACCTCGATCGCGTGCCGACGGTCGGTGTTCGTCATGGCATCCCACAGCTCGCGCGACGCGCCGTCCAGCCAGCCCGCGGCCCACGCCTCGTCGTCGGCGCTGGGAGCCGCCGGGGACAACGACGTCACGAAGCGCCGCCGGAGGTGCCGGACCGACGCGGTCACCGGACCGCCGGCCTGCTGGCGACGCTCGCGCCGGTCGCCCGGGGGTGAGCTGCGCGGTACACCTCGAAGAGGCGCTCCTGGCTGACCTTCGTGTACACCTGCGTCGTCGAGATCGAGGCGTGTCCGAGCAGCTCCTGCACGACCCGCAGATCGGCGCCGTGGTCCAGCAGATGGGTGGCGCACGAGTGGCGCAGCACGTGCGGCGACAGCTCCCCACGGAGGCCGGCCCGCTCCCCGTACCGCTTGACGACGGCCCACGCCGCCTGGCGGGTCAGCCGCCCGCCGCGGCGGTTGAGGAACACGGCTTCGGCGTCGTCGCGGCGGCGCCACTGGACGGGGGCCAGGCGCACCCGGCCCCCGGGCGCGAACCACTCGTCCAGCGCGGCGGCCGCCGACCGTCCGAACGGCACGATCCGCTCCTTCGAGCCCTTGCCGAACAACCGCACCAATCGGCTGTCGAAGTCGATGTCCCCCATCGACAGCCCGCACGCCTCGGAGATCCTGGCCCCGGTGGCGTACAGCAGCTCGAGCAGGGCGCGATCCCGGACGTCGACCGGCTCGTGCCCGGCCACGGCGTCGAGCAGCGACGTCACGTCGGCCTCGCTCAACGGCTTGGGCAGCCCGGCCGGGACGCGCACGCCTTCCAGGTCGGCCGTCGGGTCGTCTGCCCGCTCGCCCTCGATGACGAGGTGCCGGTGCAACGTGCGCACGGCGGCGAGCTGCCGGGCGACGCTCGCCGGCGCCCCAGCGGTGCGGCGCTCGGCGACGAACTCGACGAGCGTCGCGGTGTCGACCGACCCGAGATCGGTGCCGTTGGCGGTGAGCCACCTGGTGTAGCCGGTCAGATCCCGCCGGTAGGCGGCGATCGTGTTCGGGGCCCGTCCTCGTTCAGCGACGAGCCAAGCGAGGAACTCCTCGACCTCGAGGGGCAGCTCGGCGTCGGTGACGTCGGCGTCGCGCAGGATCACAGCGCCACCGGGTCGGCGACGGGCACGTCGCCGTCGCGCATCCGCCGATCGGTCAGGAGGAGCCCGATCACCGTCTTGGCGTCGCGGATCGCCCCGCTGTCGACCATCGCCAGGGCTGTCGCCAACGGCAGGTGCAGCAGACGTGAGTGCTCCTCCTCCGGCCCGTGCAGGTCGCGGGCAACCGACGTGCACGCCGTCGCCAGGTACAGCGTGCACACCGAGTCGGTCATCCCCGGCGACGGGTAGAACTCCGTCAGCAGGTCGAGCCGCCCGGCGTCCAGGCCGGCCTCCTCGATCAGCTCGCGCCGCGCCGTGTCCTCGGTGGGTTCCCCGGGCACGTCGCGCATCCCGGCCGGAACCTCGAGGATCCGTTGCTCGTAGGGCGGGCGGTACTGCTCAACGAGCACGACCGACGGGTTGCCCTCGGCGTCGAACACGAGCGGCACGATGCCGACGGCGCCCGGCGACCGCACGATGTCACGGCGGAACGGCTCGCCGTCCGGGCCGGCGAAGTCGGCGACGACCACGTTCCACACGTGTCCGGCGTGCACCTCGCGCTCGCCGATGCGTCGGAAGTCTCCGCTCACCGCCGGCGCCGGCCGGTCACGGCACTACGGCGGCGGCGACGCTGGTGCCCCCGCGCTCGGCGCGCAGCTTGAGCGCGGCACCGACGAGATCCCGGAACAGCGGGTGCGGACGGTCGGGACGGCTCTTGAACTCCGGGTGGGCCTGGGTGGCGACCCAGTACGGGTGGTCCCGGAGCTCGATGAACTCGACGAGTCGGCGGTCCGGCGAGGCCCCGCTGCACACGAAGCCGGCAGCCTCCAGACGGGCGCGGTAGTTCGGGTTGAACTCGTAGCGGTGGCGGTGACGCTCGCTGACGACCGGCTCGCCGTAGGCCTCGTGGACCTTGGTACCGGGCTCGAGCACCGCGTAGTACGCGCCGAGGCGCATCGTGCCGCCCTTGTCGATGACGTCGCGCTGGTCGTGCATCAGGTCGATGACGGGGTGCTGCGTCGTCGGGTCGAACTCCGTCGAGTTGGCATCGGTGAGCCCGAGGACGTTGCGGGCGAACTCGATCGTCATCGTCTGCAGCCCGAGGCACAGCCCGAGGCACGGCACGCCCTCCTCGCGGGCGTAGCGGGCGGCCGCGATCTTGCCTTCGACCCCGCGGATGCCGAACCCACCAGGGATGACCATCCCGTCGAGCTGGGCGAGGCGGCCGGCGGCCAACAGCCCCTCGACGTCCTCGGCCTGGATCCAATCGATCTCGACCTTGGCGCCGTGGTGGAAGCCGGCGTGCTTGAGGCTCTCGACGACGGACAGGTACGCGTCGGCCAACTGCACGTACTTCCCGATGAGACCGATGCGCACCGGCTCGGTCGCCGCCTCGACGAGGTCGACGACCTGCTCCCACGGCCCGAGGTCGAGCTCACCCGCGGTCTCGATCCGCAGCACCTCGCACACGACGTCGTCGAGCCCTTCGTCGTGGAGGATGAGCGGCAGCTCGTAGATGTTGCGGGCGTCGGCGGCGTTGACGACGGCCCGGGCATCGACGTCGCAGAGGTTGGAGATCTTGACCTTCAGGTCGTCGGACAGCGGCTCCTCGCTACGGCACACGATGAGGTCGGGTTGGATGCCGCGGCTGCGCAGCTCGGTGACGGAGTGCTGGGTCGGTTTCGTCTTCTGCTCGCCGGACGGCCCGATGAACGGGACGAGCGTGACATGGACGTAGCAGACGTTGTCACGCCCCGCTTCCTTGCGGAACTGGCGGATCGCCTCGAGGAACGGGAGGATCTCGATGTCGCCGACCGTCCCCCCGACCTCGGTGATGACGACGTCGACGTCGTCGGTGGCGACCCGGCGGATGCGCCGCTTGATCTCGTCGGTGATGTGCGGGATGACCTGGACGGTCTTGCCGAGGTAGTCGCCGCGGCGTTCGGCCGCGAGCACCGACTGGTAGATCGAGCCCGTGGTGGCGTTGGACGCGCGGGACAGGTTCTCGTCGATGAACCGCTCGTAGTGCCCGAGGTCGAGGTCGGTCTCGCCGCCGTCGTCGGTGACGAACACCTCGCCGTGCTCGAACGGGTTCATCGTGCCCGGATCGACGTTGATGTAGGGATCGAGCTTCTGCAGCGTCACCCGCAGTCCCCGCAGCTTGAGCAGTCGGCCGAGCGACGATGCGGTGAGTCCCTTGCCCAGGGAGCTGGCCACCCCGCCTGTCACGAAGATGTGCTTCGGCATCCGGGGGACCTCCGTGGTTGCAGTGACACGACACCATGGGTGGCGCCGGACATGAACGACGGGATCTCATCGTACCGCACCGACGGGTCGCCCGACTGGGATCCTGGCGTCACGATCGCGGCCGACGGGCGGGCGCACCGACCGGGCGGCACACTGGGACCGTGGTGAACCTGACGGGGAGCTTCGGCCGCTGGGTGTTCGAGCGCAACGGGAACGCGGTGGCATCCGTGCTGTTCGGCGTCGCCGGCCTACTGGTCTTCGGTGTCATCCTGGGGCCGATCGCGATCGGGCTCGGGGTGATGGCGCGAAGTCAGATCCGCCAGCACGCCGCCGCCGGCCTCATCCAGGCCGGCAGCCGCACCGCCGTGGTCGGGATCGTCGTCGGCGTCGTCGCCTTCCTCGTCCCCGTCCTCCTGCTCGTGTTCTGAGGACCATCGCACCGGTCCCGGCCCGTTCTGTGCCAACCTGAACCCCGTGGGATCCGACTTCAACCCTCCGCCTCCGCCGCCACCGTCCTTCGGAGGTCCGTCCGGCTACGGCAGCGCGGCCGTCCCGACGGGCAACAACGGCAAGGCCACGGCCTCGCTGGTGCTCGGCATCGTGTCGCTGTTCTGCTTCGGCATCATCACCGGGATCATCGCCATCGTGCTCAGCACGCAGGCCAAGAAGGAGATCGCGGCGACCGGTCAGGCCGGCGACGGCATGGCCAAGGCCGGGTTGATCCTGGGAATCATCGGCGTCGTGCTGAGCGTCGTCTGGATCCCGTTCTACTTCAACCGCTGACGGTCCCGCTGCGCAGCAGTTCGACGGCGTGACGGCGGGCGGCCTCCCCGCCCTCCTCACCCGACAGCATCCGGGCCAGCTCCTCGACGCGGCGCTCGCCGGCGACGACCGCGGCCGACGCCGTGGTCACGCCCCGGCTCACGTCCTTGGTCACGAGCACCTGGGTCGTGGCCTGCGCGGCGACCTGGGCGAGATGGGTGACCACGAGCACCTGGTGGTGCCGGGCGAGCTCGGCCAGCGCCTGCCCGACCGCAGTTGCGGCGGTCCCCCCGATGCCGGCATCGACCTCGTCGAACACGAGCGTGCGGGTGCCGTCGCCGGTCGCGTCGCTCTCGCCGCTCAGCACGAGCCGCAACGCCAGCATGGACCGGGCCAGCTCGCCACCCGACGCGACCTTCGTCAGCGGAAGGGGCGGGCTGCCGGGATTGGCGGCCAGCAGGAACTGGACCCGGTCGCCTGGCTGATCCTCGGCGTCGTCGCCGACCTGGACGTCGACCACGGCGTGCGGGAGGGCGAGGACCCGCAACCGCGCGGTGACCGCAGCGGCGAGCGCCGGCGCGGCGGCCCGGCGGGCGGTGCCGACCGCCGATGCGGCCGCCCGCTCGGCGACCACGGCGCGTCGACGCTCCGCGTCGAGCGCCGCAGCCCGCTCGTCGAAGCTCTCCAGCTCGGCCAGCCGCTCGGCGGCCCAGCGGCCGTACTCGATGACCTCGGCGAGCCCGTCGCCGTACTTGCGGCGCAGATCGCGCAGCAGCTGGCGGCGGCCGCGGACCTCGGCCAGCCGTTCGGGATCCTCCTCGATGACCTCGGCGGTGCGGCGCACCTCGTCGCCGACGTCGTCGACCTCGGCCAGCAACGAGGCCAGCCGGTCGGCGACGCCGCGGAACGGGGCCCGCCCCGACACGGCAGCCAGCGCGGCGGCCAACGCGTCGCGGGCCGTGCCCTCGTCGAGCAGCGCGGCATGGGCGGCCTCACCGGCCTGGCGATGACCGACAGCGTCAGCAAGGGCGTCCTCGATCACGGCCAGCCGGTCGTCCTCCTCCGGCCCGTCGAGCGCGGCGGCGGCCAGTTCGTCGACCTGGAAGCGCAACAGGTCGATCTCACGGGCCCGCTCCCGCTCGTCACCGCCGAGGGTCGCCAACTCCGCGTCGAGCTCGGTGAGCCGGGCGCGGGCCGCCCGCAGCGGCGTGAGGTCGACGGCGCCGAAGCGATCGAGGGCCTCGCGTTGCGTCGGACCGGCCAGCAAGCTCTGGTGCTCGTGCTGGCCATGGAGGTCGACGATCCCCGCCGCGGCATCGGCCAGTGCACCGGCCGTCGTCGGCCGACCGTCGACATAGGCCCGAGAGCGGCCATCGGCCGGGACCACGCGGGTCAACACGACCTCGTCGTCGCCGGCCACGAACCGACCGTCGATGCGGGCCTCGGCACAGCCCGAGCGCACGATGGACGCGTCGGCCCGGCCACCGACGAGCAGCTCCAGGGCCTCGACGAGCATCGTCTTGCCGGCGCCGGTCTCCCCGGTCACCGCGGTCATCCCGCGACCGAGCACGAGGTCGAGACGATGGATGACGCCGAGATCCTCGATGTGCAGCTCCGTGAGCACGTGGTCGTGGTCCTGGCGCTCAGCGATCGGCGAGGCCGAACTTGGCCTTCAGGATCTGGTGGAAGTGGTGCGGCGCGAACCGCACGAAGCGCGCCGTCTCGGCGGCCGGCGCGCACGTCACGACGTCGCCGTCCTCGAGCATGGCGACGAGCTGCCCGTCGACGTCGAGGCCGGCCCGGCGGAAGCCGTCGACCTCGATCTCGACCGTCTCGGTCGGGTCGAGCACGAGCGCTCGGTCGAACAACATGTGAGGCGAGACGGGCGTCAGCAGCAGCGCCCGGTGCCGCGGCGACACCACCGGCCCGCGGGCCGACAGCGAATACGCAGTCGAACCGGTCGGGGTCGCCACGATGAGGCCGTCGGCGGCGTAGCTCGTGAACGGCTCACCGGCGATGCGGGCGAGCAGGTGGACGGTGTGGCCGGACTCGCTCTTCTCGACGACCGCCTCGTTGAGCGCCCGCCAACGACCGGTCACCGATCCGCTGACCCGTACATCGAGGAGCATCCGCTCGTCGAGGTGCCACGATCCGGCGTCCGGTCCGGCCACGAACCGTTCGAGCGACGAGGTCAGGTCGGGGGGGTCGATCTCCGTGAGGTAACCGAGGACACCGATGTTGACACCGAGCAGCGGCACGTTGGCGCCGTCGAGGAGCCGCACGGCCCGCAGCATCGTGCCGTCGCCACCGAGGCAGACGACGAGCTCGGCCTGCCGCAGCGGCTCCTCGCTGACGAGATCGGCGAGGTCGAGCAACGTGGCGTCGTCGGCGATCACCCACGCGTCGTGGCCCTGCGCGGTCAGCCAGGGGACCGTCGTGCGGGCGAGGGCGCGGGCCTCCTCGCGCTCATGGTGGGCGACGAACGCCACCTTGGTCACGAGGCCGCCCCCGTCACCACGTGCACGAGCAGCTCGCGGTTGCCCTTGCCGCCGACGATCGGCGAGTCCATCCACGCCATCACGCGGCAGCCGGCCGCTACGAGCGCGGCGTCGATCTCGGCCCTCACCCGATCGTGGACGATCGGGTCGACGATCACGCCCCGGCCGCGGTCGACCTCCGACCTGCCGGCCTCGAACTGGGGCTTCACGAGGAGCACCATGGGTGACCCAGGCTGGCACAGCGTCACCAGCACGGGCAGGATCGTCCGCAGCGAGATGAACGACACGTCGACGACGACCACGTCGACGAGCCCGCCGATCGTCGCCGGGGTGGCATCCCGGATGTTCGTGCGCTCCAGCACGACGACCCGTGGATCGCTGCGGATCCGGGGGTGCAGCTGTCCGTGACCGACGTCGAGGGCGACGACGAGCGCGGCTCCACGGGCGAGCAGACAGTCGGTGAAACCGCCCGTCGACGCACCCACGTCGAGTGCGCGACGCCCGGTGACGTCGACGGCGAACTGCTCGAGGGCCGCGTCGAGCTTCTCGCCGCCGCGTCCGACGAAGCGCGCCGGCGGGCCGGTGACGACGAGCGCATCGCCGGATGCGACGAGACGGGCCGGACGGTCGGCGACGGCGCCGTTCACGAGGACGCGGCGTTCATCGACGGCCGCCGATGCGTCGGCGCGACTGGCGACGATGCCACGCCGCACGAGCTCGGCATCCAGCCGCCGCCGGGCGCTCACTCAGCCCGTGCGCGACGTGGCGACCTTGCGGACGCCCGAGGTGCCGACGGCCTTCTTGGCCGGAGCCTTCTTGGCCGGAGCCTTCTTGGCCGGAGCCTTCTTGGCCGGCGCCTTCTTCGCCGCGGCCTTCGTGGCCGGCGCGTTCTTCGCGACCGCCTTCTTGGCCGGCACCTTCTTGGCCATCGCCTTCTTCGCGACCGCCTTCGTGGCCGCGGCCTTCTTCACCGGCTCGGCATCCCCACTGCTGAAGCGACTCACGATCGACTCCAACTGGTCTTCGACGTCGTCGACGCGGTTGGCCAGCCAGCCCAGCTGCTTGGTGACCTCAGCCTGCACGGCCTCGGCGAGGTGGGTGGCCGTCGACCGGCCCCAGTCGATCAACGCCTGCACCGTCGCCTCGGTCTCGGAGCGGCGCACGGCACCGGCCTTCACAAGTCCCTGGACCACCGACTCGGCCTGCTTGCGCGTCATCTCCGTGAACTGGATGCCCGACTCCAGGAGCTTCTGCAGGTTGTTCTTGGCCATCGGCGAATGCTACCCGGACGCCGCAGGGCCCACGATGCGACCGACCACCGAGGCGAGGTCGGGCGCGTCGATCGCCACCGGCACGTCGACCTCCTCGCCCGCTGCGGTGACGCCGCTGCGGACCAGCGCGAAGGGGCAGCCGAGCGCGGCTGCGAACGCGCCGTCGGTCGTCGAGCGGTCTCCGACCATCAGCAGGCGGCCGGGGTCGGGTCGGCCGAGCCGTGCCAGCACGGCATCGGCCATCGGTGGGAACGGCTTGCCGGCGACCACCGGCGCGACGCCAGCCGCCGTCGTCACCGCAGCGAGGATGGCCCCGCCGCCGGGGATCGGGCCGTCGGGCGTGGGGTACGTGGCGTCGTCGTTCGTGCCGACGAGTCGGGCGCCGGCCCGCACCGCGGTCGCCGCGATGCGCAGCCGCTCGTAGTCGAACTCGCGGTGGAACCCGACGACCACGACGTCCACGTCCGTGCCCGCCGGGTCGTCGCCGGCCACTGCCGTCGCTTGTCGAGCGTGGACCGCCTCGGTGACGCCGGCACCGCCGCACACGAGCACCCGCTCCCCCGGCGCGATCAGCGTCGTGGCGGCCGTCGCCGACGTGACGACGTCACCGGTAGCCGGGATCCCGATCGCCGCCAGCGCCGCTTCCTGGTCGCCGATGCGCATCCCGGAGTTGTTCGTCACGAACAGCACACGGCGCCCGGACGCCCGGAGTCGGGCGACGGCGTCGACCGAACCCGGGATCGCCTGGTGCGCGAGCCACACGACCCCGTCGAGATCGAGCAGGACGGCGAGCGGATCCACGGCTCGGGGACGGTACCGCCAGAATGGCGCCCGTGCCCCGCTTCGAACCGTTCCGCGCCGTCCGCTACGCCCCCGCCGTCGACCTCGACAGAGTGGTTGCTCCGCCCTACGACGTCCTGTCCGACGCCGACGTCGATGCGCTCGCCACTCGCGACCCTCACAACATCGTCCACGTCGACGTTCCCCGGGGGGGTGTCGATCGCTACACGACCGCAGCTCGTCTGCTGCGCGAGTGGGTCGCGGCCGGCGTCATGGTCGCCGACGCGGCGCCCACGTTCACGCTCTACCGGATGGGCTTCACCGACGCCACCGGGGCTCGCCGCGATCTCGTCGGCGTCCTCGGCGGCCTCGAGGTCGTCGACCCGGGTGCCGGCGGCGTGCTCCCCCACGAGCGCACCACACCGAAGGCCTCGACGGACCGCCTCGACCTGACGCGGGCCACGACCGCCAACCTGTCACCGGTGTGGGGACTTTCGCTCGCCAGTGGGCTGACCGACCTGCTCGCCGAACCGGCCGAGCCCGTCGGCGCGGTCAGCGTCGACGGTGTCGACCACGTGGTCGAGCGGGTCACCGACCCGAACCGCATCGACGCCATCCGCGACCACCTCGGGCGCGACGATGTGCTGATCGCCGACGGGCACCACCGGTACGCCGTCAGCCAGACCTACCGCGACGAGGTCCGCGCCGCGACCGGTCGGACCGACACGGCGGCCGAGCAGACACTGGCGTTCGTGGGCGAGCTCGTCGTCGAGCAGCTGAGCATCGAGGCCATCCACCGGCTCTACGCCGGCGCGTCGTTCGCCGACGTGCGGGCCGAGCTGGCGCGTTCGTTCGACGTCACGCCGGCCGAGCCTGCGACGGCGGCCACGCTGGCCGAGATGGTCGCGTCCGGCCGGCTCGTGCTGATCGGGCCGGGGGGTTCGGCAGAGTGGCTGACCCCCAAACCGCACGTGTTCGACGACGTGCGGGCGCTGGACGGCGCATGGCTGGAGCACGCGATGACGGCGAGCACGGCCGAGGTCAGGTACCAACACGGGCTGCACGAGGTGGTCGACGAGGTGCGGACCGGTGCGGCGACGGCCGCGGTGCTGATCCGACCCGTGAGCATCGCCGAGATCGAACGCACGGCCCGCGAAGGCTTGTTGATGCCGCCGAAGTCGACGTTCTTCACCCCCAAGCTGCGCACCGGGTTCGTCGTCCGCGACCTCTGAAGCGTCGGACGCGCCGTCAGCGCATCGGCCACCGCGGCCGAGCCGGGTACGTTGCGTAGCGATGATCGAGTGGTCCGACGAGCAGCTGATGGTCCGCGACGCAGTGCGCGACTTCGTCCAGTCCGAGATCGTGCCGAACCGGGACGACCTCGAGCACGGGGACCGCCCGCCGTACGACATCCTGCGGTCGTACGTCAAGACGTTCGGCATCGACGAGATGAACCGCGAGCGCGTCGAGCGCGAGACCCGCGGTGGCCCGCCGGCGACGCCCGAGGAGCGGTACGACCGCGCCGTCATGACCCTGCTGCCGATGGTCGAGATCTGCCGCCAGAGCCCGGGCCTCGTGACTGCGATGGGTGTCTCCATGAACCTCGCCGGGAACGCGATCACCCGGCGCGGGACGGCTGAGCAGCGCGAGCGCTGGGGGATCCCGCTCGTCACGATGGAGCGGATCGGGTCGTGGGCGATCACCGAGCCCGGCAGTGGCTCCGATGCGTTCGGCGCGATGCGCTCGACCGCGGTGCGGGATGGCGACGGCTACGTGCTCAACGGCTCCAAGACGTTCATCACCAACGGGCCGTACGCCGACACGATCGTCTTCATCTGCAAGCTCGATGACGGGACGACCCCGGCGCGGGAGCGTCAGGTGCTCAACGTCGTCGTCGAGTCCGGCACGCCAGGTCTGGTGCAGACGAAACCGCTGCGCAAGATGGGCATGCACTCCTCCCCGACCGGGGAGCTGTTCCTCGACGACGTGCGCGTCACGGCCGACCACGTCATCGGTGGTCCGGGTGAGAGCCGCGGCGCCGGGCCGGTCGATGCCGCGAAGCGCGCGGCCAGCCGGCAGTCGGCGAAGGCGGCGTTCGCGTCGGAGCGGGCCAGCGTGGCGGCGATGGCGCTCGGGATCATCGAGCAGTGCCTGGAGGTGTCCGTCGCGTACGCCAAGGAGCGGGTGCAGTTCGGCCAGCCGATCAACAGCTTCCAGCTCATCCAGGCCAAGTTGGCGGCGATGGAGGTCGCCCGGATGAACGTCCAGAACATGGTCTTCCGGTACCTGGAGACGATGCGCGCCGGCAAGAGCCTGTCGTTCGCCGAGGCGTCGGCGATGAAGCTCTACTCGGCGCGGTCGGCCACGGAGGTCGCGCTGGAGGCCGTGCAGCTCTTCGGCGGCAACGGGTACATGTCCGAGTTCCACGTGGAGCAACTCGCCCGTGACGCCAAGGTCCTGCAGATCTACGCCGGGACCGACGAGCTGCAGATCGTCGCCATCGCCAAGGACCTCAACAGCCGCTGAGCGCTCCGGCCCTCATCGGAGTGCCGGCGGGCTGATTTCGCGCCGCTCGGCACTCGGTCGACCCTCAACACTCGGATGAGCCTGGGGCCGGTCAGGCGTCGAGCAGTGACTGGCCCAGGTAGCCGCCGCCGTCGCCCGGCCCGGGCGGCACGACGAAGAAGCCGCCACCGAGTGGGCGGATGTACTCCTCCAGTGCTTCGCCCTCGAGGCGCTCCTGCACCGTCATGAACCCGTCGGCCAGGCTGCGCTGGTAGCACGTGAACAACAGGCCTTGGTCGAGCTGGGAGTTCGGGTCGACGCCGCCGACGTAGCTGAACGGCCGGCGCAGGATGATGTTGCGTTCGCTGCCCGCGGTGCGTGGGTTGGCCCGGGCGATGTGCGACTTCAGGCCGTCGGCGAACGTCGGCACGTCCGTCTCGAGCTCGGCGCCGAGCGGGGCGCCGCTGTCGCGGTGCCGGCCGATCAGCGCTTCCTGCTCGTTGAGCCGCGTCCGGTCCCAGAACTCGACCTGCATCCGGATCACCCGGATCGCCTGGAACGACCCGCCGACCGACCACGCCGGCTGCCCGTCACCGGGCTGGATCCACACGTGGGCGTCCATCGCCGCCGCGTCGTCGACGTGCGGGTTGGCGGTGCCGTCCTTGAACCCCATCAGGTTGCGGGCAGGCGCCGTCCCCGGCTTGGCCGCGCGGTCGAGCGTGTTGAAGCCCTCCCGCACCCATCGCACGGCCAGGTCCCCGCGGGTCCGGCGCAGCACTTGGCGCAGGGCGTGGTTGGCGGCGTCCTGGGTGTCGGCCTGCACGACGAGCGAGAGGTCGCCGTGGCTGCGCTCGGGATCGACGAGGCGGTCGTTCCTGAAATGCGGCATCTCGATCAGCTGGTCGGGCCGCTGCTCGGCGAGGCCGAAGCGGTCGTCGAAGAGCGATGCTCCGAACCCGACGATCACCGACGTCCCCGTCGGCCCCGGCACCGGGCCCAAGATGCCCGTGTCGAGCGGCGGGAAGCCGCCGCTGCGGCGGTCGTAGCCCATGCCGCTCATCACCCGCTCGATCTCGGCGCTCACCGTCGCCAGCAGGTCGGCGAGGGCGGCCCGGCCGGCGAGACGCACGTCGAGTCCGGCCACGACCCCGGCCGCCGCAGCGGGCGCCACGATCCCGGCCTGCCGTTCGCCCCGGAACGCGACGAGGGCGGACGCGGCCGGCAGCGCGTCGTTGTACGGAGCATCGCCCGACGCGCCGTCGCCCTCGTTGCCGACCGTCTCGTCGCCGTCGGACGTGCAACCGGCGATCGCCAGCCCGGCGCCCGTGGCCGCCACGGCGGAACGGGTGAGGAACGAGCGTCGGCTCGTGCCCCGGAACGGGTCGCGATCGCGGGCGGCTCGGCTCATTCGAGCCCGAGGGTACCGTTGAGCAGGGAGAGCGACTCGGCAAGGGCTCCGAGGTCGGCGGCCAGCTCGTCCTTCTGCTCCTGGGTCACCTCGGAGTAGGGCACGAACCCCTCCTCGAAGGAACCAAGTGCGTCGAGGTGCTCGTGGAGCGTCGCGAACTGGTCGCGGATCGTCTGCAGCAGGTCCGGGTCGGCCTCCTCGAGCGCGGGGGCCAGCAACTCGACGAGCGCCTCGGAGCCCTCGACGTTGGCCAGGAAGTCATAGAGGTCGGTGCCCGAGTAGCGGTCCTCCTCGCCCGACAGCTTCCCGTCTGGCGCGGCGACCTCTTCGATCAGCTCCTGGGCCCCGACCGTGAGCACGCCGGGCGGCAGCTCGAGGTCCGGCACGGCGTCGGCCAGCGTCTGCAGGTCGGCGTCGAGCTGGTCGGCGAACGCCGCGGCGTCGGACACGTCCTCGGCGGTCCACAGCTGGTACTCGAGCCGGTGCCAGCCCGTGAACGCAGGGTCGTCCGGGCCCGAGTAGTCGTCTTCGCGGGCATCGACGGCCCCGTCGATGTCGGAGATCAGTCCGGCGATCGGCTCGATGCGCTCCCACGAGCGCCGCGAGATCGGGAACTGCGCCTTGGCGGCCTCGATGTCGCCGGCCCGCACGGCATCCGTGAACACCGTGGTCGCCGCTTGCAGCTCCACGATCTGCTCCTCGACGTACGCCCGGTAGCCCTCGACGGCGGCGACGATCAGCGCGTTTTCGGTCGATTGGGCGACACTCCCGGCGGCGATGCCGGTCGCGGAACCCGAGCCCGAACCCGATGCCGAGCCGGAGCCGGACGCCGACCCGGACCCGGAACCCGATCCGCTGGCCGATGCGCCCGTCCCGTTGCCGAGGTCTCGGACATCGGCACCGTCGTCGTCGCCGCAGCCGGCCGTGACGGCCACCAGGGCGACGAGGGTGAGTGCAGCGAAGGTGCGACGCGTGCGCATCGTGGGGGTCTCCTTGGAGGTCATGCCGTGTTCAGCTCTCGGTAGACGGCCGGGACCACGCGGCGCAGGTAGCGCCCGAGCGTCACGAAGCTGCGGCCGGTGGTGCGGAAGTGGTAGCTGATCGGCACCTCGCGGTACCGGTAGCCCTTGGCCAGCAGGTCGAGCGTGAGGACCTGGGCGTAGTTGTAGTCGTGGATCACCTCGGCGGAGGCTGCGGCGGCCGGGGAGAACGCCCGGTAGCCACTCTGGCCGTCGGTGATCCGGCGGCGGGCCACGAACGACAGACCGGTCGTGAGCACCACGTTGCCGACCCGTCGGTGGGGCCGCATGTGGTCGATGCGGCCGAGGAAGCGGCTGCCGACGACGTAGTCGGCCGTGCCCTCGAGGATCGGGGCGACGACGGCGTCGATCTCCTCGGGCGGGTACTCGCCGTCACCGTCGCAGAACACGACGGCGGCCGCGCCGCGCTCGACGCCGAGCCGCAGACCGGTTCGCACGGCCGCGCCGAGGCCCCGGTTGGTCGCCGACGAGAGCACGTCGACTCCCATCCGCCGGGCGATGTCCGCGGTGTCGTCGGTCGAGCCGTCGTCCACCACGACGACATCGAGACGTCGTCCGCCGACCGTCGCCGGCACGCGACGCAGCACGTCGGCGATCGCGTCCGCCTCGTCGTAGGCGGGCACGAACAACAAGACGTGGCCATCGCCGGCCGGGCGCCGGTCGGCGACGTCGGCGCCCGTCGACACCGTCGCGCCGCCATCGGCCAGGCGCAGTCGACGGCCCATCACGCCACCGTCCCGGTGAGGTCGGACACGACATCGCGGTATGCGCACTCGGCGCGGTGAGCGGCGAGCTGGTCGGCGATCCCGTCGGCCAGGGCGACGCGGGGTGCCCATCCGAGCTCGGCCAGGGCGCGACGACGGTCGGCCGCGGTGCGGCCGGGATCGCCGGGCGCCGTCGGCACCCGCTCCACCGGCACGGCGCGACCGGTCTGGCGCTCGACCTCGGCGATCACGTCGCGCAGGCTGACCGGTCGACCGCTGCCGATGTTCACGACGGCGCCCGGCGTCAACGGGGCCTCGATCGCGGCCAACGTGGCGGCCACGACGTCGTCGACGTGGGTCAGGTCGCGCTGCTGGCTGCCGTCGCCGCGCAGGGTGAACGGGCGGCCGGTCGAGACCGCGCCGAGGAGCCGGGACACGGCCATGTCCGGCCGCTGATGGCGCCCGTAGACGCTGAAGTAGCGCAGCGCGACCGCATCGACGCCGCGCGCCGCGTACGCGTGGACGAGCATCTCGGTCGTCACCTTCGACACGCCGTACGGGCTGAGCGGCCGCAGCGGTGCGTCCTCGCTGGCCGCGCCGCTGGCGATCTCGCCATACACGGAGCTGCTCGACGCGACCACGACCCGACGCCCCCCGGCGACCTCGAGCAGCCGTTGGGTGACCGTCACGTTGTGGCGGACGTACTCGTCGAAGCCACTCCCCCAGCTCGGCTGCACGCCCGGGCGACCGGCGAGGTGCACCACCGCGTCGACGCCGAGGAGCAGCTCGCGCAACGGCGCCGTCGACAGGTCGATGCCGACGACATCGACTCCGGACATCGCCGCGGCGGCCTGACGCTGGCGTCCCGAGGACAGCAGGTCGGCGACCCGGACCCGCCAGCCCCGGGCGGTGAGCGCCTCGACGATCGAGCGGCCGATGAAGCCGGCACCGCCGGTGACGAGCGCGCTGGACGTGCGGCCACCCGTCGTCGTCGTCGCCATCAGCACGGAGCGGGACGTTAAGGTTGTCTAACGACAACCGTCAAGTACGGTGGGTCGCCGATGAGGCCGCAGCCGACCACCACCACCTTGGCATCGCCACCGTTCCGAGTTGGCCGCACGGTGCGCCACTCGCTCGTCATGCTGACCGCGGCCGTCGCGCCGCTCGCGGTGGCCGGGTGCAGCGGCGGCGATGACGGCCAGACGTTGCGGGTCTACTCGGGGCGCCACTACGACATCGAGTTGGCGTTCACCCAGTTCTCCGAGGACACGGGCGTCGAGGTCGAGTTCCTCACCGGCAACGACGCCGAGCTCCGCGAGCGGATCGCCGCCGAGGGGGAGGAGACCGAGGCCGACGTGTACCTCACCGTGGACGCCGGCAACCTGGCCGCGGCGGCCGAAGAGGGTCTGTTCCAGCCACTCGAATCCCCGGTCCTCGATGCCGCCATCCCGGCCGAGTACCGCGACCCCGAGGACCGCTGGTTCGGCCTCGCGCTGCGCGCCCGCACGATCGTCTACAACCCCGAGACGATCGACCTCGCGGACGTGCCCGACACGTACGAGGAGCTCGCCGCGCCGGAGTGGAAGGGACGGCTGTGCCTCCGCAACGCGAACAACTCCTACCAGCAGTCGCTCGTCGCCAGCATGATCGCCGCCGACGGCGAGGAGGCGACGGAACACGTCCTCGAGGGCTGGGCCGACAACGCCGAGATCTTCGCCAACGACATCGAGCTGCTCGAGGCGATGGCCGCAGGTGCCTGCGACGTCGGCATCTCGAACCACTACTACCTGGCCCAGGAGCTCGAGGACGACCCCGAGTTCCCGGTCGAGCTCAAGTGGGCCGAGCAGGACACCCGTGGTGTCCACATCAACATCTCGGGCGGTGGCGTCACGACGTACGCGGATGACCCCGACCTCGCGCAGCAGTTCCTCGAATGGCTGGCCACGGACGGGCAGGCCGTCCTCGTGCACTCCAACCACGAGTACCCCGCCAACCCCGATGTCGCCCCCGACGACCTCGTCGTCGAGGCGTTCGGCACCGACTTCAAGCGCGACCCGGTCAACGCCCAGCAGTTCGGGCTCCTCAACCCCGACGCGGTCAGGTTGATGGACCAAGCCGACTTCGGCTGAACTCACGGGTCCCGTGACCGCTCCCGCCGCCGTCGACGCGTCCCGCGACGCCGATCTCCCGCCGGCCCGGGTCGGGTCCGACCACCACCGCCGCACGGCCCTCGGCCGTCTCGGGTGGGCCACGACCGCGGTGATCGCTGCCGCCCTCGTCGTCATCCCGATCGGCATGCTCGCCAGCAGCATCCTCACGCCGAGCACCGATGTCTGGCGGGAGCAGTGGCAGACCCGCTTGCCGGGTGAGATCGTCGACACCCTGGTGCTCGTCACCGGCGTGGGGTTCTGCTCGATCGTCCTCGGCACGGGACTGGCGTGGCTGGTCGCCGCGTACCGCTTCCCCGGTCGCCGCGTGCTCGGCTGGGCGCTCGTCCTGCCGCTCGCCGTGCCGGGGTACATCCTCGGCTTCGTGACGACGTCGGTCTTCGGGTTCGCCGGTCCCGTCCAGACGTGGTGGCGGGACCAGTTCGGCCGCGACGCCTGGTTCCCCGACATCCGATCGATGCCGGGCGCCGTCGCCATCCTGTCGCTGACGCTGTACCCGTACGTCTACCTGCCGGCGCGCGCCGCCCTGCGCGACCAGGCCGGTGGCGCCTACTTCGTCGCCCGGACCCTCGGCGCCTCCCCCTCGCAGGCGGCCCGACGCGTCGTGCTGCCGATGCTCCGCCCGGCCATCGCCGCCGGCGCGGCAGTCGTCGTGATGGAGACGTTGACCGACTTCGCCACGGTGCAGTACTTCGGGATCGACACGGTGTCCGTCGGTGTGTTCCGCATCTGGCGGGGCACGTACGACCGGGATGCAGCCGCCGAGCTGGCGACGCTCGTGCTCGTCTTGGCGCTGCTCGCCATCGGCCTCGAACGGGTGCTGCGGGGACGGGCCCGCTATGGCGCGGCCGGCGGCCAGGACGCCGGCATCGTGCCCCGGCGGCTGGGCCGCTGGCGGGGGCCGGCGGCCACAGTCGTCGCCACGTCCGTCGTGCTGGCCGGGTTCGGCGCGCCGACGCTGCAGCTGGCGGTGTGGGCGATCCGGGAGGCGCGCGGCGACCGCGGCACGCCGTTGCTCGACCGCTACCTGGACTTCCTCACCAACAGCTTGACGCTGACGATCACCACGGTCGGCATCTGCCTCGTCGTCGCCGTGGTCGTCACCAACGCCCGCCGCTTCGCCCACCCGCGTGTCGTCGGCACGGCGAACCGGCTGACCGCCGTCGGCTACGCGGTGCCCGGACCGGTCGTCGCCATGGGCGTCATCCTCGCCGTCGTCGCCCTCGACGACCTGCTCGGCGGCGTCGGCCTGGGGCTCCCCGGCGTCGTCGCGACGGGATCGTTCGTCGCCCTCGCCTACGCGTACGTGATCCGCTTCATCGGGCCGGGGCTCGGCACCGTCGAGTCGGGGCTCGGCCAGGTGCCCGACGAGATCACGTCGTCGGCCCGGGCGCTCGGGGCCCGACCGCGCACGATCCTCGGTGTCGTCCACCTGCCGCTGTCGCGGGCCAGCGTCATCACGGCCGCCGTGCTCGTCGGGGTCGACGCCCTCAAGGAGCTGCCGATCGCGCTCCTGCTCCGCCCGATCGGCTTCGACACCCTGCCCGTGTGGGTCTACAACCTGGCCTCGGAGTCCCGCTTCGAACAGGCCGCCCTCCCGGCGCTGTCGATCATCGGTGTCGCCCTCGTTCCGGTGGCCATCCTGTGCCGCCGCCTCGATCGACGGCCGGTCCGGTAGGAACTGTCGCCATGACCGGCTCGGCACTCGCCATCGACCACGTGACGAAGGCCTTCGGTGCCACCGTCGCCGTCGACGACGTCGAGGTCACCTTGGCCGACGCCGAACTGCTGGCGCTCGTCGGTCCGAGCGGTTGTGGCAAGTCGACGCTGCTGCGCCTCGTCGCCGGGCTCCTGGCCGCCGACCGCGGCACGATCCGCATCGGTGGCACGACCGTCGACGACGGCACACGGGTCGTCGACCCCGAGCGTCGACACATCGGGCTGGTGTTCCAGGAGCACGCCCTGTTCCCGCACCTCACCGTGGCCCAGAACGTCGCGTTCGGCTTGCGGTCGCTCGGCCGCTCCGAGCGCGACGGTCGGTGCTCGCACTGGCTCGATCTCGTCGGGCTCGGTTCGTACGGACGCCGCTACCCCCACGAGCTGTCGGGTGGCGAGCGTCAACGCGTCGCGTTGGCCCGGGCGCTGGCGCCGGCGCCGCGGCTGATGTTGCTCGACGAGCCGTTCGCCAGCCTCGACCCCAACCTGCGCGCCCAGATCCGCGGTGACGTCGTCGAGCTGCTGCGGGCGACCGGCACGCCCGCCGTCTTCGTCACCCACGATCAGGTCGAGGCGCTGGCGACCGGTGATCGGGTCGCCGTCATGCGAGCCGGCCGGATCGAGCAGCTGGGCGACCCGACCGAGGTCTTCCACCGCCCGCGGACCAGGTTCGTCGCCGGGTTCATGGGTGATGCCAGCTTCCTGCCGATCGCCCGGGACGGCGGTGGGGCGATGACCGAGCTCGGACCGCTCGACGTCCCCGACGGCAACGGCGAACGCGTCGCGGTCGCCCGTCCCGACGATGTGACGTTCGAGCCGGCGGACGCCGGGACGGCCGAGATCGTGGGCGCCGAGTTCCGCGGACCCGTGCGGGTCTACACGCTGCGCCTGGCGTCGGGCGCGATCGTGCACTCGGCCCGCTCACACCTCGTCCGGGCCGAGCTCGGAACCCGCGTCGACGCCGCGCTGGTCGCCGGCCACCGCCTCGTCGCCGTGGTCGATGAGCACACCGCCACTGGTCTTGACTTCGACACGTGCTCCGACCCCGACTGATCGGCCGACGATGAACGGGTCAGCGGACGTCGTCGTGGTCGGGGCCGGCCCGTGCGGGCTGGCCAGCGCGCTGCTCGCCGCTCGACGGGGGATGGACGTGCTCATCGTCGAAGCCGCCGACCATGTCGGTGGCATGGCCGCATCGATCGACGTCGGCGGTCAGCGCGTCGACCTCGGCAGCCACCGGCTGCATCCGTCGGCTCCACCGTCCGTGCGGGCGCTGCTCGACGACCTCCTCGGGTCTGACGTGCAGGTCCGAACACGCCACGGCCGACTGCACCTCGCCGGCCGGCCCGGAACGAGCCGGTGGGTCGGGTTCCCGCTCCGCGCACCCGACCTGGTGCGAAACGTCCCGATCGGTGTCGGCGCCCGGATCGCCGCCGACCTCGCGACCGGCCCGCTGCGCCGCCGGCGCTCGACACCCGATGGCTCGTACGCCGCGTTCGTCCGGGCGGGACTCGGACCGACCGCGCTGGCCATGTTCCACGGCCCGATGGCCACCAAGTTGTGGGGCCGTGCCCCCGAGGACCTGTCGTCCGAGCTGGCCCGCCGGCGCATCTCGATCAACGGCGGCAGTCGGATGCTGACCCGGATCGCCCGCGGCTCGCGTCCGTCGGGACGCACGTTCCTGTATCCGCGCCTCGGGTACGGCGAGGTCGTCGACCGCCTGGCCGAACGAGCTGCCGCGTCGGGCGCGGCGATCGTGACCGGCCACCGGATCGCCGCACTGGCTCCCGGGGCCGAGCCGGTGCTCGACCTCGACGACGGCACGACCGTGCAGGCCGGTCGGGTGCTGTGGACGGCGCCGCTCGATGCGCTCGGTGCCCTGCTCGGACACCCGACGACGCGGGTGGTGCACCGCGGTCTCGTCCTGGTGTACCTCGTCGTGGACGAGGATCGCTACAGCCCGGTCGACGCCCACTACGTCCCGGATCCCGGCGTCGCGTTCGCCCGGCTGTCGGAGCCCAAGAACTACCGCGACGGACCCGATCCAGCCGGGCGGACCGTGCTCTGTGCCGAGCTCCCGGCCACCGTCGGCGACGACGTGTGGGCGGCCGACGACGACGGGCTGGCTGCCCTCGTGCTCGACGGCATGGACGCGATCGGGTTGCGGCGACCGCCGATCCTGGACGCCGCCGTGCGCCGGCTGCCCCGCGTCTACCCGGTGCTCGGACCTGGCGACGACGCCCGCGACCGGGCGTTGGGGTGGGCCGACGGACTCACCGGGGTGAGTGTCCTCGGCCGCCAGGGTCGCCACGTCGCCGACAACCTCCACCACGTGCTCGACATGGCGATCGCCGCCGACGGATGCCTCGCGCCCGGTTCGTGGGACGACGCCCGCTGGGCGGCCGAGTGCCGGCGCTTCGACGCGTTCGTGGTCGACGACTGATGCAAGCGCGTCCGACCGGAGCGGCACTCGCGATGACGGTCGCCGGGACGATCGCCGTGCTGGCATCGCTCGCCGGCATCGATGCCCGCGCCACGTACGGCGCCCGGGTCACCGGCGACGAGCCGCAGTACCTGGTGACGGCGACGAGCATCGGCGAGGACCTCAGCCTCGACGTCAGCGACGAGATCGCCCGGCGGGCCTACCTCCCGTACCACGAGATCGACCTCGACCCTCAGACGATGGCCCTCGACCCGAGTGGGCGCCAGGTGTCGCCCCACGACCCGCTGCTGCCCGCGCTCCTGGCCGTCCCGATGCGCATCGGTGGGTGGGCGGCCGCCAAGGCCACGCTGGCGATCATCGCCGGGATCACCGCGGCGCTGACGGCGTGGGTGGCGATCCGCCGCCTCGGCGTGTCGCCGACGGCCGCGGCAACGGCCGTGGGAGCGGCGTTCGCCGGCATCCCGCTCGCCGCCTACGGCATCCAGGTGTATCCGGAGATGCCGGCCGCGCTGGCGGTGATGATCGCCCTGGCCTGCCTCACCGTGCCGGCACCGTCGTGGCGGGGCGGCCGGGGGGCCCCCGCCCCCCGGGGGGCCCCCCCGGGGTGGGGGGGGAACAACGCCCCCCCCGCCCCCCGGCCGCGCGCCCCCCCGCCGCCGCGGTCGTGGCCGCGGTCGCGCTGGCCGGCTGCTCCGGCGACGACCGCAAGGTGGCCGAGCCGCCGGAGAAGGCCGCGACCGGCTACCCGTCGGTCGTCGTCCAGCAGGCCG
>JBEVOM010000219.1:0-13450 GCA_040507575.1 Ilumatobacteraceae bacterium
GATATCGAGACCCTGCGCGCCCAGACCGCCGATGGACACTGTTCGCCATGCCTGAACTGCCCGATGCCGCCGGCTACCGACGACTGCTCGCGCGGTCCCTGCACCGCATCGAACACGTCGACCTCAACGACCCCGAGGTCCTGCGCAACGCCGACCGTGACGCGCTCGACGCAGCCGTTGGACACCAGGACGTGCGATCCGTCGAGCGGCGGGGCAAGTGGTTGGTCGTCCGGGTCGACCCATCCGCCCTCTTGATCCACCTCGGCATGACCGGAGAGCTGGTGCTGGCCGCACGGCACGAGGCCCTCGACCGCGCCGACCGGGCCACGCTCCACGGCGACGTCGACATCCGCCTACGCGATCGACGCCGCCTGGGCGGCATCTGGCTCGCTGCCGACGCCGACGAGATCGGCGCCATCACGGGACCGCTCGGTGCCGACGCCGCCCGCCTCACGCTGAACCAGCTGCGTGCCGGCGTCGGGCAGCGCCGAATGGCGATCAAGACCGCCCTCACCGACCAGGCGGCCATCGCGGGCCTCGGCAACACGCTGAGCGACGAGATCCTGTGGGTAGCGCGACTCCACCCGCAGACACGGGCCGACGCACTGTCGCCGGAGCAGCTCACCGGCCTGCACGCCGCGCTGCGAGACGTCGTGCGACGGGCCGCCCGAGCCGGTGCCATCCCCCGCACACCAGGCTGGCTGACCAGCCAACGTGGCGTTCCGACGCCGATCTGTCCTCGCTGCCACGGCACGCTCCGGCGCTCGCACGTGGCGGGCCGCGCGGCGTTGTGGTGCCCGCTGTGTCAGCCCGATGGCGACGTCAGCGTTGACCGTTCCGATCCTTCAACGCAGCACGGCACCTGACGGCTCCACGTTCGACGAGGCTCGGAAGGGTGCGGACCTGTCGCGATGAGGCTCTGACGAGGTGCCCGCTCTCGGGATGCGGTGGCGGCGGAGTAGCCAATCCGCTCGGCGGGTAGCGCACGACGATGATGTCGAAGTGCACTCACGGACCGCGGCGAGCGGCTCGCCCACACAGCAGGGCGGCGCCGTGGTGGGCGCGCGGTGGTGGCATCGACGCGACGACTGGGCCGGCCGGGGGGTGGTCGTCGTCGGTGCGACGAGCGGCGTCGGACGCCTTCGTCGTTGCTCCACCACTCGCCTGCTGGCTCGGCGATCGAGGCAGCGGACCTACGAGTACTTCGCCACCGCCGACCTCGTTCAGTCGTCGTCGGGTGCCGTCGTCGACGCAAGGACGTGGCGGGCACGACGGCCGAGGTCGCCGAGGTCGACGCGACCCGCCTCGGCGGCCGTGGCGAAGCGCTGCGCGAGGTCGAGGGCTTCGGCCAGGATCGGCGCGTCGGCCGCGGCGCCCTGTCCCATGTCCTGCAGGATCGTTCGTTCCGTGCGTGCCGCGACGATCGGCTCCGCGAGGCCCTCGACCCACACCTTGGTGCGTTTGCCGTCTCCGCGTTCGGCGCCTCGCAGCGGTTCCAACGCGAAGATCTTGTCGGCTCTCGCGAACTTGCCGAATCCCAACGACACCATGCGCGACTCGGCGGCCATCGCCACCCAGTATCGCCCCCCGACACGCGGCTCGACGCGCTCTCGCCCGTTCTGACAACCCGCGTCTCCACGATCCGGCGCTCCTGCGCGGGAGCCTGCCGTCGGGCCGCCCCAGACGTTGGTCTCCCGCCGCCCGTCGGTTACCGGCCTGTCCCGGGGGGTAGCCGTTGGGCCGGACGACGTCAGTCACGACGATCGCGCAAACCGCACGTGCCACGACGAGGAGCTGAACGCCATGGACGAACAGGACGCTGCCGCCGATCGACGGCAATACCTGACGATCTACCTGCAGGACCACAAGGCGGGCGCGGAGGCCGGGTTGAGACTGGCTGAACGCTGTCGTGATCACGCTCCCGATGGCGACACCAAGGACGAGCTGTCGCGGTTGGTCACCGAGATCGACGATGACCGCCGGACGCTGGCGACGATCATGGCCGGCCTCGACGTCGACCCGTCGACGGTGAAGCAGATCGCCGGGTTGGCCGCCGAACGCCTGGCCCGTCTGAAGCTCAACGGGCGCGTCGTGCGGACGTCGCCCTTGAGCGTGCTCGTCGAGCTCGAGGGCCTGATCGGCGCAGTCAGCGTGAAGCGCGAGCTGTGGACGACACTCCGAACGCTCGCCGCTCGTGCCGACGGACGTGACGCCGAGCTCGAAGCGCTGACCGAGAGGGCAGACGACCAACGGTCCCGACTGCAAGCCCTCCATGATCGAGCAACCTCCCAGCTCTTCGGTGACGCCGGGAATGGCGTCGCCCAGGATCGGACAAGCTCGCCCAGTGACATCGGTGTTGGCAGTGACTGACGATCGCATCGTCCCCGAACACGAGCTCCTCCTTCATCTGCAAGGCGTCACCGGCCCCGTCGAGACGTCCGAACTCGTCGATCACGTCCGACGCGCCAACGCCCCAGCCGAGGTCATCGCGACACTCGATCGACTGCCGGACCGCCAGTGGAGGTCGGTGGAGGAGGCCACGGCGGCCATCGGGACGGGCTGGTCGATGGAGACGGACGGCGGGCCCTGACCTGTGGCCACTTCGGGTCGGCGCCCACGGCCCTGGCCACCGCTGCTGACCATCGACGCTCCAGGCCTCCTCGCGAACGGCCGCGGCGCACGTTGCCACGGCGAGCGATGCGCTCTCGCGTCCGGAGTTCAACCGGGCCGCGTCGGCCCGCGCGGCACACCAGAACGCTGAAGTTCGATGCGTTGTGCGCCCCGACCACAAGATCTGCCTGAAGCGTCGCGGCGATGAGTCATGCGGCGTGCGGTGGTCCAACTGGTCGTGAGCGTCCGCTCGGGGCGACGGGACTGAGAAGGATGGATTCGACGATGAACTCGATGGCGCGCCGGATGTTCGAGCTGGTCGAGCCGATCGGTGTCATCCCCTACTCGGCCGACGAGCCCAACGAAGCGATGTTCGCCCTGGGGTTCACCGACTACTGGGACACATACTTCGCCGGACGGGCGGCGCCCTTGGGCCTCACTGCAGCGGAGGTCGTGGACGCGCTGTTCTACAACTTCGCTCCCGGGGAAGTCGCTCGACACATTCCGAAGGTCTGGTCCACCACCACGCCAGAAGCGGCGCTCGCCGCTCGTCAGGAGGGCTGTGCGAAGGCGTTGCGGCGGATCCTGGGCGAGCACGTCGACTCGCCCGCATTCGCACGCGCCGGTGACCTGTTGCTCACGGCCGCGACCAGCGCACCGTACGAGGGGCGGCCGATGTACGCCGCCCTGCGTTCTCTCCCGATCCCCGATGACGTGGTGGCCCGTATCTTCCATGCAGCCTCCTTGCTGCGCGAGCACCGTGGCGACGGGCACATCGCGGCTCTGATGATCGAGGGCGTCGGCGGCCTCGAGGCCCATGTCCTCTTCGCCCTCGACATGGGCATGCCGGCGAAGCAATTCGGACGCATCCACCACCTCCCCGCAGCGCAGCTCACTGCGGTCATCGACGGAATGCGCGCTCGCGGCCTGATCGGCGATGACGGTTGGCTCAGCGAACCGGGGCGCGCCGCCAAGCAACGCGTCGAGGCGTACACCGACGACCTCGCGGCGAAGCCCTACGAGAGCCTCGAACCCAGCGAACTCGACGAGCTCATGGCGATACTGGAACCGCTGGCCATGCGCCTGCTCGCCGCTCAGAACCGGTAGGCGCAGACCTGGGCGGCCGGGGTGCCGAGTGAACCCGAGGGCGCAGCAGCAGGGCTGTCGCGTCGTCACGAGGCGCAGGACGGCGATGACCACGGCCACCGGGAGGCGCGTGGCACTGGTCCGTGCCCTCCGCAGTGCTCAGCCGGTGAGGAGGTGGTGACGCCAGACGTCGTCGACGCCGAGCGTCGCCCGCTGCTGACGAGTACGAGTCCAGTGGCCACGAGTGCGACACCGAACGCCAGAAATCCGAGATCCCACGGCAACGTTGGCGACACGTCGGCCCTGTTGCCACGCCTTGATCGCCAGCCACATCCCGACGAACACGAGCACCCACGTCGTTCATCGGACAACTCCCAACCACGAGTGCCACGGGCCGGCCCGCGCTGACGACACGCCGACATCGTCGCCGGGGCTGAGGTCATCTCCTCCCCTTCCCCGAGCGCCCAGCCGCAACGACCATCCGCTTCCAGATGGTCAACGAGCCCGGATCCCACCCTCGGAGCGACGAGCCACATGCAGATCAGCGTCGAATGCTGTCTGGGACCGCGCAACGCTGGCTCGGACGACGCTTGCGCACCGGTGGTCAACGGACGCGGTCGCTCGAGCTATCCCGCCATCGCGGTCCGCATGTGAGCCATGACTGCCGCGTGCTGGGCCTGGGGGCTGAACAGGATGATCTCGGCGTCTGCGACGACACGCACGCTGTGGCCCGCCGGCCAGTAGAAGACGTCGCCGCCGGAACATGCGTCGTCGGGCCGCCCACCGGTGTACGACACCACCAATTCTCCCCCGATGACGTAGCCCCAGTGCGGCGCCTGGCAGGCATCGTCCTCGAGGCCGCGCAGCAGCGGAGCGATGTCGGTGCCGGCGCCGAGCGAGAAGTACTCCGCGGCCAGCGTGCCGCAGCCGTCCGTGGCGCCGAAGTCGGGCGCCTGCCGGGCCTTCGCTCCAGGCACGTCGATCGCCGTTGGGATGTCGTGCTTGTCCATCCGCATGATTGCTCCTCCGTCGTCGTCGGCCCACCGGACCTGTCCGCCACGGAAGCACGGTGTGCCACACGCGTGCTAGTCCACGATCGGAACTGTCAGGCGCCAGCCCGGTGAGGCCGCCGGAGGGATGACCCGCAGTGGGTGACCGGTGTGGTTGCACGCGCCGGCGAAGATCGGCGTGTCGATTCGGTCCGGGGACGACGAGGTACACCTTCACCCCGAACCCGACGGGACCGTCGCACCGCCATCGTCAGCCCGCGGATCGCGAACTTCGTCGCGCGGCGAACACGAGCGGATCGTGACCAGGCCCAGCAAGGAGGACGTGTCGACCAGCGTCCCATGCCCTGGACGTTCACCGCGACGATGCGCTCGCACTCGTCGGTCGGACACGCGCGCCGCTGAGGAGATGCGTCGACCGGCCAGCGAGCGTGGGCGCGGGCTCACGTGGACTCGACGAATGCGGCGAGGCGCGCGAGCGAGCGATGGTTGCGCACGTGAACGGTCGGGTCCATCACGACCCGCACCACGGTGCCCAGCGTGCGGGGCGTCGGTTCTTCCTCGATGCTCACGACACAGCGATGCTCGTCACCGACGACCGTGAAGGTGGCGACGGCGGTGATGAGCGGCCGGGCCTTGACCTTGAGGCGCAGCCGGTAGCCGGGTTCGATCTCGAGCACCTCGGAGTTGTCCGGGAACTGCAACAGGCCGACGCCGACGAGGTGACGGAAGCGACTGCCCGGCTGCGGCCAGTCGTCGTCGACATCACGGATCGCCTGAGCGCCGACGAGCCAGTGCGGGTAGGTCGTCGGATCGGAGATCGTCGCGAAGGCCCGATCGACTCCGACGTTCAGCTGACGGCTGTTGAACGACATGGCGTCAACTCGTCGACGGTGAGGGGATCGCGATCACCGCACAGCGCTACCCGCCTCCACCTCCACCTACGCCAGGTCGGGTCTCAGTCGAGAGGCCGCCGCCGTCGACCTGCAACGGCGAGTGGGTCCCGCCAAGACCGTTGGACTCGGTCCCGTCCGACTGGGGCTCGTCGAAGCACCCGCCGTCATGACCGGTGGTCACGACCCTTGCTCACTGCCTCCCGGCTGGTCAGTCCGCCGCGGACGACAGCATGGGTTGATTGCCCTGGACGACGTCATCATCGCCTGCGACCGGGGTGTTCCCCGTGATGTCACCGACGTTTCCTTCGCTCGACGCCGTCGAGGTGGCGGGTGCCGCGCGCTGGGTGTTGGACGCGGGCGACTCGACGGTGTTCGTCGCCGGCGCGTCGTCGCCACATGCGCCGACGAGGGCTAGGCCGAGAACCGCCATCGTGACGGTGAGTCGTTTCGACATCATCGGGCTCCTCCAAGTCAACGGCATGCCCGACGATCGGGCACGGCCAGCGAGATGCCCGCCCGGCCGCGTCGTGTGCCACTGGTACCCGGCACGGGTCATCCCCCAAACGCGCTGCGGAACACGGTGACGATCCTCGGCGCGCGAACGTCGTCGCCGTCAACGAGCCGAGCTCGCTCGTCGAGTTGCGCCGCAACGAGCTATCCCAGCCTGACCTGCCGCGCCACGCTCGCCGACCTCGAGGTCATGGGGATCGTCGTCGCGACGCCGGTGTCAGCCACGCCGCGCGCACGGAGACGGGCTGCGAGCCGGACGGGCTGGGCGCGGACCGGTCGACCGGCCGGTATGTCATTGGGACGGTTACGTCGGTGTCGACGCGCCTTGGCACCCCAACGGGGGAAACGGAGCGCTGCCGGTGAGTCGCGAGCGAGCGATGTCCCGGAACGGAGTCGACGGTCGTGATCGACGAGTCCTCACGCGTCAACAGCTCGAGAGCGACGACCCTCCCGGCGAGCACGAGACAGGCGGGTCCTCGATCTTCGGAACCCCCGCATCTCCACTCTGACACTGATGCTCAGTGAGCCAGCGGTCCGTCCGCCACGAGATCGCCGGCCCTTGGCTCGCGTTCACGCGCGGCCGGCGGCGGCTTCGGCCGTCCGGTCGGTGCCGGCGAGGCCGATCAGCTCCTCGTGCAGTTCGAACCAGATCGAATGGTACGACTCGATCCCCGGGTGGGCGAGGTACTGCAGGTCGCCGGCGTCGAAGCGGTCGAGGGCCGCGTCGAGCCGCACCTGATAGCGACCGAGGCGCGGGACGACCACGGCAGCCTCGGTGATGGCCGTGATCGCGTCGCCATGCACGTCGTCGCGGATGCGCCGAGTCACGTCGTCGTCGCCGCCGCCGGCGGCCCGTCGCAGCTGCCACTCCGTCACCAGCGCCTTGAGTGCGATGTCGGGCCGCTGGAAGCGCTCGAGGAGGGCGGCGAACGTCGGTCCGTGCTCCGCGACGACGGCGGCGACGTCGGCGGCGACGAGGTCGCGCCCGGCAGGCGCCGTGGTCACGACCGTCCCGCGCACCTCGACGTGACCGAGTCGGTCGAGCCTCGTGACGGTCGCGTCGACGGCGTCGCTCGTGGCGCCCAACGCGGCTGCCAGGCCGTCGAGCCCAGCGCGACCGCGGAGCACGAGGAGCCGGACCAGGTCGAGATCGGACCAGTCTCGGACGCTCTCGCACTCGGAGCCGCCTGGAGCCGGATGTGCGTCGGCGACACGATCGACGTCGGCGGCCCAACGGCGCAGCACGTCCAGCTCCCGCGGCTCCGTCGACCGACCGGGGTGGGCGCCGATCAGCATCGTGCCTGTGGTCCCGTCGACTGTGACCACCTCACCGACGTCGACCCGTCGCCCTCCGCCGATCACGCCCGCGGTGTCGATCGCCAGCCCGGCTGCGCCGACGACTGCGGGGATGCCCCAGGAGCGTGCGACGACGGCGGCATGGCTGACGAGGCCGCCCGATGCAGTGACGAGCCCGCGAGCGACCGACATGGCGGCGACGTCGGCCGGGGACGTCTCAGCCCGGACGAGCACGACGGGTTCGCCCGCGTCGTGGCGGCGTAGGGCGTCATCGATGGACACAACGAGGACGCCGACGCCGCGCCCGGGACCGGCAGGGAGCCCGGTGACGATCAGGTGCTCGGCCACGAGCTCGTCGGGCAGCGGGCCGAGCTGCGCCGGTGGTGCCGACAGCAGGTCCCGGCAGCGCGACACGGCCATCGCCCGGTCGACCGGGACGTGCGGATCTTCGGCCATGTCGACGGCGATCCGAAGCGCCGCGGTCGGAGACCGACGCCCGCGTCGGCACTGGAGGAGGTGCAGCCGTCCCTCTTGCACCGTGAACTCGACGTCGACGAGGTCGGCGTGGTGGCGCTCGAGCGTGTCGACCGCCGTGACGAGCTCGGCATGCACGTCGGGCCAGCGCTCGGCCAGGGCCGCCAGTGGGAGCGTCTGACGACCACCGTCGACCACGTCGTCACCCTGGGCCCCGACGAGCACGTCGCCCACGGGACCCGGCGCGCCGGTCGAGGGATCGCGGCTGAACACGACGCCGGACCCGGAGTCCGGGCCCAGGTTCCCGAACACCATCTCCTGGATCGTCACCCCCGTTCCGAGCGTGTCGTCGATGCCCTCTCGTCGGCGGAACGACCGGGCCCGCTCGCCGTCCCACGACCGGTGGACGGCGATGGTCGCGCGGATGACCTGCTCGATGGGGTCGGTCGGTATCACGCACCCCAGCTCGGCGAGACGGCTGACGAGCACCGTCGCCGACGCGTCGCCGTCGACGAGCGTCCGGACGTCGCCGTCGGCCAGTCCCCCGACGGTGGTGGCGTACCCGAGCAGGAACCGGCGGTGGGTGTCCTCGGCGAACACCGCATCACCGGTCGACCTCGCGAGCGCGTCCGCGATGTCCGGCGTCATCCCGACGTCCAGGACGGTGTCCATCATCCCGGGCATCGAGACCGCGGCGCCGCTGCGCACGCTGACGAGGAGCGGCCGCTCCGGATGACCGAGCCGACGCCCGGTCAACTGCTCCAACTCACGCACGGCGATGCGAACGGCTTCGCCGATCGCTGGGCCGGTCGCCGACCACCGGAGGGAGGCCGGCAGCACGACGCCGGCCGGGACGGGCAGTCCGAGCGCGGCCATCTCGATCAGGCCGGCGGCCTTCCCGCCGACGTGACCAGGATCGACGGACGGGCTGCGGACACCGGCCCCGAAGGCGATGTGGGCGGGGGCCAGCCGCACGGTGGCTGCGACGGGGTCGACGTCCACGATGGCCCCGTCGTGGATCCACTCGAGCGCATCGGCGACGCCGAGGACGGCGGGGATGCCGAGCTCGCGCGCCGCGATGCCGGCGTGGCTCATCGGCCCGCCATGTGAGGTGACGAGGGCGCCCGCGATCGGCAGCACGCAGTTGAACGCCGGGGTCGTCGTGGTCGTCACGAGGACGTCACCGGGCTCGACCCGCGCGACGGCATCGCCGGGGTCGACGGCCACCACGGCCCGCCCGCGTTGGACGGTGCGGCCGACGCCGACGCCGACGCCGCGCTCGGCGCCCGGTCGTCCTTCCATCGCGCCAAGGAACGCACCCATGGCCTCCGTCGTCCGCCGCAGGCCCGACGGGAACACCGACGGGTCGGGCGGTGCGTGCTGCTCGCCGAGCACCCTCGGCGGCATCACATCGGACATCCGGTGGCGGATCGTGGCCCGCCGCGCCAGGACCCTGGCGCCGGGTGCGTCCGATCGCCGCCGGAGGAGCGCGACGACCTCGGTCGCGGTCGCGTCGAGGACGTGGTCCGAGTGGTCGAGGAGGCCCGCCTCCTTGAGGCGCGCGCCGGCAGCCAGCAGCGCCCGGCGGGTCAGGCCGACCGGCCACATGCAACAGATGCCGGAGTGGTCGTCGCGTGACGCGATGGCGAGTCGGGCGTCGGCGGCCAGCGTGTCGCTGGCCGTCGGAGGCGACGGCGCCGGACCCGGACGTCGTCTGGACACGGCAATCGATCGCAGCACGACGTCCGGGAGCTCGACCAGGCGCCGGCCGGTGACGTCGAAGGCACCGATGACGCGTTGGCCGTACTCGTCGAGGTAGGCATCGAGGGCGACCGCGGCTGCCCGCGAGGCACGCCGGACGTCGTCCAGCGAGACCGGGTCGACTCCGACTGCGGCGAGGGCGTCGGCGATGGCGGCGAGGGCGGGCAGGGTGGCGGCCGTCGAGTCGGCGGCGGCACCGGTCAGATCAGCCAGCGCGTCGGTGGCGGACCGGCCGCGCTCGGCCTCGCGCTCCAGGTACAGGCCGATCGGCAGGCTGGCCGCACCGACGAGCGAGAAGTGCTCGCGCAGACCGGCGGCCAGCCCGTCCACGCAGGAACTGACGTGGGCGGCGAGGTCGTCGTCGGCGAGGACCGTGGGATCGATGCTCTGCAGGGCTCGCACCGCGGCCAGCCGGGCCGGCCTGAGCTCGTCGAACCACCGCCGGAGGTCATGGTGCCAGATCCGCTGTTCGAGGGCGGCGCGAGCGTGCCGGTCGCGGGCACGGAACACCGGGTGGACGCGGGTCAGCACGCGCATCAGCCAGGCCGGCGGCGGCGGCCGGTCCGACACCGGCACGCCGGCGATGCGCATTGCGCCGTAGGCGAACCCGTTGACGTAGCGGACGTCGATGTGGCTGATGGCCAAGCCGTAGCGCCCGGTGAAGCTCCGGAAGCCGTCAGCCATCGCCGGCGGGAAGACATCCTGCACGATCGGCGTGACGGGCCCGACGTTGTGGGCACCGTCGAACAGCCAGGTGCCGGGACCCGGCTTGTCCCAGCGAAGACCGGCGTCGGCGTTCACGGCGTCACCCCGCTGCGGCGTGCCCGCTCGCACAGAGTGCGGACGGCCCACGCCGCGGCTTCGGCGGCCTCCTCGGTCGAAAGGCCCCACACGTCGGAGAGGGCGTCGTAGGCGTCGAAGGAGACGACGAGACCGATGACTGCGCGCAGCCGGCGGTACTCGGCGTCGTCGAGGCGTTCGCGCAGCGGCTCGAGCGCCGTGTCCATCCGGCCGTGCCGCTCCGGGCGGCGCGATTCGGCGACGCGCCCGCCGAGCTCGGAGGCCGACAGCGCCCGGAACATCCGGCGGTTCGCCTCGAGGTAGCGGTAGACGCCCGGCATCCCCGAAGCCAGCTCGGCCGGCGAGTGGGCGGTGGGCGGCACGTCACCGTCGGGCGTGGCGACCATGTTCGGCATCGCCGTCGTCAGGCCGTCGAACAGCGCCTCCTTGGTCGGGAAGTAGTGGTACACGGTCCGCACCGAAACCCCGGCCCGCGCGGCCACCTGCGGGACCGAGATGGTGCCCGGTCCCTCCTCCACGATCAGGTCGACCAGGGCGCGCAGGATGCCCAGGCGGGTGGCCTCGGCGTGCTCCTTGCGACTCGGGCTCTCATAGCTCCTTGACATCACGTATGAATCATGCAACAAATACGACTCACGTATCAACCGTGCAACGAAATTTCTCCCGGGAGGAACCATGACCACGACCCTCAGCCCGCTGGGCCCGACCTCGACGACGGCCACGACGGCCATGACGGCCCCGCCCCGCAAGCTCGATGAACGGCGCCTTGCCGCCGTCGGCGCGCTCACGTTCGCCGCAATCGTCATCACGACGAACGTGCTCCAGGGCGCGACCCCGGCCATGGACGCCGACGCCGACGAGATCGTCACCTACCTCACCGACCACCGCACGGCGAACATCCTCGCCACCGCCGCCTTCGCCGTCGGCGCCCCGTTCCTCCTCATGTTCGCCAGCGCGTTCTACGGCCGGCTCAAAGCGGTCTCCCGGTCCGAGGACCTGGTCTGGGCCCGCCTCGGCATGATCGGCGCCCTGCTCATCCTCCCGACGTTCGCCGCCGTCGTCGTCCAACGCATCGTCCTGCTCGTCGGCACCGACGAGATCATCGGATCACCCGAGCTCGTCACGCTCGTCTGGCGCGTGGAGATGGCATCCTTCGTCCTGAACACGCTCCCGATGGCCGCCGCGATCCTCGGCTTCGGCGTCGCCGGCGCCCGCTCCGGCCTCCTCCCCCGCTGGTTCCGTCGCTGGGCCCCCATCGCCGCCGCCGCGGCCGTCACCACCGCCGCCTGCGCCGTCGCCGGCCTCGAGGGCTCCCCCATCGGCTTCGGCGGGCTCGTCCCGTTCGCCACCTGGATGCTCCTGCTCATCACCGCCGGCATCCGCCAGCTCCGATCAGCCTGACCCCCACTCAGACCCGTCGTCGTCGCGGCCCCGGCCCCACGCCTGGGCCGCGATGCGCGCCACGAGCGACTCGCCCACTACCCGCGACGGTGACACGAACGCTGGTGCCCGTCGCGACCGGGCGATCGGTCACCGCCTTCTTCACGTCGGCGTCCTCTTCGGATCCTGGGGGTTCGATCGACTCGCCGGGTTCGACAACACCCTCGCCCTGTTCCGCCGACCGAAAGTCGTCACCACGCCAGCGGCGCTACGACGCATCCGAAACGACGCCGGCTCCACACCGGCTAACACTGGGTCATGCCGCGTACGGATGCTGCGCATCGCCTGATTCCTGTGCCGCTCCACGAGGTCTTCGCTGCACTCGTGGACGCCGAGGCTCTCGCCGCCTGGCTACCGCCCGACGGGATGAGCGGGCGCTTCGAGCATTTCGATCCACGCCCCGGCGGCTCCTACCGCCTCGTGCTGACCTACGACGACCCGACGACCGCTCACGGAAAGTCCGCCCACGACACCGACGTCGTCGAGGTCCGTTTCGTCGACGTCGTCGACGGCATGCGGGTGGTCCAGGCGGTCGACTTCGTCTCGGACGATCCAGCGTTCACCGGCACGATGACGATGCGGTGGGAACTCAGAGAGGTGAACGGTGGCACTCGCGTCGACATCGTCGCCGACAACGTCCCTGACGGCATCTCCGCCGAGGACCACCAGGCCGGGCTGACGTCATCACTGACCAACCTCGCCGATCACCTCCAGGGCCGCACGACACGGCCCCCGACCATGGAAGCCGACATCACACGCTCCAGCGACGTATCCGAATAGCACCGGGATACAGCCGCCTCGGATGCGAAGCTCGAACGCCGGACCCGCCGCGTTCGAAAGGTCCCAGCCGCGTCGCTCGTGCGCAAGATGGGGGTCGCGCGCCTGGGCGGCGGCTCGCACCCGGCACGCCGGGCATCGAAGCCGGGAACCGAAGGCGAGTCGACGCCCGGCGTCGTCCGCGCGAGGTCGCTCGCAGCGCCGATCGGCCAGCTGTGGGCCGGCAGGGTCTACTCCTCGATCAGGATCACCAGGGACTCTGGCACGACACCGTCGTGAGCCATCGCCTCGGCTGCTGCCCCGCTCTGCATGGCGGCCATGAGGGCATCGAGGTCGGCAACGTCCATGAGAATCGCGACTTGGGCTGGGTTCTCAGGATTGACGAACGTTCTGATGTTCGTGACACCGAGGGGACCAAAGATCTCCTCACGCTTGGGTGATGTGAGCCAGTGATCCTTGCCCTTCGAGATGTCATGGTGCCCGATCACCGTCGGCATGCCCGCCCCCTGGGATTGATGATGAACTCGACCGTGACCCGTCGAGCGTAGCTCGACTGCGAGGAGCCAGATTTACGCGCCCCGCTCCATCAGCGAGTGGCGCTACGGGTCTGCAGTGGGTGCTACCTCACGATCCCATCCGCAGGCGCCTACGAGGGACAGGGATCAGGGCGACGCCTCGCCTGGATCTACGCCGGACGACGCTTCGGTCGGCGGTCGAGCAATGGCAAGCGGGTGCGGGCACCATGGCGCACGATGTGCGCGGCCGCTTGCCCGCAAGCCTACGGTCGAGCGC
>JBEVOM010000061.1:0-4021 GCA_040507575.1 Ilumatobacteraceae bacterium
GACTTCGACGCCGCCAGACGACGCGTTGTCGAGCTCGCTGCGGCCCGGTCGTACCGCGAGGCGATGCACTCGTTCGCCGCGATGGGCACGATGGACCTGTGGTACACGAGGCTCGACGTCGACGAGATGCTGCGGCGGTGGGGCCGTGAGGCTGCTGCTGAGGACGCGCGCAACTTCCGTCGGGCTCGGAGGAAGGCCGAATCGAAAGACAGCTTGCGGGCGTTGTCCAAGCTGACCCGCGTCGTCGACGGCCGGCCGCAGTTCGTCAGCGAACCGCCTCTCGTCGTCCGGCTCGACGAGCTGTTCGGGCCGGAGGAGGCCGCCCGGTTCACAGGTCAGGTCGGCACGTTGGTGCGGTCGTACACGTCCACGTTGTCGACGGACCGACGCCGGCTCGTCGAGCGCTTCCGCTTCACCGACATCGCTCGCAAGGTCGTCGGCGTCGGCAGCGTCGGGACACGCGCGTGGGTCGTGCTCATGCTCGGCCGAGACGACGACGATCCCCTGCTGCTGCAGTTCAAGGAAGCGCAGCCGTCGGTCCTCGAGCCCTACCTGGGTTCCAGCGGTTACGGCCATCATGGCCGCCGGGTCGTCGAAGGCCAACGGCTGATGCAGGCTGCCAGCGACGTGCTGCTCGGGTGGCAGCGCACGGCCGGCTTCGACGGCCTGTCGCGCGACTTCTACGTCCGGCAGCTCTGGGACCGGAAGGGCTCGGCCGTCATCGAGTTGATGAGCCCACGGGCGATGCGTCTGTACGCGGCGGCCTGCGGGTGGACGCTGGCACGAGCCCACGCCCGGTCCGGCGACGCAGTCGCCATTGCCGCCTACCTCGGCAGCGGCACCACGTTCGATCGCATGATGGCGGACTTCGCCGAGGCCTATGCCGATCAGAACGAGCACGACCACCGCTCGCTGAGGTTCGACCGTGGTCGATGGTGCGGGTGGATCGGCTTGGGCGGCCATCCCCACGCGAGGATCGCTTCCTCCTGAACGAGGATCGGCTCGGACGTGAACCGGGGAGCGGTCGGCTCGACCCACACCGATCGGCCATCCGACCCGCGCCGGGTTGCCGCGGTGGGCGGGTCGAGGTCGACAAGCCGGGCAAGGACATGGTCGGTGGCTCTGTCGAGGGTGGCGGCCCAGCCGTGTCCGCGAGCGAGTGGTGTATCGTTGGTGTATGGCACGCACCAACATCGACATCGACGAGGCGGCGTGCGCCGTGGTCATGCGCCGCTATCACCTGAGCTCGAAGCGCGCAGCGGTGAACTTCGCCCTGCGCTCGTTGGCCGCCGAACCGATGGACATCGACGACGCCCGTGGCATGCGAGGGTCAGGCTGGGAGGGCGACCTCGACGAGCTACGAGCCTCCCGCGTGTCGTGATCCTCGTCGACACGTCGGCGTGGGTGGAGTTCCTGCGGGACACGGACAGCCCGGTGTGCCGGCGCGTCGATGCCTTGCTCGAGGCGGACGTGGCCACATGCGATCCGGTGCGCATGGAGGTGCTCGCCGGCGCTCGGGACGAGCGGCACCTTCACGACCTTCGCCGGCTGCTGGCTCGTGGCACGTCGATTCCGACGATGCCGACCGACTACGAGGACGCTGCGTCGTTGTACCGCACCTGTCGCCGGCACGGCGACACGGTCCGCAAGCTCGTGGACTGCCTGATCGCAGCGATCGCGATTCGGGCCGAGGTCGAGGTCCTGCACGCCGACGCGGACTTCGAGGCCCTGGCTCGACACACGCCGCTCCGGCTCGCCCGGGTGTGATCTCGCACGGTCCACGTCGTCGCGACCTCGCGCGGAGACGGGCGTACTCAGGCGACGCCGGCAGCGGCTCGCGCCTGCGTCCAACCGTGGTCGAAGGCGACAGCGATCGCTTCGTCGAGCTCGGGGAAGAGGTGGCCGTAGCGGTCGAGCGTGACGGGGATCGTGCTGTGGCCCATGCGCACCTGGATCGCTTGCGGGTGGGCGCCCGACGCGATCGCCAGGGCGACGCTCGTGTGGCGCAGGTCGTGGAACCGGGACTTCACTCCGGCCGCCGCCAGGGCCTCCTTCCACGCGCGGCTCTGGAAGCTGGAGTGCTGCGGCGGGGTGCCGGTGGTCGTTGGTGAACACGAGCTCGTCCTCGCCGTCGGGTCGAGTGGCGAGGTGACGTTCGAGTACGTCGGCGGTGCTCGCCGAGTCGGTGATCGAGCGAACACCCGCCGAGGTCTTGGGCGGGCGGCGGAGCCACGTGCCGCCGACGCGCAGTAGCTGTTCGGTGACGCGGACCTTGCGGCGAGCGAGGTCCACCTGGCCGCGACGAAGGCCGACGAGCTCGCTCCAGCGCATCCCGGAGTCGAGAGCGAGGTCGATCATCGGCTTGAGGTGCAGCGGGTGTGCCTCGGCGAGGGCGACGCTCTGGGACCAGGTGAGGATCGCCATCGGGCGAACAGGGACCCGAGGCGGACGGACCTTGGCGCACGGATTCGCGAGGAGGCGGTCCTTCTCCACCGCCGACTGCAGGACGCGGGGCAGCGTTCGGTGGTGGCGGTGCACCGACGACGGCGAGATGCCCTGGGCAAGCTCGGTGCCGAGCCACTGCTCGATCTCTTCGGTGTCGAGCCGGGACAGCTGGCGGTCACCGAGGGTCGGCAAGACGTAGCGCGGGAGGACCCGGCGGTAGGTCGCGAGGGACGTCGGCGCCAGCGACAGCGACGACGCCAGGAGCGCCTCGGACCACGCCTGCAGCGAGATCTCCGACTTGCGGGATCGATCCACGAGCACCGGTCCTTGTCCACCTCGACCTCGCGGGCGAAGCGATCGGCGTCAGCCTTGCGGACGAAGGTCTTGGACCGCGGACGGCCGATCGGGTCCCGGAAGCGGACCATGTACGTGCCGTTGCGCTTCTCGATCGACGCCAACGCGACCCCTCTCAGGACGCATCTGGGACACATCAGCACACAGATTGGGCACCAGATGGCGGTCAACGCCGGTCACGAGCGGTCACTGGCGGTCACACGAAAACAGCCGATGAGCAGGTAGTTTACCCACTCAACGGCTGGAGGCGACGGCGGGAATCGAACCCGCGTACAGGGCTTTGCAGGCCCTTGCCTGAACCACTCGGCCACGTCGCCAGGCGTGACGGCCGGCGCCGTCACTGCTCGGGGCACGTTATCGGGCGCTCCTCCTGCGTCTGTGGGTCGATGGCCGTTCGGATGGGCGTGGTTGGCGTGGCGCGACGCGGCACGTTGTCGATCTGGGCGCGCAGGGTCCCGATCTCGCGACCATGCGCGCCCAGACAACAGTGCCGGCACCCTCGCAAGAGCCCGTCATCGAGACAGCATCCCGTAGGCGCGATCCGCATGCAGGCGGACCACCAGGCGGCCGTCGGCGACCATCGCCCGGCGATAGTCGTCCCAGTCGGGGTGCTCGCCGGCGATGGCGCGGTAGTAGTCGACCAGCTCGTCGACGGTGGCGTCGTGCGGGTCGGCGGCGACCGCTGACACGTCCGCCGTGCCCTCGACGACGACGTAGGCACCGAAGTCGTCCCGGGTCACGTGGAGCGACGCCCGAGGATCCCGGCGCAGGTTGGCCGTCTTGGCCCGACTGTCGGTCACCGAGATCCGGATCAGCCCGTCGTCGCCGAGGTCGTACGCGATGTTCGAGAGCTGCGGCCGACCGTCGGCCTTCTGCGTGGTCAGCACCCCGCGGCGGTGATCGGCGACGAACTCGAGGGCAGCGGCGAGGTCCATGTCCGGTCGAACCTCCGGTGGCCGGTCGTCATTCCGGCGCCGGGGACAATCGGGCGCCGGGGACGCCGAGGGTGCGGACGGCGAGCTCGATCCCGAGAGCGGCTGCAGGGCCGGCATCGGCACCGGCCAGCGTCGCGGCCAGGAAGCCGCCGGCAAACGCGTCCCCGGCGCCCGTCGTGGGGGGGGCCGGGGGGACCGGGGGGGCGGGCCCGGGGGGGGCCGCCCCCCCCGCGGGGCGGGGGGCCCGGGGGCCCCCCGGCGGGCCCACCCGCCACCGCCCGGCCCGC
>JBEVOM010000111.1:0-6041 GCA_040507575.1 Ilumatobacteraceae bacterium
CGAGTGTGGGCAACCGGCCGATGACCTCTTCGGCGTCGGCGATGATCTGGTCGACGACCTCCCGCACGCTGCCGAGGTCGTGGATCAGACCCTGGGTCTGGCCAGCCCACCACATACCGTCCTCGACGTTGCCCTCGGCCAGCACGTTCTTGCGTCCCCGCACGCCCGAGGCGAGCGCGGCGATGTCGTCGAACGTCGCTCCCTCCCGCTCGGAGATCTCGACGATACGCTCGGAGATCGTGTTGCGAACGACCCGTGCCGTGTTGTGGAACTTGCGGAACACGAGGACGGTCGAGCGCTCGTCGTTGTCGATGATCTGTTGCTTGACGTTGTCGTGGATGGGTGCCTCTGTCGTGGCCATGAACCGAGTGCCCATGTTGACCGCCGAGGCACCGAGCGCCAGCGCGGCCGCGAGGCCCTGACCACTCGCGATGCCACCTGAGGCAATGACCGGGACCGTGAGCTGCCGCACAGCGGCCGGGATCAGGATGAGACCTGGCACGTCGTCCTCGCCCGGGTGACCGGCGCACTCGAACCCGTCGATGCTGATCGCGTCGACGCCCTTGCGCTCTGCCGACACCGCGTGACGAACAGACGTCGCCTTGTGGATCACCTTGACGTTCGCCCCGTGGAAGTCGGGCAGGTGCGGCTCGGGCGAGGAGCCCGCCGTCTCCACCACCGTGATGCCGGCCTCGATGATCGCAGCGCGGTACTCGTCGTACGGGACGGGATTGATCGTGGGAAGGATCGTCAGATTGACCCCGAACGGCTTGTCGGTCAGGTCTCGGGTGCGCGCGATCTCCTTCGCCAGATCCTCCGGCGTCGGTTGCGTCAGCGCCGTCAGGAACCCGAGGGCACCGGCATTCGCAACAGCCGAGATCAGCTCTGCTGTGCCGAGCCCCGTCATGCCGCCGCACAGGATCGGGTGGTCCACCCCGAACTGCTCCGTGAATGTCGTCCGAATCATCGTGCCGTCCTTTGTGTGTGGTGGCCTACGTGACCGCCGGCGATGCCGGCAAGAATGAGCTCCGAGAGCGCGCGGTACGCCGCCGAGTCGTCGAGTCCGGTCGCCCGGGAGATCTCGCCGCGGTGGATCGACTCCATCATCAATCGGGCCACGGCCCCGAGGAACGTCGGGTCGATGCCGGGTGCCGCCTCGAGGACGAGGTCCTGCACACGCGCGGCTGCGATCTGCGTGTTCTTCCGATAGATGTCACCGGCCGGCGCGAACCGCTCGAGGTCGGCGAAAAATGCCGGAGAGGCCGGAGCCAGCTGGACTGCAACCGCATTCAGGTAGGCGCCGATCTGATCGACCGCAGGCGCCGAGGGGTCGACCGCCGCCTCCACCTGCTCCGTCGCGCGTCGGAAGAAGGTCCGCACGACGGAGGTCAGCAGCTGCTCCTTGCTCGGCGCAATCGAGTAGAGCGTCGACTTGGAGCAGTTGAGTCGCGCTGCGAGATCAGACATCTGCAGGTCGAAGAACCCCTCCAGAAGCACGATCTCGATGATGGCGTCGCGTAGCGCTGCGGTGCGTCCACTCATCACCGACCGTCGCTCGTCCATGGTCCGACCGTACCAGATGATGTTCTAGCGTACAGTTGCTCGTACACCTAAGGAGAACTCATGCCCGCAGAACGTCTCATGCCCAACGAGGAGTCGCAGGACCTGATCGACCTGACCCGCGAGATCGTCGGCAAGGAACTGCGTCCCGTGATCGCCGATATCGATGCGAGGTCGGAGTTCCCGCGAGACATCTTCCGCACCCTCGGACGAGCGGGCCTGCTGAGCCTGCCCTACCCGGAGGAGGTCGGCGGTGGTGGGCAGTCGTACGAGGTCTACCTGCAGGCGCTCGAGGAGATCGCTTCGGCATCGGCCAGCGTCGGCGTGGGCGTCAGCGTGCACGGTCTCTCCTGCTTTGGCCTGTTCACCGCGGGCACCGACGAGCAGAAGCAGGAGTGGCTCCCCGAGATGCTTTCAGGCGATCAGCTCGGTGCCTACTGTCTCTCCGAGGCGCACGCCGGATCAGATCCCGCCGCCATGCGCACGAAGGCCGTCAAGGAAGGCGACGACTACGTCATCACCGGAGCGAAGGCGTGGACGACCCACGGCGGCAAGGCCGACTTCTACAAGGTCATGGCACGCACGTCGGACGACGGCGGGCGAGGCATCTCCTGCTTCCTCGTTCCCGCCGACACACCGGGGCTGAGCGCCGATTCACCCGAGCAGAAGATGGGTCTCATGTCGTCGACGACCGCGACGATGCTCTTCGACAAGGTCCGCGTCCCAGCGTCGCGCCGACTCGGTGCCGAGGGCCAAGGGCTGCCCATCGCGCTGGCCGGTCTCGATGCAGGACGCCTCGGCATCGCCGCCGTTGCGACAGGCCTGGCGCAAGAGGCACTTGACGTCGCGACCGCATACGCCAAGGAGCGCGAGACCTTCGGCAAGGCGATCATCGATCATCAGGGGCTGGGGTTCCTGCTGGCCGACATGGCCGCAGCGGTCGAGTCCGCTCGTGCCACCTATCTGGCCGCCGCGCGGTTCAAGGACGCCGGGCGCCCCTACTCACGCCAGGCGTCCATCGCCAAGATGGTGTGCACCGACAACGCCATGAAGGTCACGACCGATGCCGTCCAGGTGCTCGGCGGCGCCGGCTACACCCGAGACTTCCCGGTCGAGCGCTTCATGCGCGAGGCCAAGGTCATGCAGATCTTCGAGGGCACCAACCAGATCCAGCGACTCGTCATCAGTCGCAACCTCGCGCGCTGACCATCCTTCGCAAGAACCCGTCCAACCAGTAGGAGAAGCAATGCAGCTCAACGACACCGCCGCCATCGTCACCGGCGGAGCCTCCGGCCTCGGCGCAGCCACGGCATCGGCCCTGGCCGAGAAGGGGGCGACCGTCTACGCCCTCGACCTCCAAGGTTCCATCGACAACGCTCCCACCGTGGGCGGCGTGACCTATCTCGCCGCCGACGTGACCGATGAGCAGCAGGTTCGGGCCGCCGTCGCGACCGCCAGCGAGGGCGTTCCGTTGCGCACCGTCGTCAACTGCGCCGGTATCGGGCCGTCCGCCCGCATCCTCGGACGCAAGGGCGTCCACGACCTCGCGCTCTACTCCAAGGTCATCCAGATCAACCTCGTCGGATCCTTCACGGTGCTGGCGTTGGCGTCCGAGGCCATCGCGAAGACCGAGGCCGATGAGAACGGTCAGCGCGGCGTCATCGTCAACACCGCGTCGGTCGCGGCCTACGAGGGGCAGGTCGGCCAGGTCGCCTACGCTTCATCGAAGGGCGGCATCGTCGGCATGACCCTGCCGGCGGCCCGCGACCTCGCTCAGTACGGCATCCGCGTCTGCACCATCGCTCCCGGCATCGTCAACACCCCGATGCTCGCAACGGTGAGCGAGGAGTTCCGGGCGGGCCTGGCTGCGGGCATTCCCTTCCCGCAGCGCCTGTGCGAGCCGTCCGAGTACTCGAAGCTGGTGACGATGATCATCGACCACGACTACCTGAACGGCGAGACCATCCGGATGGACGGCGCGCTGCGCATGGCCCCGCGCTAGCTCGGCAACGGCGGGGCTCGGCGTCGAGTCGAACAAACCGACGCCGGTCCTCGCCCATCAGCCGCACCTTCCTGCGCGAGCTACAGGTCGCGACGCGCAGTGGTGTCGGTCGCCAACGCCTCGACGGGCACCACGTCCATCTGGTGGTGCAGCGGGTCGTGCTCGGTCGCAGCCACGACCGACTCGCGGCGGACCCGCGGGATCGCCAGCGCGGCAAGCAGTCCCAGCGCGACCGTCATGGCGATGACGACGAAGCCCACCGTGTAACCCGACTCGCTGGGGTAGGTGCTGCCCGCGGGGATGTGAGCGGCCACGATGCTGCTCATGACCGCGGTTCCGATGGCGCCACCGATGACGCGGATCGTCATGCTCACGCCGTTGGCTGCACCGGTCTCCTCACGCCGGACCGCGAGCGAGATCAGCGTCGCCTGGCAGGCCCCGACGGCACCCAGGCCAGCGCCCACGAGTGCGTTGGACACGCAGATGTGCCACAGGGCGTCGTGAGCGAAGGCCAGGCCCAACAGCCCGGTCGAGAGCAGCCCCACCGCGACGACGGTGATCCACTTGGGGTCCAGCGGAGGCACCAGTCGCGCGATCGTCATGCCCGCCACGAAACCGAAGCTCGATGCCGGCAGCTGCACCAGTCCGGCGATCGTGAGCGACAGCCCGAACCCGTACGACTGCGACGTCGGCGCCTGCGTGAGCTGGGTCGTGAAGGCCATCGAGGCGAACATCGCCGATCCGCAGAAGAACGTCACCAGGTTGGTGGTCCACAGCGTCGTGCCCGCCAGCATGCGCAGGTCGATCAACGGAGTGCGGGCACGGAGCTCGACCACCACCCATGTCGCCGCGAGGACGACACCACCGACGAGACAGGCCAGCGTCGTTGCCGACGCCCATCCCAGCCGGGCGCCCTGGCTGATGGCCACCAGCAGCAGCGTGAGCCAGCTGGCCAGCAGCAAGGCAGCACCCCAGGCCACCGTGCCTGGAGCGCGCACGCGCGAGGGCGGGATGACAACTGCGGCCGCCAGGGCGGTCACCGCCGACGCCATGCAGGGCAGCCAGAACAGCCAGTGGTAGCCCAGGCCGTCGACGATCGGGCCGGCGAACACGACTCCCGTGGCCGCGCCAGCACCGCTGATGGCCGACAGCATGCTGACCACAGGTCCGACCCGGTCGTGCGGGAACTCGTCGCGGACGATGCCGAACCCCAGCGGGATGATGCCGCCGCCCAGTCCCTGGATGGACCTGCCGATGATCATCGGCGCCAGCGAGGTTGACACCGCCGCGATGCCGAGGCCCAGCGTGCTCACGACCAGGGCGATCACCAGCATGCGCTTCTTGCCGATGATGTCGCCGACCCGCCCCGAGATCGGGGTGAGTGCTGCGGACGACAGCAGATAGGACGTCAGCACCCACGTCGCGCCGTCCTGCGAGGTGCCCAGGTTGTCGCGTACTTGTGTCAGCACTGGTGTCACCAGGGCCAGCGACACCGTGTAGAGCAGCGTGCCGAACGCGAGCACGACCAGGATGAGTCGTCTGCGGGCGACGGAGGTCTCGACATCGGCCCAGACGTTCGCGGTCACGCCGCCACGTCCACGACCGGGGCCGCCGACCTGGTTGTCGCCTCGGCCCTCCACCTCGTCGAGCAGCTTGTGCCTGCCTCGAGGACCTGGTGGGGCGGCGTGCGATCGACGACGACCCTCATGGCGACCAGCGGTAGATCTCGTCAGTGCCCTGACCGGACTCGACCACCGATTCCGGCGTGGCCGGAACGTCGTCGAGGGTCAACACGCCGTTGGGAGCGTAGACCACTCGCCGGTGGGCGATCTTCCACGCACCGTCGCGCTTCTCGATCCGATCGAGGTAGCGGACGCGCACGAGCCACTCCCTGGACCGCCCCTGCTCGTCGAGCTCGGGCTGCCGCTTGAAGGCGAGGCAGTAGGTCTCGGCGCGGGCGACGTCGCCGTCGATCTCGATGATCTGCGTCGTGTTGTTGTGCATCCAGTGGTAGCCCTCGGCGTTGCGCCCCGCCATCCACTCGACATATGCGGCGGCCGATCCGTTGAACACGCCGTGGTCCTCGATCGCGTCGGCGTGGTAGATCGACGCGAGCACTTCGCTGTCGTGGCGGTCCAACCCGCGCGGGTAGTGGGACAGCAGCTTACGGATCGCCGACTCGTCGATCAGTCGCTGTAGTTCGGGGTCGCGCTCAGCCACGGTCTTCCTTTCACGGATCCTCCGGGAGCGGCTCAACAGGTAGAGCATTACACTGATTCACCTACCCGAACGTATCGTGATCCACATCACCTGACCAGAGCTTTGCGCTTTCGCCTGCGCCCACCGAGGAGCCTTGAATGGACCGCCGTGAACGAGCACTCGAGATGATCGCCCACATGCTGCCCGACAGCATGATGGCGCGAAGCAGCACCAGCGACCTGCCGCCGATCTTCGCCGGCGACATCACCGAGCTGTCGAT
>JBEVOM010000119.1:0-7781 GCA_040507575.1 Ilumatobacteraceae bacterium
GAGCGCGGCGCGCTCGCCGAGCAGCGCGGCGGCGTCCACGGGAGCGACGGGGGCCAGCTCGGCCTCGACGGCCCGCAGGAACGGCACGAGCGAACGCGGCGGAAGCAGTGCCGATTGCCCGGCGTGGCCGGTGAGGGCCATCGCGCCCGAGACTGCCCAGCGGGCGTCGTCGGCCGGCACCGTTGCGGTCCCGAACAGTCGATCGTGGAGATCCATGCCGACGGCGATGGTACGGAGCCTTCCCGGCGCACGTGGTCGACGGGACGGCCCGTAGGTTGGCTCGTCGTGACGACCGTTCGTCCCGTCGAGCTCGTCGAGCTGCTGTCCGAGGTGAGCGGCGATCCCGCGACCGTGCTCGGGCCGGACGCGCTCGTGCTCGTCGATGCCGGTGTCGGGACCGTGCCGTTCGGTTGGACGCCCGGTGCACTGCCCGTGGTCCTCGTGGGCGTCGCCGACGAGAGCGACCTCGTCGCGCTCGACCCGGCTCCCTACGACGTCGTCCTCACCCCGGCCGACCCGATGCTCGCCGCCATCACCGACGCGGTCCGCCGGCACCCCGTCGCCGCTACGTCGCTCGCCGTGCTGCTCCGCGGCACCGAGCGGCGGACGGTCGAGGACGGCCTCGCTGCGGAATCGGCCGTCTACTCGACGTTGCAGGCCGGAGCCGAGTTCGCGGCATGGCTCGCCGGCACCGCGGCCCACCGCCAGCCGCCGGATGAGGAGCCGCCGGTGTTGGTCGAGCGGAGCGGCGACGAGCTGCACGTCGTCCTCAACCGCCCGCGCCGTCACAACGCGGTGTCGGTCGCGCTACGCGATGCGCTCGCCGAGGCCCTGACGCTCGGCGTCGTCGACGACTCGATCCGCGCCGTCCGGTTGTCCGGGAACGGACCGTCGTTCTGCAGCGGCGGGGATCTCGGCGAGTTCGGGTCGTTCCCCGACCCGGCGACGGCGCACGTCACGAGGCTGATGCGCAGCCCGGCCCGCATCGCCCATCACCTCACCGACCGCTTGCACGTCCAGCTCCACGGTGCCTGCATGGGCGGCGGCATCGAGGTGGCGGCGTTCGCCGGTCGGGTGGTCGCCGCCGACGACACAGCGATCGCTCTTCCCGAGGTGGCTCTCGGGCTGATCCCCGGGGCCGGCGGCACGGCCAGCATCCCGCGCCGCATCGGTCGCCATCGCACGGCGGCCCTCGCCCTCAGCGGCGTGGCGATCGACGCCGGCACGGCGTTGCGCTGGGGCCTCGTGGACGACGCGCGGTGAGAGGCTGATCGCCATGGCGGACGAGCTGGCGCTCCGGGCGCTCGGGTGGGACGACGGGCTGGAGGCGTCGTGGCGCGACCTCGGTGCGCCGGGGACGCCCGGGCGGGTGTCCCGGCTCGATCGCGGCTGGAGCACGGTCCTCACGGGCCCCGACCCCGGCGATCTGGACGACGTCACGCGCGTCCGCAACATCGGAGCCGACGTCGCGGTGGGCGACTGGGTCGTCGCGTCGGCGGACGGTGAGCGGGTCGAGCTCGTGCTCCCGCGCCGATCGGCGTTCGTACGGCGGGCGTCGTTCGAGGGCGCCCGAGCCGAGGCCGACACGCTCGCCGCCAACATCGACGTGGTCTTCCTGACCCACTCGTTCGGCAACCCACCGAACCAGCGCCGCTTGGAGCGCGAGCTCGTGCTGGCGTTCGACAGCGGCGCCGACCCCGTCGTCGTGCTCACCAAGGCTGACCTCGTCGACGATCCGGAACCGGCGCGGCGCGAGCTGGTCGAGGTGGCGTTCGGCGTGCCGGTGCTGATCACCAGCGGTCGGCGGGGCACCGGTGTCGAGGAGCTGCGCACGTTCGCCCACGGGCATCGCACGCTCGCCTTCCTCGGCTCCAGCGGGGCGGGCAAGTCGACGCTGGTGAACGCCCTGCTCGGCGCCGACGTCCAGGCCACCACCGAGGTCCGCACGGGCGATCAGCGCGGCCGGCACACCACCGTCGCCGCCGAGCTCCTCCCGCTCCCGGGCGGCGGGTGGCTCGTCGACACTCCCGGCGTGCGCGCCCTCAGCCTGTGGCTGTCGGGCGAGGGGATCGAGCGGGCGTTCGCCGATGTCTTCGAGCTGATGGAGCGCTGTCGGTTCCGCGATTGCAAGCACGACCAGGAACCGGGCTGTGCCGTGCTCGCGGCGATCGCCGAGGGGGCCCTCGACCCGGACCGGTGGGCCAGCCTCGAGCGCCTCGTCGCCGAGGAGGTCACGCTGGAGGCCGAGCAACGGGCCAAGGCCAAGACCGCCGACCGTCGCCGCGGTGGGCGCCGCCCGCCCGACGCCGCGGAGTCGGCCGACGTCGACGATGACCGCGATCAGGATGCGTGACCCGGCCCGGCGCGCCGTCGGTGACCGTCGGTGGGCGGTCAGATCGCCATCGCGTTCGGATCCACCCGGCGGGCGGTGACGACGGCGGCGAGGTCGATCGGTCCGTAGACGTGCGGGAACGGATGTCCCGCGCCGACGAGATCCTCGACGACGACCGGGCTGGACAGCACGGCCTCGTCGACGTGCAGCAGCACGACCTCGGCGAGGTCCCCGTAGAAGCGGGCGGCTGTCGCCGCGACCTGGTCGGCGAACGAGCAGTGGATGTAGCCCTCGTCCTCCAACGTCCGGCCGCGGGTGCTGACGGCGTAGCGGCCGGCGGCCTGCGCCGCGGCCCAGTCCTCAGGGAGCGTGAGGTGGTAGAGCACGCCCGAACGATAGGGACGGCGGGTTCCACGGATGGCCCGCGTAGTCGAATCGTCGTCGGGTCGCTCGGCGCGGCAAGCTGGGAGCAGAAACCGCGAGCCGCCAGGAGCCTGATCATGCCCGCACCCGGACTGCACTCAGGTGTTGCCACCGATGAAGCGTTGAACCTGTCGATGTCGGAGCACGCCGTTCCGTTGTACGAGGCGGTGAAGGCGTTCGTCGAGAACGAGGTCGAGCCGATCACGGCGGAGTTCTTCCGGTTGGGCCAGGGCCGGGCCGATCACTGGGGCCATGGCGTCGGCCAGCTGGAGCTCCTCGACAGCGTGAAGGCGAAGGCGAAGGCCAACGGGCTGTGGAACTTCTTCCTGCCGAACGCCGAGACCGGTGAGGGCCTGTCGAACCTGGACTACGCGTACATCGCCCAGGAGCTGGGGAAGAACCCGATCGCGCCGGAGGTGTTGAACTGCTCGGCGCCGGACACGGGGAACATGGAGGTGCTGGAGCGGGTCGGAACGCCGGAGCAGAAGGAGAGGTGGCTGAAGCCGCTGCTGTCGGGTGAGATCCGTTCGGCGTACGCGATGACGGAGCCCGACGTGGCCTCGTCGGACGCCAAGAACATCGCCTGCCGGGCCGTGCTCGACGGCGAGGAGTGGTTGATCAACGGCGAGAAGTACTACATCTCCGGCGCCGGCGATCCGCGTTGCAAGATCATGATCGTCATGGTGCAGACGAGTCCCGACGGGCCGCCGCACCGCCGCCAGTCGCAGATCCTGGTGCCGATGGACACGCCCGGCGTGGAGATCCTCGGAGCGATGCGGGTGTTCGGCGAGGACGAGGCCCCGCACGGGCACATGCACCTGCGGTTCGCCGACGTCCGCGTGCCGAAGGCCAACATCCTGCTCGGTGAGGGTCGCGGGTTCGAGATCTCCCAGGTCCGACTCGGGCCGGGTCGGCTCCATCACTGCATGCGTTCGATCGGGGCGGCCGAGAAGGCGTTGGACCTGATGGTGCGGCGGGGCCTCAACCGCGAGGCGTTCGGTCGACCGATCGCCCAGTTGGGCAAGAACATCGAGGTGATCGCCAAGGCGCGCATCGAGATCGAGGCGATGCGACTGATGGTGTTGCGGGCGGCGAAGGCGATGGACGTGATGGGCAACGCGGAGGCGCGGGTGTGGGTGAGCGCGGTGAAGGCGATGGTGCCGATCCGGGTGTGCGAGATCATCGACGAGGCCATCCAGATCCACGGTGCCACCGGCATCTCGCAGTGGACGCCGCTGGCCAGCATGTACGCCACCCAGCGGACGCTGCGACTGGCCGACGGCCCTGACGAGGTCCACTGGCAGGTCGTCGGTCGCGCCGAGCTGGCCCGTTACAAAGACGACAGCGCGCCCGCCGTCGGCAAGGGAACGGCCGCCGAGCTCGGCGGCACGGGCGCCGACCCCGCCTGACCGCTCGGCCACGTCGCGAACGGCGCGCCGACACGCACCGTTCGTGCGTCATGGCGGCTCGAGGGCCATCGTGGCGACCGCCCGCAGGTCGACGTCACCGATCAGTCGGCCGGCCAGCGCGACGTCGGTCGCGCTCTGGTGGCCGACGGTCACCGTGACCGTGTCGCCGCCGACCTGGACGCTCACGGCGAGCGGCCGCAGGGTCGTGACCCGATCCGCGGCCGCCGCGGCTGCGGCGGCCGGATCCGCTGAGACGGCGGCGGCCCGGGCGGCCTCCCGCGCCGCCAGCTCGATGGCCAGCTGGTCCCGACCGACGAGCGCCACCTGCAGCATCCCGAGCAGGAGCACCACCACCACCGGCAACGCCAGCGCCAGCTCGACGGCGGCCTGGCCGCGCTCATCGCGTGCCCGGGACCGGTCCACGAGGCCTCGTCACCGGCCGCTCAGACCTTGTCGATGACCGAGTCGATGACCCGGTCGAAGAGACGACCGACCTTGGCCGCGCCGCCCCCGGCCGTCGCCCAGCCGACGACGAGCAGCGCGACGAGCGCGGCGGCCAGGAGCACGAGCGCGTACTCGGTCGTGGCCTGACCGCGATCGTCGCGGGCGCGCCGGGCGAGATCGGGATCGAGCAGCACGAGCACGACGGCGTGGACCGTGGCGCTGAGGCGGTCGAGCAGTGTGGGCACGGGGTTCATGGGAGCTCCTCGTCGGACGGCGGATCGGCACGGGGACGGACGCTCACGGTGCGGTCGCCCGCAGCGTCGAGAGGGCACCGAGCACGGCCGGTGCGATGGTCAGCAGCACGAACGACGGCAACGTGCAGCACACGAGCGGGAACGTCAGGCGGACGGGCAACCGCCGCGCTTCGACGTCGCCGAAGCGGCGCCGTGCGGCGCGCGCCTCGGAGGCGAGCTGGTCGAGGACCGGCGCCAGTGGCAAGCCGTCGCGGTCGGCGCCGGCGACGGCCCGCGCCACCTCGTCACCGGCCGGCCCGAGGTGCATGCCGAGCGCACCGAGCGCATCGGCCAGCGAGCGGCCGCGATGCAGACCTTGCTCCACTGCGGCGAACGCCTCGCGCACGGCCGGCGGTGCCCGCACCGCCAGCTCGGCGATCGCTTGGTGGGGCGAGCGCCCGGCGTGGACGCACAGCACCAGGAGCTCGACGGCGTCGGGCAGCGCCTCGTCGATGTCCCGCCGCCGACGCCGGTCGACGGCGCGGCGTCGATGGAGGACGTACGCGCCGCCGAGCGCGCCGGCTCCGGCCGCCGCGGCCGGGCCCGCCGTGATCGTCGCCGTGACCGCCAGCGCGGCGACCGCGCCGGCGAGCAGTGGGCGCGACGGTCGCCGCCCCTGGCCGGCCGAACCCTCGACGGCGGCGCGCAGCGGTGGAGGTCGACGCGGTCGCGGTTGTGCCAGCACGGCCAACAGGAGGACGGTGGCGATGACGGCTGTGCCGGTGACAGCCGCGACGGCGTCCGCGCTCATCGCCCCACTCCGATGAGGCGACGCATCCACAGCGACCCGACCATGTTGGCGGCGAGCCCGGTGACGGCGCAGGCGAGGCCGGCCGGGGTGGTCACCACCTGGCGGATCTGTGGTTCGGCCAGGAGGAGCACCGCCAACACGCCGAGCGGCAGCACGGTGAGGACCCGGGCCGACAACCGGGCCTGGGCGCTGCTGGCCCGGCGCTCGTCGCGTTCGGCGGCGCGGCCGAGCAGCGTCGCCGCGACGCGTTCCAAGGGTGCCGCCGACCCCCCGAGCTCGGCGGTGGCCACGATCACGGGCGCGAGGAGCCCGATCGCGCTGCTCGGGTCGTCAGTCGTCGACCGCAGCGCCTCGGCGAGCGGTCGTCCTCGTGCGAGCGCGTGCGACACGTCGGCGAAGGGCCGCTGGGCCAGCGGCGTGGCGGCGTCCGTCTCGGTGACCGCCGTCGTCAATGACCGCCCCGCCCGGACTCCGGCGGCGACGTGCTCGCACCATCGGGCGACCGCGACATCGTCGACCGGTCGGACGCGTGGCGCCATCGGGAGCAGCCATCGGCGCGGCCGGCCCACACCCGGTGCCGGCCCGGGGCGCCGTGGCGGGACGACGCGGGCCCGGAACGGCGCGAGCGCGAGCGCGATCGCCGCCGCCACGCAGGCGGCGAACACGAGGGTCGCCGACGACGCGGTCATCGCCGCACCCTCGTGATCCGGCCGACGACCCGGTCACCGGCCACGATGGGCCGGAGCGCGAGCCGTTCGCCGACGCCGCGGTCGGTTCCGTGCTCGACCTCGCCGACCTCGGTCACCGCCCGCGATCCGTCCTCGCGACGGGCGAGGTGGACGACCACGTCGATCGAGCGTCCCAGGTGCTGGCGGACGGCAGCGAGCGGCCACGCCGGCGCGGCCTGGATGACGAGCGTCTCCAGTCGGTGCAGCGCGTCGAGCGCGCTGTTGGCGTGGCACGTCGACCACGATCCGTCGTGACCGGTGTTCAGGGCCTGGACCAGCGCCAGCACCTCGGAACCACGGACCTCGCCGACGACGAGGCGGTCGGGACGCAGACGCAGCGCGGTGCGCACGAGTTGGCCCAGGTCGACGGCGGCCGGTCCGTCCGGCGTCGCCGGGCGGGACTCGAGGCGCACCAGGTGGTCGGCGGCGGGCAGCAGCTCGGCGGTGTCCTCGATCGTCACGATCCGCTCGCCGGCCGGGGTGCGCCCGAGCACCGTGTTCAGCAGCGATGTCTTGCCTGATGATGTCGACCCGCTGACGACGACGTTGCAGCGGCCGACGATGGCAAGGTCGAGCACGGCCCCGACCGCGGCGTCGGCGAACGCGTCGAGCGGCAGCGCCCGATCGCGGAAGCGGCGTACCGAGAGGCAGGCGCCGTCGGGCGCGATCGGTGGGATCACCGCGCACACTCGTGAGCCGTCGGGCAGCCGGGCGTCGACGAGCGGTGATGTCCGGTCGAGCCGTCGGCCGAGCGGGGCGAGGATCCGCTCCACCACCACGCCGAGGTCGGCGGCGGCGAGGTGGCCGGCCGGCTGGAGCGAGCCGCCGCGCTCGACCCAGATGTCGCCGCTCGGGTTCACGAGCACCTCGTCCACCGTGTCGTCGGTGAGAAGCGCGTCGAGCGCGCCCAGCCCGTCGAGCCGGGCGACCGCGGCGCGCACCAGCCGTTCGCCGGCATCGGCATCGACGAGCGGGGCGACGCGCCGCAGGTGCGTGCGCACGACCGTGCCGACGTCACCGCGATCGGCGGCCGCCACTCGACACAGCTCGGCGACGAGCCGATCGTCGACGTCGGTGGTCGGCGGCGACAGGCTCACGCCGCACCTCGCAGCTCGCGGGCGAGGACCCGGGGGAGCCGGGATGCCAGCAGGCCGGCGTCCACGGCGCGGGCGATGGCCGGGTCGGTGCTCACGGACGCAACGATCGGGGCGCCGATCGACTGCTCGATCTCGCCGCGCCCGAGCGTGCGGCCCGGTTCGGCGACGAGCACGATGCCGTCCGGGCGGTGGCGCAAAGCCAACCCCCGCCGCAGCCCCCGGTACCAAGCCCCGGTGACGAGGAGGCTTCGGACGGCGGCGCACACGAACCCGGCCCCACGGGGCCCGGTGCCCGCGTCGATCA
>JBEVOM010000150.1:0-65380 GCA_040507575.1 Ilumatobacteraceae bacterium
CTCGCTCGCCGACCGGCGCCTGCGGCGCCGTAACCTCGGGTGGCTCCGATTGCCATCCGAGGACCGCATGCGCCTGCTCCATCCCGATCCTGGTCATGACCTGACGTACAGCGACGTGTTCATGGTGCCCAGCCTGTCGACCGTGGGTTCGCGCCTCGACGTCGACCTGACGACGCCCGACGGCGTCGGCACCCACCTCCCTGTCGTCGTCGCCAACATGACCGCGGTGGCCGGCCGGCGGATGGCCGAGACGGTCGCCCGGCGCGGCGGCATCACCGTGCTGCCGCAGGACATCCCGCTCGACGTGGTGGCCTCGGTCGTCGACTACGTGAAGGCCTGCAACCCGCTCTACGAGACGCCGATCACGTTGTCGCCCCATCACACGATCGGCGACGCACTCGGGCTCGTGCACAAGCGGGCCCACGGGGCGGTGGTGGTCGTCGACGACGAGCACCGCCCGCTCGGCGTGTTCACCGAGCACGACGCGGCCGGCTTCGACCGCTTCACCCAGCTCCACGCCGTCATGAGCGAGGAGCTGGTCACCGTCCCGGACGGCACCGACGCCCGCACGGCCTTCGACCTGTTGTCCACCAACCGCCGCTCCATGGAGCCGGTCGTCGACACCGCGGGCCGCCTCGTCGGCATCATCACCCGCAAGGGCGCACTGCGCTCGACGACGTACGCGCCGGCCGTCGACGCCGACGGCCGGCTGATGCTCGCGGTCGCCGTCGGCATCAACGGCGACCCCGACACGAAGGCGAAAGCGCTCGCCGAGATGGGCGTCGACGTGCTCGTGATCGACACCGCCCATGGCCACCAGGCGCGGATGCTGCGGGCCATCGAATCGGTCCGCGCCGTCACCGGGACCATCCCCATCGTGGCCGGCAACGTCGTCACGGCGGACGGCACGCGTCAGATGGTGGAGGCCGGGGCCGACATCGTGAAGGTCGGGGTCGGACCCGGCGCGATGTGCACGACGCGCATGATGACCGGTGTCGGCCGTCCGCAGTTCTCGGCCGTGGTGGAGTGCGCCGACGAGGCCCGGCGCCTGGGTCGGCACGTGTGGGCCGACGGTGGGGTGCGCTGGCCGCGCGACGTCGCGCTGGCCCTCGCCGGCGGCGCGGCGAGCGTGATGTTCGGCTCGTGGCTCGCCGGGACCTACGAGTCCGCGGCCGACACGATGCGCGATCTCGACGGCCGGTTGTACAAGGAGAGCTTCGGGATGGCGTCGAACCGGGCCGTCAAGCACCGCACGTCGACGGAGAGCGCGTTCGAGCGGGCCCGCAAGGAGCTGTTTGAGGAGGGCATCAGCACGTCGCGCATGTACCTCGACCCGGAGCGCCCCGGCGTCGAGGACATCCTCGATCAGATCGTCGCCGGCGTGCGCTCGGCCTGCACCTACGCCGGCGCGGCCGACATCCCCGAGCTGCAGCAGCGCGCCGTCGTCGGCGTGCAGAGCGGCGCCGGTTACGACGAGGGCCGCCCACTGGGCACATCCTGGTGACGGCGCCGCTCATCATCGCCATCGACGGGCCGGCCGGAGCCGGCAAGAGCACCGTCGGGCGGGCCCTCGCGGAGCGGCTCGGGCTGGAGTACCTCGACACCGGCGCGATGTACCGGGCCGTCGCGTTCGCGGCCCTGCGACGAGGCGTCCCGGTCACCGACGACGAGGCCGTCGCCGACCTGGCACGAGGGCTGACGATGTCGGTGTCGGTGTCGGGTGTGTACGTCGACGGCGTCGACGCCACCACCGAGATCCGCACCCGCGATGTGACGTCGGCGGTCAGCGCGGTGGCCGCCAACACGCCGGTGCGCGAAGAGCTCCGGGCGCGCCAGCGAGCATGGGCAGGCGAACGGGGCGGCGGGGTCATCGAGGGGCGTGACATCGGCACCGTGGTGTTCCCGGACGCCACGCTCAAGCTGTTCGTCACCGCCTCGCCGCGGACTCGGGCCGAGCGACGGGTCGGCGAGATCGGCGGCGACATCGACGACGTCGCCGCGTCGATCGCCGAACGTGATCGCCGGGACATGACCCGCGCCGACGGGCCCCTGAAAGCGGCCCACGGGGCCGTCGTCGTCGACACCACCGGCCTCGGCGTGGACGAGGTTGTCGAACGCATCCTCGGGCTCCTCCCGGGTGTCCGATGACTGCGCCCACGACCATGTTCGCGACGGTGTCAGGGTGACGAAGGTCGACACGTTCCTCGCCGGCCAGGGCATCGCCAGCCGGATCCTCTACTCGGTCGTGCGGTTCTTCGTCGCCGGGTTCACCCGGGGGTGGACCCGGATGGAGATCGAGGGCCGTGAGCACATCCCGACGACCGGCGCGTTCGTCCTGGCCCCCGTGCACCGGTCGAACATCGACACACCGATCTCGGCCTGCCTGACCCGCCGGCGACTGCGGTTCATGGGCAAGGACTCGCTGTGGAAGCACGCGCCGGCGGCGTGGTTCCTGTCGTCACTCGGTGGGTTCCCCGTCTCGCGGGGGACGGCCGATCGTGAGGCCTTGCAGCGGTGCATCGCCGTCCTCGAGGCCGGGGAGCCGCTCGTGCTGTTCCCCGAGGGAGAGCGCAAGTCCGGCGCCGCGGTGCAACCGTTGTTCGACGGCGCGGCGTACATCGCCCTCAAGGCCGACGTCCCGATCGTGCCGGTCGGCATCGGCGGCTCGGAGCGGGTGATGCCGAAGGGCGCGAAGTTCATCCACCCGGCGAAGGTCCACGTCGTGATCGGCGCGCCACTGACGATGGTGCTTCCCGACAGCGGGCGCATCCCACGAGCGCTCGTGCGCGAGACGACGGGTCGGCTGCACGAGACGCTGCAGGTGCTGTTCGACGAGAGCCAACGTCGAGTGCACGGCGCGCTGCCGTCAGCCTGATCCCGTCAGGTACGCGCCCAGAGCGTCCGCCAGCCACGCCGGATCAGCGGTGCCGCACACCTCGCGAGCCGAGTGCATCGACAGCTGCGGTACGCCGACGTCGACGGTGGCGATGCCCAGGCGCGTCGCCGTCAGGGGACCGATCGTCGACCCGCACGGCACGTTGTTGCGGGACACGAACGTCTGCCACGGGACAGCGGCCGCGGCGCAGGCGCGGGCGAACACCGCGGCGGTCTCGGGCGACGTGGCATAGCGCTGGTTGGCGTTGATCTTGATCGCCGGTCCGTGGTTGACGATCGGGGCGTGGTCGGAGTCGTGGCGCTCCACGTAGTTCGGGTGCACGGCGTGGGCGTTGTCGGCCGACACGCAGCTCGACGCGGCGAGCATCCGGTGCAGGTCGTCGCCGGTCGTCCCCGCGGCCGCCTGGAGGCGTTCGATCACCGTGCCGAGGAACGGGCCCGACGCCCCCGTCGTGCTGGCCGACCCGACCTCCTCGTGGTCGAACAGGGCGATGACGGCCACGTGGTCGACGGGCTCGGCCGACACGAGTGCGGTCGTCGCCGCCCAGCACGACAGCAGGTTGTCGAGTCGTCCGCTCGCCAGCAGCGATCCGTCGGCACCGAGGACGGCCGCCCGCTGCACGTCGTAGAGGCACAGGTCCCACCACGACGGCACGACGTCGACGCCGGCCTGCTCGGCGATCCACGACTCGAACGGCGTCGACAGGTCCGTCGCCCACACCGGCGTCATGTGGGCCTGGCGGTCGAGGACGAGACCGCGCTCGTTGACGTCACGATCGAGGTGGATCGCGAGCTGCGGCACCCGCGCGATCGGCCGGTCGACGTCGACGAGCACCGACGTGCCGTCGGGCATCACGAGGCGGCCGGCGATTCCGAGGTCGCGATCGAGCCAGCTGTTGAGCAGCACGCCGCCGTAGATCTCGACGCCGAGCTGGCGCCATCCGGCCCGCGTGGCGTCAGGGTGCGGCTTCACGCGCAGTCCCGGTGAGTCGGTGTGGGCCCCGACGACGCGGACCGGGAGCGGTCCGCCGGTCGGTGGCCGTCTCCACGCGACGAGGGCCCCGCCGCGCACGACGTAGCCCGCCTCGGCGCTGTCGGTCCACGGCGCCGTCTCGTCCCGACCGACGAACCCGGCGGCCTCCAGGGCCGCGACCGACGTGCGCACCGCGTGGAACGGCGACGGCGATGCGTCGAGGTGCGATCGCAGGTGGTCGATGCCGGCCGCCGGGCTCATCGCGGCCCAGGCGCATGAACGGCCGACGTGCGCGAAGCTGCGGGTCGGTGGTGGATCAGCACGAGCTCCATCGAACGAGTAGATAATCACCGATGAGCCGTCGCACGAAGATCGTCGCCACGCTCGGCCCGGCGAGCTCGGGTCCGGCGCGCCTGGAGGCGATGGTGCTGGCCGGCGTCGACGTCGTGCGCCTCAACCTCAGCCACGGCTCGATCGGCGAGCACCTGGAGCGGCTGGCGCTGGTCCGTGACGTCGCCCGGAAGGTCGGCAAGCCCGTCGGCGTGCTGGCCGACCTGCCCGGCCCGAAGATCCGGGCCGGCGCGTTCCCGGACGGTGGCGTCGACCTGGCGCCGGGCGAGACCGTCCGGCTCGTCGCCGGCGGCGACGCCAGCTCCCGCGATGTCATCTCCGTCGCCTACCCGACCCTGCTCGAGGACGTGGACCCTGGCGATCGCATCGTGATCGGTGACGGCGGCATCGCCATGCGGACCATCGCCGTCACGGCCGACGCCGTGCTGGCTGAGGTCGAGAACGGCGGACGGACGCAGGGGCGGCCCGGCATCCACCTCTCGTGCGAACGCCTGCAGATGTACGCCCCGACCGACGAGGACCTCGTGCTCGCCGAGGCCGTGGCGACGGCCGGCGTCGAGTACGTCGCGCTGTCGTTCGTCCGGCGCGCCGCGGACGTCGTGAAGCTGCGGGCCGTGGTCGGCGACCGGGCGAAGATCGTCGCCAAGATCGAGACGTATGCGGCCATCGGCGAGCTCCGGTCGATCACCCAGGTCGCCGATGCCGTCATGGTCGCCCGGGGTGACCTCGGCATCGATTGTCCGCTGGAGGACGTTCCGCATCTGCAGAAGGAGATCATCCGCCACTGCGTCGCCGTTGGCGTCCCGGTGATCACGGCGACCCAGATGTTGGAGTCGATGATCGACGCCCCGGCGCCAACGCGGGCCGAGGTCAGCGACGTCGCCAACGCGGTGTTCGACGGCACCGACGCCGTCATGCTCTCGGGTGAGACGGCGATCGGCCACGACCCGGTCAACGTCGTCGAGACGATGGCCCGCATCGCCGGACGCGCCGAGACCGAGGCCAGCTACCGGCAGTGGGCCGAGCGGCTCGGGCGGGATCAGCGGGAGTGGCCGATCGAGGACACGTCGGACCGCATCACCGCGGCCGTCACCCACGCCGCATGGCAGGCCGCCCACGACGCCGGGACGACCGCGATCCTGTGCTGCACGCGCAGCGGTCGCACGGCCCGGGCGATGGCCCGGTTCCGACCGAGCTGCCGCCTCGTCGGCCTGTCGCCCGACCAGCGCACCGTCGACGCGCTCACGCTGTCGTGGGGCGTGGAATCGGTGCAGGTCGAGGAGTACCGCTCGAGCGACGAGATGGTCTGGTTCGCCGTCGAGACGGCGTTGCAGCACGGCCTCGTCGAGCACGGTGACGTCGTGCTGGTGCTCGCCGGCGCCCCGGACCGCCACAGCGGCACGGCGACGGACGTCATGCGCGTCGTGCGCGTGCAGTGACCGGCCGCGACACCGCGCCGATCTGGTCGGAGGAGAAGGGCCCGCACGGCGCACCGATCGTGGTGCTCGTGCACGGCTCGATGGACCGCTCGGCCGGGTTGCTGCGCCTGAGCCGGAGGCTCGACCGCACGTGCCGGGTGCTGCGCTACGACCGGCGCGGGTACGGGCGGTCGTCACCCCACGCAGGACCGTTCACGATGACCGAGCAGGTAGCGGACCTCGACGGTCTCGTCGCCGGGCGGCGGGTCGTCGTGTTCGGACACAGCTACGGCGGCAACGTCGCGCTCGCGTACGCGGCCCGCCGCCCCGACCTGGTGCGGGCGGTCGGCGTGTACGAGGCACCGTTGTCGTGGATGGACTGGTGGCCCGGTTCGACGGCTGGCGGTTCGGGCCCGGCCACCGACGGCGAGCCGGCCGACGCCGCCGAGCGGTTCATGCGCCGGATGGTCGGCGATGCGATGTGGGAGCGCCTACCGGCCGGGACGCGCGCCGCTCGGCGGGCCGAAGGACCGGCGATGATCGAGGAGCTGACCGACGTCGGTCGGCACGCGCCGTGGACACCAGGGTCGATCGTGCAGCACGTCGTCGCGATGCACGGGACGCGGGGCGCCCGTCACCACATCGCAGCGACGGTGCTGCTCGGCACGATCCTGCCCGACTGCCAGGTCGTCACCATCGACGGGGCGCGCCACGACGGGCCGAACTCCCACGCCGACGCGGTGGCCGCAGAGATCGGTTCGCTCGTCACTCGAGCGGCGACGACACCGTGACCTCGCGTCCGAAGAAGGTGCACGTGGTGTCGTCCACGGCGCCGGCCGCCAACGTCGTGCGCACCCGGTCGGCGCAGTCCTGCACCGAGCTGCGCTGGGTCCAGACCAACCCGACCAGCACGGCGAGCACCGCGACCGTGAGCAGCTTGGCCGCGATCGCCTTGATCAGCCACGCCATCAGCACCGCCAGCACGACCGCACCGGCGACGACGGCCACGGCCCAGTCGCGGGCGTTCTCGAACGTCAGGGCGACCACGCCGGGGACCGTAGGTGAACCTGGCCCGGCGCTCGCGTACCCTCCCATCCCATGAGCGACCAACGTCCCGTCACGATGTCCCAGGGGCTCCCGTCGACCGTCCTGCCGGCGCCCGATGCCGACGCCGCGGCGGCACTGGAGGCCGCACTGGCCCTCGACGGCGCCGCCCGCCGCGACGCCGTCGCCGCGGTCGTCGCCCAGCGGCCGCGGTTCCTCCAAGCCTGGGCCGAGCTCGGCGATCTCGGGCGCGACCCGATCGAGCGCTACGCCTACTACCGCGTCGGCTACCACCGGGGGCTCGACGCCCTGCGGGCCAACGGGTGGCGCGGCTCTGGATACGTGCGGTGGTCGGCGCCGACCAACACCGGGTTCCTCCGCTCGCTCGCCGGCCTCGGGGCGATGGCGACCGAGATCGGCGAGGCCGACGAGGCCGAGCGCATCGCCGTGTTCCTGGTGCAGCTCGACCCCGACACGCCGGTGCGCTGAGGCTCGGGTGACGGCGGGGGCGGTGCTCACCGGCGGGTCCAGCCGGCGGATGGGGACCGACAAGGCGTTCGTCGAGGTCGATGGTGTCCCGATGGCCGAGCGCGTCGCTGCTGCCCTGTCCGGAGGTGGCTGTTCGCCGGTGTCGTACGTCGGCGGGGACGTCGCGCTCCTCGCCCGCTTCGGCCGGACCGTGCACGCCGACCGGTTCCCCGGGGCCGGCCCGCTGGGCGGGGTGCTGACGGCGTTGGCGGCGCTCGGTGACGTCCTGGTCGCCGCGTGCGACCTGCCGCTCCTCGACGCGGCGACGGTGACGCGGTTGCTCGTCGCCGCGCGCGCTGCGCCCGACGCGCCCGTGATCGTCGCCCGCACCGATCGTGTGGAGCCGGCCCTCGCGGTCTGGCGCACCACCGCCGTCCCGGCGATCGAGGCGCACTGGGCGGCCGGCGGGCGGGCACTCCACGGCGCACTGGACGTGCTCGACGTCGTGACGGTGCCGGTCGAAGTCGGGGCGATGCGCAACGTGAACACGCTCGCCGAGCTCTCGGCGACTCCTCGCCACCCGACCTGAGGTGGGTACATTGGCCCCGTGGCTGTGACCGAGATCGATATCGACCAGTTCGCCGAGGTGCTCACCGCCGGGGCGCGCGTGATCGACGTCCGTGAACCGGACGAGTACGAGGCCGGCCACGTCCCCGGCGCGGTCCTGATCCCGCTCGGCACCGTTCCCGAGCACCTCGACGCCTTCCTCGGCGACGGCCCGACGTACGTGATCTGCCAGGCCGGTGGTCGCAGCCGGCGGGCCTGCGAGCTCGTCGACGCCGGCGGCCTCGACGGTGTGCGCACCGTCAACGTCGCCGGCGGGACCGGCGCCTGGATCGCGTCCGGCCGCGAGACGGTCGTCGGGGACCAGCCTTGACGAGGCTCGCCCACCGGCGCTCGCTCACTCGTGTCGAGGTTGGTGCGGCGGCGTGACGTTCGACTGGGTCGACGATCCGGCGCAGCTCGAGGCGCTCATCGACACGCTCGTCACCCAGCCCCGTTACGCAATCGACACCGAGTTCCACCGCGAGCGCACCTACTTCCCGCGCCTCGCCCTGGTGCAGGTCGCCTGGCCGGGCGGGTTGGCGCTGTTCGACCCGCTCGCCGTCGACCCGCATCCCCTGGCCCGGCTGTTCGAGAGCCCGGCGCTGGCCGTGGCCCACGCCGCGCAACAAGACCTCGACGTGCTCACGCACGCCGTCGGGGCGATCCCGGCCCACCTGTTCGACACCCAGGTCGCCGCCGGCTTCGTCGGCTACGGCACGCCGTCGCTGGTGTCGTTGCTGCAGGGCGAGGTCGGCATCACGCCGGCCAAGGGAGATCGGTTGACCGACTGGCTGCGCCGGCCGCTGACCGAGGCGCAGTGCGCGTACGCGGCCGCCGACGTGGCGTCGCTGCTCGAGCTGCACGACAAGCTCGTCGAGCAACTCGTCCAGCTCGGCCGGTTGACGTGGGCCGAGGACGCGTGCGAGGAGCTGCGCGCCCGCCCGACGGGCGCGACGCCGCCGGAGCAGGCGTGGATGAAGTTGAAGGACGCGCGCTCGCTGCGGTCACGGGCCCGCGCCGTCGCCCAATCGGTGGCCGCGTGGCGCGAGCGGGAGGCCGCGTCCAATGACTCGCCGGTGCGCCAGGTGCTGCCCGATCTGGCGATCCTCGGCATCGCCCAGCGTCAACCGGCGACGCTCGACGAGCTCGCCCAGGCACGCGGCGTCGACGAGCGGCACCGCCGCGGCCGCGTCGGACGCGACATCCTGGCTGCCGTCGCCGAGGGCAAGGCGGCCGAGCCGCCGCCCGTTCCCGACGCCTCCGAGGAGGTCGACCGCGCCAGGCGACCGGCCATCACGCTGGTGTCGGCGTGGGTCAGCCAGGTCGCCCGCGACTCGAAGATCGACACCGCGCTCCTGGCGACCCGGTCCGACCTGGTCGCCGTGATCAGAGGCGATGCGGACGCCCGGCTGGCCCACGGCTGGCGCGCCGAGATGATCGGCGACGGCGTGGCCCGCCTCATGGACGGCCGCGCCGCGCTGACGTTCGACGGCAAGGGCAGCCTCCGCCTCGTCGACACCTGAATCGGCCGCCGGCCCCCTCAGCGGGGCGCACGGCGGCTGCGCCTCAGCTCCGCAGGACCTTGCGCAGCTTGATCCAGAGCGTGTCGAACGCCTGGATCACGTCGCCGGCCCTGGTGCCATAAGAGTGGATCGGCCGACGCTCGCCGAGGGCCTGGTTGACGATCACCCGTTGCGGGACCGGGGGTCTCCAGATGGTGCCCCGTCCGACGATCCGGCCGAGCTCCTCGATCCGCCGTTCGGCCTCGCTCGACACGGCCGGCACGCGGTTGATCACGACGCCGCACAGGTCGAGATCGGGGTTGGCGCCCTCCCAGACCCCGTCGACGGCGTCGGCGACGCTGCCGATGCCGCGCAACCCGAGCGCCGAGGGATCGACGACGATCAGGGCGTGGCGCGCCGATGTCAGCGCGATCAGCGTCGGGCCGCCGAGGGTCGGCGGGCAGTCGACGAGGATGGCGTCGTAGCGGTCCTCGGGCACGACGGCGAGCGCCCCGCGCAGGTGCGTCGTCGCCGAGTCGTCGAGCGCGTCGGCGGTGCCCGGCCCGCCCGGGATGAGGTCGATGCGCTCGGACCAGGGTGACGGGACGACCACGGATGCGGCGTCGGAGCCCCCCAGCACGGCCTCGATGCCCTTCGACCCGGCCGGATCGGGGTCATGGCCCAGCACCCACGTCGACGACGCCTGTGGGTCGAGGTCGACCACGAGCACCCGGCGGCCGGCCGCCGCGGCTGCGGACGCCAGCCCCAGCGTGACGGTGGTCTTGCCGACGCCACCCTTCTGGTTGAGGATGGCGACCGATCGTGGTGCCGGTGTCGCCACGGTGCGCTCTCGCCCTCGAGCCATGGGCCGATCCTGACACACCGTGATGCCGTTGCCGCAGGGGCGGGACCGGTACACTGGCCGCCAATGCCAAATCACTAGTCCTGGGAGCCCTGCGTGAAGAAGGGTCGTCATCGCCGCTTCGAAGAAGCGCGAAAGCTGAAGCAATCTGGTCCGGGGGCGTTCGACCTCGGTTTCGGTGATCGCAGCCGTGAGGGCACCGCGACCACCACCCAGGACGACGACGACTACGCCGCTCTGGCGGAGAAGTACGGCGTCGAGTTCGAGGACGACGACCCCGAGCCCGAGGACTGACCCGGGTCAGCTCCCCCGCACGGCGGGATGGGGGAGCGGCACCCAACCTGGACGTTCCAGCTGTTCGACGAGCGTGTCGTAGACGCTCTCGCCGACGAGCTCCACGATCTCGTCGCGCGAGGACTTGTACACCGGCTCGGCGCCGACGAACGCTTCGGGTGACTCCGTGCACCACCAGTGGAACTCGGACCCGCCCTCGCCCCAATCGCGCCGCTTCCACTCCCGCAGGCGCGACGTCAGGTGCCCGTTCTCGTCGGTCGCGTGCTCCAAGCGCATCGGCACCTGCCAGCACACGTCCGGCTTCCAGTCGAGCGGCCGCTCGCCGGCCGCAAGTGCGCCGATGTGCAGGGCACAGCCGGTGCCGCCGGCGAAGCCCGGCCGGTTGAGGAAGATGCAGGCGTCGTCGACGAGGCGGGTGGTGGTGACGGTGCTGCCGTCCTCGGCCGGCTCACCGGGCCGCAGGAAGCCGCCACGCCTGGCCTTGGCGTGGAACTGCATCTGGTCGGGACGCAGCCGCACGAACGCCCTCACGACGTCGGCGACGTCGTCGTCGTCGACGAAGTGGGCGCCGTAGCTGCAGCAGCCGAGCTCGAGCTCGGGCGCCGGACCGTCCAGGATGCCGAGACAGCCCTGGCCGTAGATGCAGCGGTAGCTGGAGCGCAGGAACGTGGCGTCGAAGAGCCACGTCCGCAGCTCGTCGGCGTCCTCGAAGCTGATCCACTCGTGCACGTCGTCCGGATCCTTCATCGGCGAGCGAACCTACGGGTTCTGACCGCGTTCCGGGGCCATAAGTGGCCCCGATCTTCACAGAGAACGAGAACGGGGGACACGGGGGAGGGCTGATGCCGCCGGCCCCGCGAGCGGGGCACCGGTAGGCTCACCAGGACCTATGACCGCCACGCCTCCGCGCACCGCCGACGAGCTCCGCCGGTCCTACATCGACTTCTTCGCGGCCCGTGACCACAGCCCCGTGCCGTCGGCGAGCCTGCTCCCGCACGACCCGACGCTGCTGTTCAACGTCGCCGGGATGGTCCCGTTCAAGCCGTACTTCGTCGGCGACGAGCAGCCGCCGTTCCGGCGCGCGGTCAGCTCCCAGAAGTGCGTGCGCGCCGGAGGCAAGCACAACGACCTCGACGATGTCGGGCGCACCAAGCGCCACCTCGTGTTCTTCGAGATGATGGGCAACTTCAGCTTCGGGGACTACTTCAAGGAGCTGGCGATCCCCTACAGCTGGGAGCTGGTCACCGAGGTCTGGGGCTTCGACGGTGACCGCATCTGGATCACCGTCCACGAGAGCGACGACGAGGCCGAGAAGATCTGGCACGACGTCGTCGGCGTACCGATGGAGCGCATCCAGCGTCTCGGCGACAAGGACAACTTCTGGCAGATGGGCGACACCGGTCCGTGTGGGCCGTGCAGCGAGCTGCACATCGACCGCGGCCCGTCGTTCGGTCCCGAGGGCGGGCCCCTGAACGACCCGCACGGCGACCGCTTCATGGAGTTCTGGAACCTGGTCTTCATGCAGTACGACCAGGCGCCCGACGGGACGCGGACCGCGCTGCCACGACCGTCCATCGACACCGGTGCCGGCCTCGAGCGCATCCTGTGCCTGCTGCAGGGCGTCGACGCCGTCTGGGAGACCGACCTCATGGCGCCGCTCATCGACTCCGCGTGCTCCTTGACCGGTCGGGCGTACCGCGCCGGCGATTACGACGACCGTGACAGCTTCGCCGTGCGGGTGCTCGCCGAGCATGCCCGCTCGTCGGCCATGCTCGTCGCCGACGGCGTGTTCCCGAGCAACGAGGCCCGCGGCTTCGTGCTGCGGCGGATCATCCGCCGGGCCGTCCGCTACGCCTACCTGCTCGGCACCGAGCGACTGGTGATGCCGACGCTGGCCGAGGTCGCGATCGACGTGATGGGCTCGGCGTACCCGGACGTCGCCCGCCAGCGCGACTTCATCGTCGGGGTGCTGGGCAAGGAGGAGGAGCGCTTCCGCCAGACCCTGCGCAACGGCCTCGGCATCCTCGAGGGCGAGCTGGCGGGTGGTTCCGGCCAGTTGGCGGGATCGACCGCCTTCGTCCTCCACGACACCTACGGCTTCCCGCTGGAGCTGACCCAGGAGATCGCCGCCGAGCGTGACGTCGCCGTCGACGTCGCCGGTTTCGAGACCGAGATGGCCGAGCAGCGCCAGCGGGCCAAGTCGGCCCGCCGCAAGGGCGGTGACGACGCCAACATCGAGGCCTACCGCGACGTGGTCGAGCACTTCGGCACGACGACGTTCGTGGGGTACACCGAGGACTCGGCGGCCGCCCGCGTGCTGGCCGTGGTTCCCGTGCCCGATGGCCCGACGGCGAACGACCCGCTGGTCGAGGTGTTCCTGGACCGGTCGCCGTTCTATGCCGAGAGCGGCGGGCAGGTCGGTGACCAGGGCACGATCACCACCGCGACCGGAACTGCCGTCGTGATCGACACGACGTTCGCCCTGCCCAACCTGCGGCGCCACACGGCTCGCGTCACGACGGGCACGATCAGCCCCGGCCAGGACGCCACCGCCACCATCGACGTCGCCCGCCGCGACGCCACCCGGCGCAACCACACGGCCACCCACCTGCTGCACCACGCCCTGCGCGAGGTGCTCGGCGAGCACGTCAAACAGGCCGGCTCGCTCGTCTCGCCGGAGCGGCTGCGGTTCGACTTCTCCCACTACGAAGCCGTCACACCCGAGCAGATCGAGCGCATCGAGCAGCTCGCCAACGGCGAGACGCTGGCCAACACGCCCACCGAGATCTTCGAGACCAGCAAGGCCGAGGCCGAGGAGCTGGGCGCCATCGCGTTCTTCGGTGACAAGTACGGCGACGTCGTGCGCGTCCTGCGAGCGGGCTCCTCGATCGAGCTCTGCGGGGGGACCCACGTGCGCGCCACGGGTGACATCGGCACGATCAAGGTCGTCGGCGAGGGCTCGATCGGCTCCAACCTGCGGCGCATCGAGGCCGTCACCGGCGCGGCCACCGTCGCGCTGCTCCAGCGCGACGAGCGCCTCCTGGCCGACGCGGGCAAGCTGGTCGGCGCGCCGGCCGAGGAGCTCGTGGACGGCGTCCAGCGCAAGCTCGACGAGATCCGCGCCCTGACCGACGAGCTCAAGGTGCTGCGCTCGAAGCTCGCCGGCGGTCGGGCCGCTGAGCTGGCCGGAACGGCGAGCGACGGCGTCGTCGTGCACCGCGTCGACGGTCTCGACACGAACGACCTCCGTGAGCTGGCGCTCGCCGTGCGCAACCAGGCCGGCATCGACATCGTCGTGCTCGCCGGGGTCACGACCGCTGGCGGTGTCAGCCTCGTCGCCGCCGTCGTGCCCGCGACGGGCATCCAGGCGTCGAGCCTCATCAAGGACGCCGCGAAGGCAGTCGGCGGCGGGGGCGGCGGCAAGGGTGATGTCGCGACCGCGGGTGGCCGCGATCCCTCCGGCGTCGACGAGGCCCTGCGCATCGCGGCCGACGCGGTCGCGGTCGCCCGCCGCTGACCGGCCCACGGGTTCGTGACGATGCGGGCGCTCGGCCTGGACCTCGGGTCGAAGCGCATCGGCGTCGCCGTCAGTGACCTCACCGGCACGATCGCGTCGCCGCTCACCGTGATCCAACGGGCCCGCTCGCGCCGAGTCGATCACGAGCGGATCGCCGCGCTCGTCCGCGAGGAGGAGGCCGATGTCCTCGTCGTCGGGCTGCCCCGCAGCCTGTCGGGCGGCGAGGGGCCCTCGGCTCGGGCTGCCCGGATCGAGGTATCGGCCCTGGCTAGCGTGGTGGGCGTGCCCGTCGAGACCCATGACGAGCGGTTCACCACGGTGACCGCGCAGCGCGCGCTCACCGAGAGCGGCGTGCGCGGCGCGGCGGCCCGCCAGGTCGTGGACAAGGTCGCCGCGGCCGTGATCCTGCAGGGGTGGCTCGACGCCCGCCGGAGCGGTGGCGCATGACGATCGCCGACGAGCTGGCGCGCGAACGGGCCGAGCAACGCACCGCGGACCTCAACGAGCGTCGCGGCATCGACGCGCTCGACTCCACCGACCAGCTCGACGCGCTCGACTGGAGCGCCGACCCGTGGGACGACACCCGCAACGCCGGCGCGGTCGAGCGGCTGCGCTGGCAGACCCGCTCGATCAAGTGGGCGGCCTACGTCGTGATGGTCGTGATCATCGTGCTCGTGCTCGTGGCCGGCGCGGTCGGCTGGTGGTACGTCCGTCAGATCAATCCGCCCGGTGACGCCGGCGATCCGCAGAGCTTCACCGTCGATCCGTCCGACTCGCTGCAGACGTTGAGCCAACGTCTCGAGGACGCCGGGTTCGTCGTCGACGCCGGGGTGTTCCGTTGGTACGTCGACCACCACGGCGGCCTGGAGATCACCCCCGGCTACTACGAGCTGCAGCCGAGCGACCACATGGGCAACGTCATGGCGCGCTTGAGCACGCCGCCCAGCCAGACGTACACCAAGGTGACGTTCCCCGAGGGGTTCACGGTCGCCCAGATCGCCGCCCGCATCGACCGGGACATGGCCACGATGACCGCCGACGACGTGCTCGCCGCAGTTGCCGACCCCACCCTGTTCGCGGCGCTGCGTCCTGCGGGCGTGACGACGCTGGAAGGTCTGCTCTTCCCCGACACGTACCAGGTCTCGAACGGCGAGAACGCCGGCCAGGTCGTGTCGCGGATGATCGCCCAGATGGAACGGGTGACGAACCAGGAGGACATCGTGACGAAGGGTGAGAAGTACGGTCAGACGCCGTACGCCATCCTCGTCATCGCCTCGCTGATCGAGCGGGAGGCGAAGACCGACGAGGACCGGGCCAAGATCGCCCGGGTCATCTACAACCGCCTCGGCAACGGGATGACGCTGTCGATCGACGCCAGCGTCCGCTACGGCACGACCATGAACGGGCAGGATCCCGATGCGGTCCCGTTCAGCGACCAGCGCCAGACGCCGGGCCCGTACAACACGTACCTCAACGCGGGGCTTCCGCCGACGCCGATCGCCAACCCGGGCCGGGCGTCCATCCGGGCCGCGCTGAACCCGGCCCCGAACCCGAGCGTGGGCGATCCGTTGTGCGCAGGGATGCCCGAGGGCACGCCGTGCCAGTACCTGTACTACGTGATCGCCGATGAGGAAGGCGGTCATGCGTTCGCCGCGACGCCTCAGCAACACCAGGCCAACGTGGACGCTGCGGCGGCCGCGGGGCTGCTCGGCTGATTCATGAGCGCAGTGCCCGGAGCCGACCGGGCCGGTCCCCGGTGACCGACGTCGCTGCGGTCATCGGCTCGCCGGTGGCCCACTCGTTGTCCCCGGCGCTGCACAACGCGGCGTTCCGAGCTGACCACCTCGACTGGGTGTACGTCGCGTTCGACGTGGCGCCCGGCGCCGCCGCCGCCGCGCTCGAAGCCATGCGGGTGCTCGGCATCGGCGGGCTGTCGGTCACCACGCCACACAAGGAGGCGGTCGCCGCCGCGGTCGACGAGCTGGCCCCGGCGGCTGCGGCCCTGCGCTCGGTGAACACGGTGGTGCGCACCGCCGCGGGTGCGTTGGTCGGGCACAGCACCGACGGTGACGGGTTCGTGGCGTCGCTCGAGGCGTCCGGCGTCGTCGTGGCCGGCGCGACGTTCGCGATCGTCGGCGCAGGTGCGGCAGCGCGCAGCATCGTCGACGCACTCGGTCGCAACGACGTCGCCGACATCGCGGTGCTCAACCGCACCGCGCAGCGGGCGGTCGAGGCGGCCGCACTGGCCACGGTCGCCCGCGTCGGCACGATGGACGACCTCGCCGCCGCCGATGTCGTGGTCGACGCCACATCGGTCGGGATGGGGGTGGACGAGGTGGCGTTCGACCCGCTGCTGCTGCGCAGCGGCCAGATCGTCGCCGACCTCGTGTACCACCCGCTGCGCACCGCCCTCCTGCACGCCGCAGAAGGCGCCGGGTGCCACATCGTCGACGGCCTCGGGATGCTCGTCCACCAGGCCGTGCTGCAGCAGGAGCTGTGGACCGGCCGGCGGCCGGACCCGGCCGTGATGCGGGCCGCCGCCGAGGCCGAGCTGGCCCGCCGCGTGTGACACCGGCCCTCGCGCCGGCGGCTGACGGATCGCCCCGAGGTCGGGGCTGCGCTCGGCACTAGCGTGTCGCCCGATGTTGCGCTACCTCACCGCCGGCGAGTCGCACGGTCAGGGGCTCGTCGTCATCGTCGAGGGACTGCCTGCCGGGCTGCGGGTCACCGTCGAGGACGTCCAGGCCGAGCTGGCCCGCCGTCGACTCGGCTACGGGCGAGGCCCCCGTCAGCGCTTCGAGGTCGACGAGCTGACGCTCATCGGGGGTGTCCGCCACGGTCGCACGCTCGGGTCGCCCGTGGCCATCGAGATCCGCAACACGGAGTGGTTCCGCAGTGACAAGTGGCATGCCGAGATGTCGCCGGCACCCGGTGTCACCGAGTCGCCGCTGACCCAGGTGCGTCCCGGGCATGCCGACCTGGCCGGCATGCAGAAGTACGGCTTCACCGACGCCCGTGACGTCCTGGAGCGGGCGAGCGCCCGGGAGACCGCGGCCCGCGTCGCCGCCGGCGCGCTGGCCAAGCTGCTCCTCGGCGAGCTCGGCATCGAGGTGCTGTCACACGTCGTCCAGATGGGCCCGGCCCGGTCCGTCGGCCCCCGGCCGACGCTGGCCGACCTGCCCCAGGTCGACGAGTCGCCGGTGCGCTGCTTCGACCCGGCGGCAGCTGAGGCGATGATCATGGAGGTCAAGGCAGCGGCCAAGGACGGCGATTCGCTCGGTGGCATCGTCGAAGTGCTGGCCGAGGGCGTGCCCGTCGGACTGGGCAGCCACGTCCACTGGGACCGCAAGTTGGACGCCATGCTGGCCCAGGCGGTCATGAGCATCCAGGCCGTCAAGGGTGTCGAGATCGGCGACGGCTTCGACGTCGCCGGCCGTCGTGGGAGTGAGGCCCACGACGCCATCCGTTGGGACGCCGACGGCGGGACGTATCGCCGGGACACGACGTTGGCCGGCGGGATCGAAGGGGGCATCTCGACCGGGGAGCTGATCGTCGTGCGGGCCGCGATGAAGCCGTTGGCCACGCTCAACGTGCCCGTCCTGGAGACCGTCGACACGGCCACGAAGGAGGCGGCGCTCTCGTTCAAGGAACGCACCGATGTCACCGCCGTGCCGGCGATGGGTGTCGTGGCCGAGACCATGGTCGCGCTCGTGCTCGCCGGCGAGGCCCAACGCAAGTTCGGTGGCGACTCCGTCGCGGAGCTGCGCCGCAACGCAGACTCCTTCCGCGCCCAGCTCCCATGACCGCGGAGCCGACCGTGGGGGAGCGTCACGTGGTGCTCATCGGGATGATGGGATCCGGCAAGACCACCGCCGGTCGCCGCCTCGCCCAGATCCTCGGCCGCCGGCTGGTCGACTCCGACGAGCTCGTCGAGGCCCGCACCGGCCGCACCGTCCGGGAGATCTTCGAGGCCGAGGGTGAGCCGGCGTTCCGCGTGCTCGAGACGGCGGCGCTCGTCGAGGCCCTCGCCACGGCCGAGCCGCTGGTCATCGCCGCCGCCGGCGGCGTGCTGATGCTCCGCGAGAACCGTGACGCGCTGATCGCGTCCGGCGCTCACGTGATCTGGCTGCGGGCCGACCCGGCGGAGCTGGCGCGGCGGGCGGTCACCGGCCAGCACCGTCCGCTGCTCGACGGCGACCCGGAAGCGGCGATGCGACGGCTGCTGCCCGAGCGCGAACCGCAGTACCTGGAGGTGGCCGACGACGTCGTCGACACTGACGACCGCACACCCGACGAGGTGGTCGACGTCGTCGCCGCGCTGGTCGGCGTCCGGCGATGAGCGTCACCGTCCCGGAGGTGCGGCGCGTCACCGTGCCCCTCGGCGATCGCAGTTACGACGCCGTGGTCGGGCACGGCGCGGTCGGCGAGCTGCGCGACCTGTTGCCGCCGACGGCCCGCCGGGCCGCTGTCGTGTCGCAGGCCACGATTCCCTTCGTCGTCGACCCCGGGCTGCCCGTCACCCGTCTCGAGATCGGCGTCGGTGAGCAGCACAAGTCGCTCGGCACCGTCGAGGCCCTGTGCCGGGGCTTCGCCCACGCCGGCCTGACCCGCAACGACGTCGTGATCGCCGTCGGGGGCGGGATGGTCACGGATGTCGCCGGATTCGCCGCCGCGGTGTGGCACCGGGGTGTGCCCGTCGTCCACGTCGCGACGACGCTGCTCGGCATGGTCGACGCGGCGATCGGCGGGAAGACCGGTGTCAACCTCCCCGAGGGCAAGAACCTCGTCGGTGCGTTCTGGCAGCCGGCCGGGGTGATCTGTGACCTCGACGCGCTCGCCACCCTGCCCGAGCGTGAGCGACGGTCCGGCGACGGCGAGATGGCGAAGTACCACTTCCTCACCGGCGACGACCTCGAGGCGATGGACCTCGCCGAGCGGGTCGCCCGGTGCGTGGCGATCAAGGCCGAGGTGGTCGGCGCCGACGAGCGCGAGGGTGGTCGGCGGGCGTTGCTCAACTACGGGCACACGCTGGCCCACGCCCTGGAGATCGCCACCGACCACGCGGTGACGCACGGGGAGGCGGTCGGCATCGGGCTCGTGTACGCCGCCGAGCTGGCCCGCTCGTTGGGGCGCATCGACGCGGCTCGGGTCGCCGACCACCGCGGCGTCGTCGGCGGGACGTACGACCTGCCGACGACCGTGCCGTCCGGGGTGCCGTCCGACGAGCTCGTCGGGCTGATGGGCCGCGACAAGAAGGCGTTGGACGGTCTCACGTTCGTGCTCGACGGCCCGGCGGGTGTGGAGGTCGTCACCCCCGTCTCCGAGGAGGCCGTCAGGGCGGCGTTGGACGCCGTCCAAGCGCACTGACCACGACGACCGTGGGCGGCCGACGCGCGCCGGGACGGCTGGCGTCGTGACCGCAGCCGCCGTCCCGTGGTACCGGCCACCCGGCGGCGACGGCGACGGCGTACCGTTGCGCTCGTGGACGACGTGGTGACCGGGGGCGAGCGGCCGATCGTGCTCCTGCTGCACGGCCCGAACCTCAACCTGCTCGGCGACCGCCAGCCCGAGGTGTACGGCACGGCGACGCTCGCCGACCACGTGGCGACGACCGCTCGGGCGGCGGCCGAGCACGGTCTCGGCATCGAGTCGCTCCAGTCGAACCACGAGGGCGAGCTCGTCGATGCGATCCACGGCGCCCGGCGGCGATGCGCGGCGATCATCATCAACCCGGGCGCGTTCACCCACTACGCGTGGAGCATCCACGACGCACTCGCCGCGTTCGATGGACCGGTCGTCGAGCTGCACCTGTCCAACCCCAATGCGCGCGAGCCGTGGCGCCACACGAGCGTCGTCGCCCCGGTCGCGTCAGGGTCGATCGTCGGGTTCGGCGGTCACGGGTACGAGCTGGCCGCCCGCGCCGTCGCCCACCTGCTGGCGAGCCGGGCGTGACGTCGCCGTCGCTGGCGCCGCTGCCGTCGATCGGCTACTCCGCTCGGCCCGACGCCGCCCGAGCCCGTCTCGACGGCGCCACGCTGCTGGTGTCGACGCCGTCGAACATCCGCTGGCTGACGTCGTTCGGCGGATCGCTGGGATGGGTGGTGATCGCTCCCCGGCGCTGTGTGCTCGTCACCGACGGCCGCTACGCCGAGCGGGCGGCCGCCGACCTCGCCATCGCCGGGCTCGACGATGTCGTCGACCTGGCCGTCGCCACGTCGCGTCCGGCGATCCGCCAGCTGGTGATCGACGCCGCAGGCACCGGCCCGGTCCGGGCCGAGGCCGCCGACCTCACCCACGCCACGTGGCTCGACCTGGGTGGTCAGCTCGATCTGCACCCGGACGACGGCACGATCACCGGGCTGCGGCGCGTCAAGGACGACGGTGAGCTGGCCCGCATGGCCCGGGCGGCCGACATCGCCGATGCCGCCCTCGCCGCGGTCGCCCCGATGCTGGCCGACCGCCCGAGCGAGGCCGACGTGCGCGACGAGCTGGAGCACCGCATGCGGCGGCTCGGCGCCGACGGGCCGAGCTACGACACGATCGTCGCCAGCGGGCCGCAGAACGCCGCCCGCCCGCACCACGAGACCGGCCGGCGGACGATCGTCGAGGGCGACACCGTCATCGTCGACGTCGGCGCGCTCGTCGACGGCTACCACTCCGACATGACCCGGACGTTCGTCGTCGGCGACGCGACGTCCGAGCAGCAGCACATCTACGACCTCGTGCTGGCCGCCCAGCTCGCCGGTCTGGACGTCGTCGCGCCCGGCGCCGTCGGCAAGGAGATCGACGCCGCGTGCCGCGACCTGTTCGCCGCCGCCGGCTACGGCGACTGGTACATCCACGGCACCGGTCACGGCGTCGGGCTCGACATCCACGAGGACCCGTTCTCGTCGACCGTGTCCACCGACGAGCTGGTCGTGGGGGACGTGGTGACCGTGGAGCCGGGCCTCTATCGTGGCGGATTCGGCGGGGTTCGCATCGAGGACCTCGTCGTGGTCACCGCCGCGGGCGGCCGACGCCTCACCCACCTGTCCAAGGACACCCCATGCCTGCCATCACCACGAACGACCTGAAGACCGGGATCACGCTCGAGCTCGACAACGGTCTGTTCCAGGTCGTCGAGTTCCAGCACGTGAAACCGGGCAAGGGGGGCGCGTTCGTCCGCACCAAGTTGCGCAACGTCAAGACCGGCAACGTGTTCGACCGCACGTTCAACGCCGGCATCCGCGTCGAGCAGGCGATCGTCGACCGTCAGGACATGCAGTTCCTGTACCGGGACGGCGACGACTACGTGTTCATGAACACGTCGACCTACGACCAGCTGACCGTCCCTCCCGCCGCGCTCGGGGAGGCCGCTGACTACCTCGTGGAGCAGGCCATCGCCCAGATCGCCCAGTACCAGGGCGAGATCATCGGCGTCGAGATCCCGGCGTCGGTCGAGCTGCGCATCAGCCAGACCGAGCCCGGTGTGCAGGGCGATCGCGTGTCGGGCGCCCGCAAGACGGCCGAGCTGGAGACGGGCAAGACGATCCAGGTCCCGCTGTTCGTCGAGATCGGTGACCGGGTGAAGGTCGACACCCGCAGCGGCGAGTACGTCACGCGGGTGTGATGACCGACGACCGCCCGCCGAAACGGCCGGATCGTCGTTCCGATGCCCGCGAGCGGGCGCTCTACCTGCTGTACGAGGCGCAGGCCAAGGGCATCGGTCCGAGCGACGCCCTCGAGCTGCAGATCGTCGAACCCGACGCGCTGACGGCGCTGTTGGTGCGCGGCGTGGAGGCCCACCGCGACCGCCTCGACGCCGCGATCGCGGCGCGGGCCACGGGTTGGAGCCTGGAGCGCATGCCGGTGCTCGACCTCAACGTCTTGCGCCTCGGTGCGTTCGAGCTGGCCGAGCGCGAGGACGTCCCGGTCCCGGTGGTCATCGACGAGGCTGTCGAGCTGGCCAAGCGGTTCTCGACCGACAACAGCGGCCGGTTCGTGAACGGCGTCCTGTCGGCGCTCGCCGCCGACCTCCGCCCACCCCCCGCCTGAACCCGCCTGAACCCGCGAACCCGCCTGAGCCGCCTGAACCCGCGCCGCCACTCCTTGCTCGCGCAACCACCGTCCGATTTCCCCAACTGTTGACCTGAGCGGACAGTTTTCGTCCCCTGGGGTCAACAGTTGGGGAAATCAGCTACCGGCGGTCGGGGTGGTCGTGGCGGTCGGGGGTGGGGCGATCCGGTGGGCGACGAGGATGCCCTGCTCGTCGCTGACCACCTCGAACTCGCCGTCCGACAACAGCAGGTCGACCAGTTGCTCCTCGCGCGACCCCGCGCTGTGGGTGGTCGTGTCGAGCACCAGCCACTCGACCTCGTCGGGCGTGTGGTCGCTGTCGGGGTCGTGGGGGGCGACGCCGGCGACACCCCAGTTCGCCGGGATCCACGGGTTCGGGAACGTGTAGATGAGATCGCGGTGGCTCATGTGCGGGACGATGTAGTACGTCGCCGACACCGCGGCATCGGCGGGCACCGACTCGACGGCGGCGTCGAGCACGGACTGGCGGGCGTTGCCGGCCAGCGGCCAGTACCCGCTGCGGTACTGCGTGCTGATCGGCGAGATGCCCCAGGCGACCGACGTCGCAAGCGCCGACGCCGCGACGAGACCGACGGCGAAGCGACGCAGCCCGTCGCGCCGGAGGCGGACCACGCCCTCGACGGTGGCGAGGGCGAGGGCGACCAGGATGATCGCCGTGTAGTGGTAGCGGATGTCGTAGAAGAAGCTGGCGTTGGTGAGGCTGTTGGCGAAGAACTGGGGCACGCCGATGAGGAGGAGCGCCGGTGCCAGCAGCGGCACGAACCCGAACGGCGCCAACATGTCCCGGGCGTAGCCGAGCGCGTCGTTGTCGCGCAGCCGGCCGAGCACGAGTCCGGGGTCGGTCACGGCGGTGCGGGCGATGTCCGTCGGCGAGGTGCCGAGCTCGCCGTAGAAGATCCCGGCCTGGTTCGTGCCGCCGTTGAAGTGCGGCATCACGACCCCATACGCGAGCGCGAACCACACGAGCCCGACGGCCAGCGTGGCCAGGCCGATCCGGCGTCGACCGGTCAGCGCGAACACGATGCCGAGGACGGCGACGGCGATCGAGATGTCCTCCTTCCAGGACAGCGCGATGACGAGGAACACCCAGTACCACCGCCATCGCTCCTTCGCCGCGCACAGGTATGCGGCGAGCAGGAACGGGATGGCCATCGTCTCGGGGTGCCAGGCCTCCCAGCACAGCCACTGCACGGACGGGTTGAGGAGCCAGGCCACGCCGAGCGCCAGCGCCAGCCACGGGTTGGCCAGACGGTGACGGGCGAGGAGGTAGATCGGGACCGCGGCGACGGCGAGCGCGGCCGTCTGCAGCAGGTCGAGCAGCTGGGGGCCGCCACCCAGCCAGTAGAGCGGCACGACGGCGAAGTACGCCAACGTCACGTGGTGCCCGAGGACCGGCATGCCGCTGACGGTGATGAACCCCTTGCCGTGGGCGAGCAGCCAGATCGCCTGGTCGTGGTGGCCGAGGTCGAAGTCGAACGTCGCGAAGTGGGCGTGGCGGTTCCAGATCAGGCGCCCGAACACGACGATCCACACGACGATCGCCGAGCCGAGGATGACCGCCGTCGGCTCGGCGCGCACGCGCTCGAGCACCGTCGCGCCCCGCGGCGGCGCGGCGGACGGGCCATCGGCATCGAGCCCGGCATCGGCATCGAGCCCGGCGGCGCCATCGAGCGCCTCGAGCCCGTCGGAGGACTGTTCCGCGGGGCCGTCGGGACCCGAAGGTCGGTCCGTCGTCGTGCCGGCGCCGGCGACGCTGGATCGGGGTGCGTCCGCGCCAGGCACCATCGGGCCAGGAGGCTAACCGGACCCGGTCCCACCGCACCTGGCGGGTCGCGATGGTAAGGTCGCCGACGACCGTGAAGCGGGTCCCGTGAGGCCCGGACGGGAGGAGAAGCCGTGGCAGAGAGCGCGTCGCCCGACGAGGCCGAGGGCCCCAAGCGGGTCCTGAGCGCCGATGACGTGAGGCGGGCGACGACCCGCATGGCCCACGAGATCCTGGAGCGCAATCGAGGGCTCGATGGCGTGGTCCTGCTCGGGGTGCGCTCGGGTGGGGTGTGGCTGGCCCGGCGACTGGCCGAGGAGATCGGGCGCATCGAGCGACCGGTGCCCGTCGGATCGATCGACGCCTCACTGCACCGCGACGACTTCGGGTTGCGTCCAGTCGTGCCGGCCGGACGCAGCGACATCCCGGTGGACCTCGACGGCGCCACCGTCGTGCTCGTCGACGACGTGCTGTTCACCGGGCGCACCGTGCGGGCCGCGCTCGACGCGATCGCCGACTACGGCCGACCCCGCGCCGTGCAGTTGGCCGTGATGGTCGATCGGGGACACCGGGAGCTGCCGATCCGGCCCGACTTCGTGGGGAAGAACCTGCCGACCAGCCGGGACGAGGACGTGCAGGTCGGCCCGGATGAAGTGGTCATCCTGACGCCCGCGCCGCCGCGCGCCGCGGCCCGGATCGACGCATGAAGCACCTGCGATCCATCGCCGAGATCGGCCCCGCGGCGGTGATGCGCCTGCTCGATCTGACCGACACGATGGTCGAGGTCAACCAGCGGCCCAACCCGAAGGTGCCGGCGCTGCGCGGCAAGACGGTGTGCAACCTGTTCTTCGAGGACTCGACCCGCACGCGACTCTCGTTCGAGACGGCAGCCAAGCGGCTGTCGGCGGACGTCATGACGTTCAGCGTCGGCACGTCCAGCGTCAACAAGGGCGAGAGCCTTCGCGACACGATCGAGACCGTCGCCGCGATGGGGGTGGACGCCTTCGTGATCCGCCACCGCTCGAGTGGCGTGCCGTGGCAGGTCAGCCGATGGACGACGGCGAGCATCGTGAACGGCGGCGATGGTTGGCACGCCCATCCGACCCAGGCCCTGCTCGACGCGTACACGGTCCGCTCGGCGCTGGGTCGCAGCGGCGGGCTCGACGGTCTGCAGGTCGCGATCGTCGGCGATGTCCGCCACAGTCGGGTCGCCCGCAGCGTGACCGAGATCTTCCGGGTCCTCGGCGCCGATGTGACGCTGGTCGCGCCGGCCACGCTGCTGCCGCCGGTGCCGGCGGCGCCGGTGACCGACGATCTCGACTCGATCGTGGGCAAGGTCGACGTCCTGTACCTGTTGCGGATGCAACGGGAGCGGATGACCGAGGCGCTCGTCCCCAGCCTCCGCGAGTACAGCGGACGCTTCGGTCTCACGCCCGAGCGGGCCCACCGTCTACAGGACCACGCGCTGGTGATGCACCCCGGGCCGATGAACCGGGGCGTCGAGATCCTCGTCGACCCGGCCGAGCTGCCCGGTGCGGTCATCACCCAGCAGGTGACGAACGGCGTCGCCGTGCGGATGGCCGTCTTGTTCGACCTCCTGGGCAACGAGATGGAGGAGACCCGATGAGCGTCCTGATCCGCGGGGGGCGGGTGCTCGACGCGAGCAGTGAGCGCGATGCCGACGTCCTGATCGACGGCGATCGCGTCGCCGTCGTCGGCGACCTGACCCGTCGGTCGGCCGACACCGTGCTCGACGCCACCGGCTGTGTCGTGGCGCCGGGTTTCGTCGACCTCCACACCCACTTGCGAGAGCCGGGGCGGGAGGAGGCCGAGACCATCGAGACGGGGTCACGTGCAGCCGCGCTCGGCGGCTACACGGCCGTCGTGGCCATGCCCAACACCGACCCGGCCCAGGATGCCCGCGGCGTGGTCGAGTTCGTCCGCGCCCAGGGCGAGGCGGCCGGGCTGTGCGAGGTGCTCCCGGCCGGTTGCATCACGATCGGCCGGGCCGGCGAGCAGTTGGCCCCGTACGCCGAGCTCGTGGATGCCGGCGTGCGGATCTTCACCGACGACGGCAACGGCGTGCAGGACCCGCTGCTGATGCGGCGGGCCATGGAGTACTCGCTGGGGCTCGACATGGTCCTTGCCCAGCACTGCGAGGTCAGCCGACTGACCGGAGGAGCGGTGATGCACGAGGGCCAGTGCTGCAGCGATCTCGGCCTGCCCGGCTGGCCGTCGATCGCCGAGGAGCTGATGGTCCACCGTGACATCGAGCTGGCCCGGCTGACCGGCGCCCGGATCCATCTGCTGCACCTGTCGACGGCCCGCAGCGTCGAGCTGGTCCGGGCGGCCAAGTCCGACGGGCTGGCCGTGACGGCCGAGGTCTCGCCCCACCACATCAGCCTCACCGACGACGCGCTGCGCGGCTACGACGCGGTGTTCAAGGTCAACCCGCCGCTGCGCACCGCGGTCGACATCGCCGCCCTCAAGGCCGGGCTGGCCGACGGCACGATCGACGCCATCGCGACCGACCATGCACCGCACCCCGTCGAGGACAAGGAGCGACCGATCGACGACGCCCCGCCGGGGATGCTCGGCCTGGAGACCGCGCTCGGGGTGGCGCTCGGCGAGCTCGACCTGCCGCTGGCCGACGTGGTCGCTGCGCTGTCGTGGAAACCAGCGGCGATCGCCGATGTCGCCGACCGACACGGCACCCCGATCGAGCCCGGGAACCCGGCCAACCTGGTCGTGTTCGACCCGCGGGAGCGCTGGCAGGTGCGGCCGGCGGCACTGGCCAGTCGCAGCCGGAACACGCCATACGTCGGACGCGACCTCGTCGGCCGGGTCCGCCACACGGTGTTCCGGGGCACCCCGGTCGTGATCGACGGAGCGGCGCAACGATGAATGGACATACAATGGAGCGCATGAACATGCGTCCAGCTGGCGTGCTCGTCCTGGCCGACGGCTCGGTGTTCGACGGCGAGCTGTTCGGCGCCCCGACGCCGACATCGGGCGAGATCGTCTTCAACACCGCTATGTCGGGCTACCAGGAGATCCTCACCGACCCCAGCTACGCCGGGCAGATCATCACGTTCACCAACCCGCACATCGGCAACTACGGCGTCAACGCGACGGACTTCGAGTCGAGCCGCCTGTTCTGCCGGGGCGTCGTCGTGCGCGAGGTGTCGCGCCGGTCGAGCAACCGGCACGCCCAGGCCGATCTCGACGCGATGCTCGTGCGCTACGGCGTCCCTGGCATCACCGGCATCGACACCCGCCGCCTGACCCGCCTGATCCGCGACACCGGCGCCATCCCGGGCGCGTTCGGACCGGCCGACGACACCGACGCGCTGCTCGCGGCGGCTGCTCGTGAGCCCGGGACCGACGGCGTCGACCTGGTGGCGACCGTGACGACGCCCGTTCCCTACGTCGTGGGCGCCGGCGGCGATCGAGGGTCGGAGTTCAGGATCGTCGCCTACGACTACGGCATCAAGCGCACGATCCTGCGCAACCTCGCCGGCTTCGGGACGATCGAGGTCGTACCGGCCTCGACGCCCGCCGCCGACGTCGTTGCCCGCGACCCCGACGGCATCTTCCTCTCCAACGGGCCCGGCGACCCCGCCGAGGTCGTCGGCGCCACGGAGATCCTCGCCGAACTGCTCGGGACGGGCATCCCGATCTTCGGGATCTGCCTCGGCAACCAGCTCGTCGGTCGGGCGCTCGGGGGCCAGACCGTGAAGCTCCCGTTCGGGCACCACGGCGCCAACCATCCGGTCAAGGACCTGGCGACCGGGGTCGTCGAGATCACCAGCCAGAACCACAACTTCGCCATCGACATCGATTCTCTGACCGGTGTCGCCGACCTCACCCACGTCAACCTGAACGACGGGGTGTGTGAGGGCCTGGTGGCGCGGGACGCGAACGCGTTCAGCGTCCAACACCACCCGGAGGCCGGACCCGGTCCGCACGACAGCCGATACCTGTTCGACCGGTTCGTCGCCCGCATGGCGGCGTATCGGAGGCGCGATCCGAACGTGCTGCGTCGGGCGGTCGGCGCACGGGGCGAGCGTGAGCCGACAGGACTGCCCGTGCCGGCGGAGGGGGTCGCCTGATGCCGCGTCGTGACGACCTCCACACGATCCTCGTGATCGGGTCGGGCCCGATCGTCATCGGCCAGGCCTGCGAGTTCGACTACTCGGGCACCCAGGCCTGCCGGGTGCTGCGCGAGGAGGGTTACCGCGTCGTCCTCGCCAATTCGAACCCGGCGACGATCATGACCGATCCGGACTTCGCCGATCGGACCTACGTCGAGCCGCTGACGCCGGATGTGCTGGCCCGCATCATCGAGCGTGAGCGCCCCGACGCCGTGCTGCCCACGCTCGGCGGACAGACCGGACTCAACATCGCGATGGCGCTCTACGAGCGGGGGATCATCGGCGTACCGGGAACGCCCGAGATGATCGGCGCCAACGCCGACGCCATCGCCACCGCCGAGGATCGCGAGCGGTTCAAGGAGGCGATGGTCGAGATCGGCCTCGACGTCCCTCGTTCGGGCATCGCCCACACCGTCGAGGAGGCCATGGCGATCGCCGACGAGATCGGGCTGCCGATCATCATCCGCCCGGCCTACATCCTCGGCGGACGGGGGACCGGCATCGCGTCGACGCCGGCCGAGCTCGAGCGACTGGCCGCAGCCGGGATCGTGGCCAGCCCGATCGGTGAGATCCTCGTCGAGGAGTCGATCGCCGGGTGGAAGGAGTTCGAGCTCGAGGTGATGCGCGATCGAGCGGACAACTGCGTGATCATCTGCTCGATCGAGAACGTCGACCCGATGGGTGTGCACACCGGCGACTCGATCACGGTTGCTCCGGCCCAGACCCTCACCGACGTCGAGTACCAGTCGATGCGCGACGCCGCCTTGGCCTGCATCAGGCGGGTCGGGGTGGAGACCGGTGGCTCCAACGTGCAGTTCGCGCTCGACCCGGTCACCGGCCGCCAGGTCGTCATCGAGATGAACCCCCGGGTGTCGCGGTCGTCGGCGCTGGCGTCCAAGGCCACGGGGTTCCCGATCGCCAAGATCGCCGCCCGCCTCGCCGTCGGCTACACGCTCGACGAGATCCCCAACGACATCACCAAGGCCACGCCGGCCAGCTTCGAGCCGGTGATCGACTACGTCGTCACGAAGATCCCACGCTGGGCGTTCGAGAAGCTCCCCGGCACATCCGGCATCCTCGGCACGCAGATGCAGTCGGTCGGTGAGGCGATGGCGATCGGCAGGACGTTCCCGGAGAGCCTGCAGAAGGCGCTGCGCTCGCTGGAGAACGGGCGCCTCGGCCTCAACGCGGATCCGGCCGAAGCCGAGCTGATGGCGCGCCCGACCGCCGACCTGCTCGCGGCCGTCGCCGTCGCGACGCCGGACCGCATCTTCCAGGTCGGCGAGCTGCTGCGCCGGGACGTGACCGTCGAGGAGATCCACGAGGCGTGCCGCATCGACATCTGGTTCCTCGACCAGATGCTGGCTGTCGTCGAGGAGCGCCACACGCTGGAGGCGTCGGGCGGTCCCGGCCAGCTCGACGTCCGGACGTGGCGCCGGGCGAAGCGGCTCGGCTTCGGCGACGCCCAACTGGCCCACCTCTGGGGGATGACGGAATCCGACGTCCGCCTGGCCCGGCAGGCCGCCGGCGTGGAGCCGACGTACAAGACCGTCGACACGTGCGCGGCCGAGTTCGCGGCCGAGACGCCGTACCACTACTCGACGTGGGAGGACGAGAGCGAGGTCCGCCCGTCTGACCGGCCCCGCGTGATCATCCTCGGCTCCGGACCGAACCGCATCGGTCAGGGCATCGAGTTCGACTACTGCTGCGTCCACGCCAGCTTCGCCCTGCGCGACGCCGGCTTCGAGACCGTGATGGTCAACTGCAATCCCGAAACGGTGTCGACCGACTACGACACGTCGGACCGCTTGTACTTCGAACCACTCACGACGGAGGACGTGCTCAACGTCATCGCCGCCGAGACGGCTGCCGCCGGGGGCGTCGCGCCCAAGGTCGTCGTGTCGCTGGGCGGCCAGACCCCGCTCAAGCTGGCGTCGGTGATCCCGTCGGAGCTCATCGCCGGGACCGCACCGTCATCGATCGACCTCGCCGAGGACCGCGAGAAGTGGAACACGCTCTGCGACGAGCTGCGCATCCCGCAGCCGCCCGGTGGGACCGCGACCGACCTCGAGGAGGCGTTGGCGATCGTCGAGGGCGTCGGCTTCCCGGTGCTCGTGCGGCCGTCCTACGTGCTCGGCGGCCGGGCCATGCAGATCGTCCACGACGTGAACCAGCTGGCATCGGCGATGCGCGAGCTCGCCGGCTTCGGCAGCCTCGGCCGCGAGGGCGGACTCTCGGCGGAGCGGCCCGTGCTCGTCGACCGCTTCCTCCAGGACGCGGTGGAGGTGGACGTCGACGCCGTGCGCGACCACACCGGTGAGGTGCTCATCGGCGGAGTGCTCGAGCACGTCGAGGAGGCCGGGGTCCACTCCGGCGACTCGGCCTGTGCGATCCCGCCGCAGACGCTGCCGTCGTGGGTCGTCGAGGTCATCGAGGCCTACACCGCCGCGATCGCCGAGCGCCTCGACGTCCGCGGGCTGATCAACGTGCAGTACGCGGTCACCGGGACGACGGTGTACGTCATCGAGGCCAACCCACGCGCCAGCCGCACCGTGCCGTTCGTCGCCAAGGCGACCGGGGTGCCGCTGGCCAAGGTGGCGACGCGGGTGATGCTCGGGGCGACGCTGGCGTCGTTGCGTGAGGAAGGCCTGCTCGTCCCGTCCGTGCTGGGCCAGGGGACGACGACGGTGGCCGTCAAGGAGGCTGTCCTCCCGTTCTCGCGGTTCCCGGAGGTCGACCCGGCACTCGGTCCGGAGATGCGCTCGACGGGCGAGGTCATGGGCATCGACCGGACGTTCGGCCTCGCGTTCTACAAGGCCGAGCTGGCCGCCGGCACCGTCCTGCCGACGGACGGAACGGTGTTCCTGTCGCTCGCCGACACCGACAAGCCGGCCGGTTTGGTCGTCGCCAAGCGGCTGCGCGAGCTCGGACTCGGTGTCGCCGCCACCCAGGGCACGGCCGACCACTTGGCCCGCTTCGGCTACCCGGTCGACGAGGTCGTCGCCAAGGTCAGCGAGGGCGAGGGCAAGACGGCGGTCGACCTCATCGCCGCCGGATCAGTGACGTTCGTGGTCAACACGCCCGAGGGGCGTGGCGGTCGCAGCGACGGTGAGCAGATCCGCAAGGCCTGCACGCTCCACGGCGTCGCCTGCGTCACGACCGTCGCGGCCGCGTTGGCCGCGGTGCAGGGACTCGCCGAGCGCCGCGAGACGGACCTCGAGGTCCGCTCGTTGCAAGAGCACCACGGCCGATGAGGCGTCGCCTCGTGATCTCCGGTCGTCGGGGATCACGGCGCGGGAGCGGGCGGTCGCGGTGACGGTCCAGGTGGGGTCGGTCGAGCTGACCAACCCGGTGATGACGGCGTCGGGCACGGCCGGCTATGGCACCGAGCTGGCGTCGTACATGGACCTCTCGATGCTCGGGGCCGTCGTCGTGAAGTCGCTCGCCGCGTACGAATGGGCAGGGAACCCGCCGCCGCGCCTGCACCCGACCGCGAGCGGGATGCTCAACGCGGTCGGTCTGCAAGGCCCCGGCGTCCGGTACTGGCTCGACCACGTGCTGCCCGACCTCCTCGCCACCGGTGCGACGGTCGTCGCATCGATCTGGGGCCGCTCCGTCGAGGAGTTCGCGGCGGCCGCCGACCTGTTGGCGGCGGCGCCGGCCGGTGTCGTCGCCGTCGAGGTCAACTTGTCGTGCCCGAACCTCGCCCACGACGGCGCCGGCGCCCGCAACGCGATGTTCGCCCACGACGCCGCGCTGTCGGCCGAGGTCATCCGGGCGACCGCCGGATGCCGACGTCCCCGCTGGGCCAAGCTGAGCGCCAACACCGATCGCGTGGTCGACGTCGCGATCGCCGTCGCCGATGCCGGCGCCGAGGCCGTCACGTGCATCAACACGCTGCTCGGCCTGGCCTACGACCCGGCGACGCGTCGTCCGGCGCTCGGTGTCGGTGGCGGCGGGCTCTCCGGCCCGGCCATCCACCCGGTCGCGGTGCGAACCGTCCACGACGTCCATGCTGCGCGGCCCGACCTGGCGATCGTCGGAGTCGGCGGGGTGGCGTGCGGGTGGGACGCCGCCGAGCTGATGCTGGCCGGCGCGGTGGCCGTCCAGGTGGGCACGGCGACGTTCGCCGACCCGCGGGCGCCGATCCGGGTGCTCGACGAGCTCTCCCAGCTCTGAGCAGGGGTCCACCTGGTCTGTTGACCTTTCCGGTACCGTGACCAGCATGGCTACACCTCCGCAATTGACCCCCGAGCAGCGTGCCGCGGCACTCGAGAAGGCCGCTGAGGCCCGTGCTGCCCGGGCGGCGATCAAGGGGCGGCTCAAGAACCAGACGATGTCGCTGTCCGATGCCCTCTCGTCCGATGACAGCAACGTCGGCAAGCTCAAGGTCGTCTCGTTGCTCGAGTCCCTGCCCGGCGTGGGCAAGGTCAAGGCCCGCAAGGTGATGGAGGAGATCGGCATCGCCGACAACCGTCGGGTGCAGGGTCTCGGCAAGCAACAGCGCGAGGCCCTGCTCGACTCGCTCGGGTGAACCCGGCGGGCCCGGGGAACGCACCACTCATCATCGTCGTGTCCGGCCCCGGGGGGGTCGGCAAGGGGACCATCGTCAACGCCCTGGTCGGGCGTGATCCCAGGCTCTGGCTCAGTCGCAGCTGGACGACGCGCGATCAACGACCGGGCGAGGCGGACACGGCCTACGTCTTCACCACCCGTGACCGCTTCGAGCAGCGGATCGCCGACGGTGGCTTCCTCGAGTGGACGGACTTCCTCGGGAGCTACTACGGCACGCCGTCGCCCGAGCCCGTCCCGGGGGCCGACGTCGTCCTCGAGATCGAGGTCGACGGTGCCCAGCAGGTCAAGGCCGTCCACCCGGACGCGCTGTTGATCTTCGTGCTGCCACCGTCGCGAGAGGAACAGGAGCGGCGCCTGCGCGGTCGCGGCGACGCCACCGACAAGGTCGTCGAGCGACTCCGCAAGGCCGAGGACGAAGAGCCGATCGGTCGAGCCCTCGCCGATCACGTGGTCGTCAACGACGACCTCGAGGAGACGATCGCGGAGATGTTGGCGATCATCGACGCCGCCCGGTCCGAGATCACCTGAAACCAGGCCCTGCGCCGGTAGCATCGCGCGGCTGGTCCCCAGGCAGGAGATGTGATGGAGCGCGCGCACGACACGATGATGAACCCACCGATCGAGGAGCTCCTCGGGCGCGTGGATTCGAAGTTCGGGCTGGTCACGTTGGCCGCCCGGCGGGCCCGGAACATCAACGCCTACTTCAACCAGCTCGGCGACGGGCTCGGCCACATGGTGCCGCCGCAGGTCAGCTCGGTCGCCCGGAAGCCGCTGAGCATCGGCTTCGAGGAGATCGCCGCCGACAAGATCAAGTGGACCGACGCCCCCCAGGTGCTGGAGGCCCCGGTCGACGGCGACGAGCTCGCCGGCGTCGAGGGTGGCGGCGACGAGTCGACCGAGTCCTGACCGGAGCGATCCGATGCTGGACGGGGCGCGCATCGTCCTGGGCGTGACGGGCGGGATCGCCGCCTACAAGGCCGTCGACGTCTGCCGTCGCCTGGTCGACGCCGGGGCGCACGTCTCGCCGGTGATGACCCGGGGCGCCGAGCGCTTCATCGGGCGCACGACGTTCAGCGCGCTGGCGAGCGAGCCGGTGCAGACCGAGCTGTGGGACGGCCCGACGCCGATCCCGCACACGCGCCTCGGTCAGCAGGCCGACCTCGTCATCGTCGCGCCGGCGACGGCCCGGTTGATCGGCGCCTACGCCGCTGGGCTGTCCACCGATCTCCTGACGAACGTCCTCCTCGCGACGAGGGCGCCGGTCCTCGTGTGCCCGGCGATGCACACCGAGATGTGGGAGCACCCGGCCGTGGTCGACAACCTCGCCGTGCTGCGCCGCCGGGGCGTGCACGTCGTCGAGCCCGGCATCGGTCGTCTGGCCGGTGGCGACAGCGGTCGCGGCCGGCTGGCGGACCCGGCCGACATCGTGGCCGCGGCCGAGCGGATCCTCGATCCGAGATCGCGCGACCTCGACGGGGTCAGCGTGCTCGTCACCGCCGGTGGCACCCGCGAGCCGATCGACGCCGTCCGGGTGATCGCCAACCGCAGCTCGGGCAAGCAGGGTCATGCCATCGCCGCCGAGGCCGCAGCGCGCGGGGCGGCCGTTGTCCTGGTCACGACCGTCGACCTCCCGGTCCCGGCCGGAGTCACCGTGGAGCGGGTGGAGACCGCCGCCGAGATGCAGTCGGCCGTCGCGGCGCGTGCCGCAGCCGACGTCATCGTCATGTCGGCCGCCGTGGCCGACTTCCGCCCCAAGGTCGCCGCCGAAGGCAAGATCAAGAAGCACGACGGCGTTCCCGAGATCGTGCTCGAGCCGACACCGGACATCCTCGCCGGTCTGGGACGGGCCAAGCGTCCAGGTCAGGTCCTCGTCGGCTTCGCCGCCGAGACCGACGACCTGCTGGCCAACGCCGGTCAGAAGCTGGCCGCCAAGCGCGTCGACCTGATCGTCGCCAACGACGTGAGCGCGCCAGGCGTCGGGTTCGGGCACGACACCAACGCCGTCGTCCTGCTGCGCCCCGGCCGCGAGCCGGTCGACATCGACCGGCGCGACAAGCGTGCCGTCGCCCGCGCCGTCCTCGACGCCGTCGTCGAGATTCGTGCATGATCTCCTGCGCCCGGGGCACCCCCCAGCCCGATTCGTCCCGCCGACTTCGTCCCACCATCGCCGAGAGCTAGGAGCACGCCGTGTCCCGTTGGACCTTCACCTCAGAGAGCGTCACCGAGGGCCATCCCGACAAGATGGCCGACCAGATCAGCGACTCGGTGCTCGACGCCATCCTCGCCGAGGACCCGAACGGGCGTGTCGCGTGCGAGACGTTGCTGACCACCGGCTTGTGCGTCGTGGCCGGTGAGATCACCACCGAGGCGTACGTCGACATCCCCAAGCTGGCCCGGCAGACGATCAAGCAGATCGGCTACGACGACGCGCTGTACGGCTTCGACGGAGCCACGTGCGGCGTCATCGTGTCGATCGACGAGCAGAGCCCCAACATCGCCCAGGGCGTCGACACCAGCGAGGAACTGCGCGGGGGCACGGCCGGCGAGGACTACATCAACGCCCAGGGCGCCGGCGACCAGGGGATGATGTTCGGATACGCCTGTGACGAGACGCCGGACCTGATGCCGCTGCCGATCTGGACGGCGCACCGCCTCGCCGAGCGGCTGGCCGAGGTCCGCAAGTCCGGTCAGGTGCCGTACCTCCGCCCCGACGGCAAGACCCAGGTCACGTACGAGTACGAGGACGGCAAGCCCGTCGCGCTGAAGACGGTGCTGATCAGCACCCAGCACCAAGATGGCGTCGACCGCGACACGGTGATCCGCCCCGACCTCATCGACCAGGTGATCCGCCCCACGATCCCGGCGCAGTTCGCCGACGACGACTACGAGGTGTGGATCAACCCGACGGGCACGTTCGTGCTCGGCGGACCCCATGCCGACTGTGGTCTCACCGGTCGCAAGATCATCGTCGACACCTACGGCGGCATGGGCCGTCACGGCGGCGGGGCGTTCAGCGGCAAGGACCCGAGCAAGGTCGACCGCTCGGCTGCCTACGCCGCCCGCTGGGTCGCCAAGCACGTCGTCGCCAGCGGCGCGGCGTCCCGCTGCGAGGTCCAGGTCGCGTACGCGATCGGCATCGCCCACCCGATGAGCATCCTCGTCGAGACGTTCGGCACGAACGTCGTCGAAGAGGCGAAGATCGAGCTCGCCGTGCGCGACACGTTCGACCTGCGCCCGGGGGCCATCGTCCGCGACCTCGACCTGAAGCGTCCGATCTACCGCGCGACCGCGGCGTACGGACACTTCGGCCGGTCGCGGCCCGAGTTCTCGTGGGAGCACACGACCCGCCTCGACGACTTCAAGGCGGCCGTGGGCCTCTGAGCCCGCGGCGGGGGGTGGAGCGCACGACCGTCCGGGGCACCCGCATCGCGCGGGTGCTCCCCGACGTCACCGGCCTCGACAAGGTCTTCGACTACCTCGTCCCCGAGGACATGGTCCTCGACGTGCACATGGGCTCGGTGGTGCGGGTCCCGCTGCACGGCCGCCGGGTCGCCGGCTGGGTCGTCGGCCTCGATCCCCCTGATCGATCCGTCGACATCGGCCGGATCCGGCCGATCGCCAAGGTCAGCTCGCGGGGGCCGGACGGCGGGATCGTCGACCTGGCCGGCTGGGCCTCCGTGCGCTGGGCGGCCGGGCGTCTGCGACCGTTCCTCGTGACGGCCAGCCCGGCGACGAATGTGGCCGGGCTGCCGCCGAACCGGCGCACGGGCAGCCGCCCCGAGCCGGCGAACGCCGATGCGGCCGGACTGCTGTCGTCGGGGGGCGGGGCGTTGCGCCTGCCGCCGAGCGCCGATGTCATCGGCGTGCTGCTGGCGGCCGCCGCCTGCGGGCCTCTGCTCGTCATCGGGCCCTCCCCGGACCGGGCTCGGATCGACGCCGCCCGGCTGCGCCGAACCGGACTCACCGTCGCCCTGTACCCGCAGGAGTGGGCGGCCGCCGCGGCGGGGGTCGACGTCGTGATCGGTGCTCGGTCGGCCGCGTGGGCGCCGTGTCCCGACCTCGCCGCAGTCGTCGTCGTCGACGAGCACGACGAGGCGCTGCAGGAAGAGCGCAGCCCGACGTGGCACGCCCGCGACGTGGTCGTCGAACGGGCGCGACGCGCCGGCGTGCCGGTGCTGCTCGTGTCGCCGTGCCCGACGATCATCGGGTCGGCGGCGGTCGGCGAGCGTCTGGCCCGCGTCCCGGTCGACGAGGAGCGGGCGGGATGGCCCGTCGTCGAGGTCGTCGACCGCAGCCGCGACGAACCATGGAAGACCTCGCTCGTGACGTCGCCGCTGATCAGCCACCTCCGCTCGGCGGACCGGACGGTGGTCTGCGTGCACAACGTGCCCGGCCGGGCGCGGATCATCGCCTGCCGGAGCTGCAAGGCGCTCGCCCGCTGCGAGCGCTGTGACGCCGCCGTCGGCCTGGCCGACGACGCCACGCTCGTGTGCCGGCGCTGCGCGACGGTCCGTCCAGGCGTCTGCCTGGTCTGCGGTTCGTCGGCGTTCGCCAACCTCCGACCCGGGGTGACGAGGCTGCGTGAGGAGCTCGAGGCGGCCGCCGGTCGGCCAGTCGTCGCGGTCACCGGGCGCGACGGGGACAGGCCGGCAGCAGCCGGGGTGTACGTCGGCACGGAGGCCGTGCTGCACCGCGTGCCGAGGGCGGACGTCGTCGCGTTCCTCGACCTCGACGGCGAGCTGCTGGCGCCGCGCTACCGGGCGGCCGAGCAGGCCATGGCGCTGCTCGTCCGGGCGGCCCGGCTCGTCGGGCCGCGCACCGGGGGCGGGCGCCTGCTCGTGCAGACGTTCCTGCCCCGCCACGAGGTCGTCCAGGCGGCGCTGCTGGCCGACCCGGGTCGCCTCCACGAACCGGAGCGGGCCCGTCGGCGGTTGCTGCAGCTCCCGCCGTTCGCCGCTCTGGCGTCGATCAGCGGGGCCGGCAGCGATGCCATCGCGGCCGCGTTGCGAGCGACCGCCGGGATCAGCGTCGGTGGAGCGGAGGGCGCCTGGACCGCACGTGCCGCGACGTGGGACGAGCTCGGCCGCGCCATCGTGGCTGCGCCCCGCCCGAAGGGCTCACGAGTCCGGGTCGCCGTCGACCCGCCGCGCCAGTGACCGATCGCCAGCCGTGACCTCCAGCACGCGGTAGCCGTGGGCCGAGGTGAGGCGGCGGGTCGGCCACCCCGACTCCTCCAGCCACCTGTGCAGCGAGTCCGAGCCGAGGTGCTTGTGGACGACGAGGACCGCCCGTCCGTCCGCGGCGAGACGTCCGATCCACGTCGTGAGGAGCACGTGGAGCGCCGGCTTGCCGATGCGGATCGGGGGGTTCGACCAGATCAGATCGAGTCGCACGTCGCCGGGCACGTCGTCGGGAGCCCCGACGGTCACGTTCTCCAGCCGGTTGGCGGCGGCGTTCGCCGCACACAGCGCGCGGGCCCGCTCGTTGACGTCGACCGCCCAGACGGAGGCGTCGGGGGAGCGGCGGGCGAGCGCCAGCGCGATCGGTCCCACCCCGCAGCCGAGGTCGAGGAACGTGCCCGTCGCCGGTGGGTGTGGCGCGGCCCGCAGGAGCAGTGCCGTCCCGGCGTCCAGCCGCCCGTGGCTGAACACGTTGCGGTCGGTGCGCAGCGCCAGGCGGGTCCCGTCGACGTCGAGCACGAAGCTGCGTTCGGCGGACGGCACGCCCGGCGCCTCGTCGAAGTAGTGCGGCATGCCGTCGATAGCCTGGCACCCATGGCCGAGCAGATCCGAACCTTCGGGGATCCCGTGCTCAACTCGAGGGCTGCGCCGGTGGCCGACGTCGACGGCAAGGCGATCCGCCTGGTCGACAAGATGTTCGGCGCGTTGTACACCAGCGACAACGGGCTGGCGCTCGCCGCCCCCCAGATCGGTGTCCAGAAGCAGGTCTTCGTGTGGGACTTCGGCGAGGACCCGATGGTCGTGTTCAACCCTGAGATCGTCGAGTCGGACGGTGAGTGGGTCTACGAGGAGGGGTGCCTGTCGATCCCCGGCCTGTACGTCGAGATCGTCCGACCGAAGACGGTGCTGCTGAAAGGCATCGACCTCGACGGCAACGCCGTCGAGTGGGAGGCCGACGAGATCGAGGCCCGTATGTTCCAGCACGAGCTCGATCACCTGCACGGCGTGCTGATGTTCGACCGGATGACACCCGAACAGCGGCGCGAGGCGATGGACGAGTACCGCCGGCTGCAGGACGCACCGGCGCCCGGCGCGCCCCGTCGTCGCCTCCGGCTGCGCTGATCCCGACGAGCCGCGGCGTGCGACTGGCGTTCCTCGGCACGCCCGAGATGGCGGTCCCGGCGCTGCGGGCGCTCGTGGCCGCGGGCCACGAGATCGTCCTGGTCGTCACCCGAGCCGACCGGCGCCGCGGCCGGGGGAGCGGGCTGACGCCAAGTCCGGTCAAGGCGGCGGCGCTCGAGCTGGGCCTGCCCGTCACCCATGAGATCGACGACCTGCTGGCGATCGGAGCCGACCGTCGACCCGAGCTGGGTGTGGTGGTCGCGTACGGACGGATCATCAAGCCCCATGTGCTCGACGCGCTGCCGATGATCAACGTGCACTTCTCGCTGCTGCCGCGGTGGCGGGGCGCGGCGCCCGTGGAGCGGGCGCTGCTGGCCGGCGACGTCGAGACCGGCGTCTGCATCATGGCCGTCGAGGAAGGGCTCGACACCGGCCCGGTGTTCGCCCGCCAGGCCGTTCCCATCGCCGCCACGACGACGGCCGACGAGCTGCGCGGCGTGCTCGTCGAGGTGGGCACCGCCCTGCTCGTCGACGTCCTGTCGCGGCCGTTGCCCGAGCCGGTGGTGCAGTCGGGGCAGCCGACGTACGCCGAGAAGATCGCGCCCGGCGAGCTGGAGCTGGACTGGCACCGTTCCGCCGTCGAGCTCGACCGCTGGATCCGGGTCGGGGGCGCGTGGACGACGTTCCGCGACAAGCGGCTCAAGGTCCACGCCGGCACGCCGACCACGGAGCCCGGCCGACCCGGCTTCCTCGCCGCCGACGGTGCCACCGTCGGGACGGGCGACGGGTCGCTGCGGCTGGGCGTCGTGCAGCCGGAGGGCAAGGCCGCGATGTCGTGGGCCGACTTCGCCAACGGCGCCCACCCGACCCCCGGCGAACGCTTCGGCCCCCCGCCCCGCCGAGCCCCGCACACCGCGTCCGAATCCCCCAACTGTTGACCCCAGGGGACGAAAACCGTCCGCTGGGGTCAACAGTTGGGGAAAACGGACAGTCGGCGGGGGAGGGGTAGCGTCGGCGCGATGGGTGACGAGCAGCTGGCGGCCAAGGTCCTGACGGTCAGTGATGGCGTCGCCCACGGCACCCGTGACGACGCCAGCGGTCGGGCACTCGTCGAGCAGCTGGCGGGGGCCGGCTTCGACGTCGTCGATCACCGCGTCACCGAGGATGGGGCGGTGGCGGTGGCGGCGGCCCTCGTCGAGATGACGGACGGGTTCGCCGGACTCGTCGTCACCACCGGCGGCACCGGGTTCGCGCCTCGCGACCAGACGCCGGAAGGGACCCGCGAGGTGATCGAGCGCGATGCGCCGGGACTGGCCGAGGCGATGCGCCTGACCAGCCCCTTCGGACGCCTGTCGCGGGGCATCGCCGGCGTTCGCGGCCGGGCCGTCATCTGCAACACCCCCGGGTCCCCGAAGGGATGCGTCGAGCAGCTCGGGGCCGTGCTCGACATCCTCCCGCACGCCCTGCGGCTGCTGCACGAGGCGCCGACCGCGCACTGAGCGGCGCGCTCGGACATCGTCGGTCGACATCACCACGGGTCGACCGCCACCGGCGCGCCTACCGTGGCGCATCGCCCCGTCCGCTGCCCCCTTCGAGCTGATCCTCGAGATCGACCCGCCGACCCGGCCGTCCCTGGTGCGGGCCCGCCACCAGATCGGCGTGCTCGGGACGGTGGCCGATCGGTTCCTCGTTCCCGACAACCACCTCGGTCGGGCGACCGTGTCGAGCATCGCGGTGGCCCGCGAGGTCGCCGCGATGGGCGGCCGGGCGATCGCTTGCATCAACTCGCGCGACCGCAACGTGCTCGGGTTCCGCCGGGACCTGTTGACCGCGGCGGCCTACGGCGTCGACTCGTTCCTCCTGGTGTACGGCGACCGGCCCGACCTCGGCCAGCGCTCCGACGACGTCTCGGTGCGACGGATGATGGAGGAGATCCGCACGTACGGTTCCAGTGACGTGTTCGACGGGTGTCCGCCGTTCGAGGTCGGCGTGACCACCCGGCTCACCGAGGTCGCCCCGTTCAAGCACGCCGCCGACTACTGCGTGACCCAGGTGAGCCATTCGATCGACGAGCTCGCCCGTTGGCGCGACGCGACCTCGTTCGACGGCCCGGTGTACGCCGGGCTGATGGTCGTGGCGAGCGCGGCGATGGCCCGCCGTCTGGGCGTGGAGAGCCCGCAGTTGGCGGTGCCGCCCTGGCTCGTCGAGCGGGTCGAGGCCGACCCCGCGGCGGGCGTGGAGGCCGTGTGCGACCTCGTGGCTGCCGTCCACGAACACGGCGGATTCGCCGGCGCCCACGTGATCGCCGTGGGGCGGTACCGGGATCTGGCGGCGCGACTCGAGGCGACCGGATGGGCCCGAACCGCCCGGCCGGCGCGGACGACGACCAGATAGCGTCCGGCGCCGTGCTGCGGATCGTGCTGCCGAAAGGATCTCTGGAGAAGGCCACGCTCGAGCTGTTCGAGGCCGCCGATCTCGCCGTCGTGCGCTCCTCGGATGTCGAGTACCGGGCATCCATCGACGACCCCCGCGTCGCCGAGGTCCGCATCCTGCGCCCCCAGGAGATCCCGATCTACGTCGCCGAGGGCCTGTTCGACGTCGGCATCACCGGCCGCGACTGGATCGAGGAGACGAGCAGCGACGTCGTCAGCCTCGGCGAGCTGAAGTACTCGAAGGCGACGAGCAACCCAATCCGCATGGTGGTCGCGGTCGCCGGCGACGCCGCCGCACAGGTCCCGGGAGACCTCCCGGACGGCGTGCGCGTCTCGTCGGAGTACCCCGAGCTGACGAGGCGCTACTTCGAGAAGCTCGGCATCGACGCCGACGTGCGGTTGTCCTACGGCGCGAGCGAGGCCAAGGTGCCGGACATCGCCGACTGCGTCGTCGAGATCACCGAGACCGGCCGGGCGCTGCGGGCTGCCGGGTTGCGGATCATCGACACCGTGCTCGTCAGCTACACCGAGGTCGTCGCCAACCGCCAGGCGTACGAGGATCCCGCCAAGCGTCACGCCATGGGCCAGCTCATGACGCTCCTGAACGGCACGCTGGAGGCTCGTGACAAGGTGCTCCTGAAGCTCAACGTGGGCGAGGACTCGTTCCAGGCCGTGCTCGACGTGCTCCCGGCGGCCAAGTCCCCGACGGTGTCCAAGCTGGCCGGCGGCGGGTTCGCCGTCGAGAGCGTGGTCGAGAAGCGGGGGATCAACCTCGTGATCCCGGCCCTCAAGGAGGCCGGCGCCACGGACCTGCTCGAGATCCAGATCGCCAAGATCGTCCACTGACGTGCCGACCGGTCGCGTGATCGACTTCGACCGCCAGGTCGGCCTCGGGCACGTCGAGGACGGGTCGGGAGCGGTCCGCTTCTTCCACTGCGTCGAGATCGTCGACGGCACGCGGACGATCGACGTCGGGGCCGAGGTCGAGTTCGACGTCGTGGTGAAGTTCGGCGCCGAGGAGGCCGCCGCGCTGCGACCGCGGGCATGACCGAGCTCGAGCGACGCCTGGCCGCCGTCGTAGCCGCGCTCGGTGAGGGCGAGGTCGTCAGCTACGGCGACGTCGCCGACGACGCCGGGTTCCCCGGTCGGGCCCGGGCCGTCGGCTCGCTCCTGTCCGGTACCGACCTCGACCTGCCCTGGTGGCGGGTCGTGCGCGCCGATGGGCGCCTGGCGACCGACCCCTCGTCCGACCAGGCCGCGCTGCTGCGCGCCGAGGGGGTCACGGTGCGGGACGGGCGGGTCGTCGATGCGCCGATCGGACGCTTCCACCGCTGAAGACGATTCTGACTTGGTTCCGGGGCCAGACATGACGCCGGAACTCACAGAGAACCCGCTCGTCACCGCTAGCTGTCCGTCGCGACGCGTCCCTTGATCTGCACGAACGCCAGCCGGATGTTGTTGAGCGCGTCGCGCATCGTCGCCGCCTCCGGGCCGAGCCGTTCGCCGAGCCCGTCGACGAGGCACCCGACCGCATCGATGGCGAGCGCCGCCGACACCAGGTCGGGCTCGTCGGCCGAGAGGTGGATGGCGGCCAGCTCGTACAGGCCCATGACGTGGTTGGTCACGACGACCTCGGCCGGGGCCTGGGCGACGCGCCGTCGGGCCTCGTCCATCGCCGCTTGGGCGTCGCCGATCGCCGTCGCCGTCTCGTCGTCGAGGCCGTCGCGGCCGAAGATGTCGTCGGGCCTGTCATCACCGAGGGTGTCGGCGCCCTCTCCCAGGATGTTCGCGTCCGAATCAGCGCTCACGCCTGCTACCCTAACGGGGCAATTTGAGGTGAAGCGGGGGCAGCCCCCACCTGGCCACCACCGACGCCGGCGACGGCAGTGCGTGCGCCCAGGTCCAACGGCGATGTTCGGTCGCTCCGCGGGCTTCGCGTCGAGCAACCGAACACACATCCATCGAACAGGGAGACGCCACCCATTGCACAGGAGTGAGCAGCCATAGCCACGCCACAACGCGACCAGCGTGAGCAGCACCGCATCAACGACCGCATCAGGGCCCGCGAGGTTCGCCTCATCGGACCCGACGGCGATCAACTGGGGATCACCGCGGTCCCCGAGGCGCTGCGGATGGCCCGAGGACTGGAACTGGACCTCGTCGAGGTGGCCCCGATGGCCAACCCGCCGGTGTGTCGGATCATGGACTACGGCAAGTTCCGGTACGAGGAGGCCCAGAAGGCCAAGGAGTCCCGGCGCAAGTCGTCGAACGTGTCCGTCAAGGAGGTCAAGTTCCGGCCGAAGATCGGCCGCGGCGACTTCGACGTCAAGGTCCGCAAGGTCGACCAGTTCATCCACGAGGGTCACAAGGTCAAGGTGACGCTGCAGTTCCGAGGGCGCGAGATGGCCCACCCGGAGCTCGGCACCAAGATCCTCGACCAGGTCCTCGGTGTCGTCGGCGAGTACGTGAAGGTCGAGACGCAGGCCCGTCTCGAGGGACGGAACATGTCCATGGTGCTCTCCCCCGACAAGAAGGCGCTCGACGCCACCCGGACCACCGACGGCGACGATGCCGACGGCACTGCAGCGGCCCCACCGGTCGACGGCGCACCGGCCGACTCGCCAATCGAGTCGGCACCAGCCGCCGAGCCGGCACCGGCCGCCGAGCAGACGGCCCCCTGACCCCCCGATACAGGCTCCCGGAGGAGCACCAACCATGCCGAAGATGAAGACGTCCAAGACGGCCGCGAAGCGGTTCAAGACCACGGGCAGCGGCCGGATCCGTCGCGAGCAGTCGATGAACCAGCACCTGTTCGAGAAGAAGTCGTCGCGGCGCAAGCGTCGTCTGGCGGCGGATGCCGATGTGCACCCGACGGACCTGAAGAAGATCAAGCGCCTCCTCGGCGAGCGCTGAACCACCACATCACGAGGAGAGTGAGTTGACATGGCACGCGTGAAGCGTGGGGTCGCCGCCAAGCGGCGCCACAAGAAGGTCCTGGAACAGGCCAAGGGTTACTACGGCAACAAGAGCCGTTCGTTCCGGGCGGCCAACGAGCAGGTCATCCGCAGCGGCCAGTACGCGTTCCGCGACCGCCGGGCCCGCAAGGGCGAGTTCCGTCGCCTGTGGATCCAGCGGATCAACGCGGCGACGCGACAGCACGACATGTCCTACAGCCGGTTCATCGCCGGCCTCAACGCCGCCGGCGTCGAGGTCGACCGCAAGATCCTCGCCGATCTCGCGGTCACCGATGCGGCGGCGTTCGGTGCGCTCGTCGAGACGGCGAAGGCGGCTCTCTGAGCGATCCGCTGGGGTTCACCAACCCGGAGATCCAACGGCTGCGGCGCCTCCTGGGGCGCCGCAGTTCGCGTTCCGAGGAAGGTGCGTTCGTCGTCGAGGGAGCGGTCCTGATCTCCGAGGCGTTGGCCGGCGGCTGGGTCGTCGCCGCCCAGTAAGTCGCACCGGGCGTCGATCCCGTGGCGGGCGATGCCGGTCGGGTCCGCCTGCTCGCCGCCGGCGTCGCCGAACGCATCGCAGCCACCGAGACGACGACCGGGCTGCTGGCCGTCGTGCGGATCCCGCCGCCCGATCCGGGCGTCGTCGCTGGCGCGACGTTCGCCGTCGTCGCCGATCGGGTGGCCGACCCCGGGAACCTGGGGACGATCCTGCGATCCGCCGAGGCGGCGGGCGTCGATGCCGTCGTGGTGACGCCGGGCACGGTCGACGTCTTCAACCCGAAGGTGGTGCGGGCATCGGCCGGCGCGCTCTTCCACGTCGCCGTGGCGGTCGCGTCGTTGGCCGAGGTGTCGGCGGCCGGCCTCCGACTCGTCGGGACGTCGTCGCGTCACGGTGTCCCACACGACGTGGCGGACTGGTCGGGCCGGTTGGCCATCGTCGCCGGCAGCGAGGCCCACGGCCTGGCCGACGACGCGCCGATGGACGACTGGGTGCGCATCGAGCACCACGGTCGGGCCGAGAGCCTGAACGTGGCGATGGCGACGACCGTGCTGTGCTTCGAGGCCGCCAGGTCCCGGCGCTGATCGCGTTGTGTCGGTGCTGGCGCGGGCGCGTATCGTGGCGCCGGTGAGCCATGTGGCGCGACGTCGATTTCGGTGCCCCGGGTGGATCCGGGGCCGGTGAGCACGAAGCACGACCGCGCCGCAGCCTGAGTCCACCCGGGGTCGTGCCCGCAGGCTCAGCATGAAAGGACTCCCGTGATCGACGACATCCGCGCCGCACGCGACGCGGCGCTCGAGCGCATCGCCGCCGCGACCACGATCGACGACGTCGCCACGCTCGACGCCCAGTTGCTCGGCAAGCGCGGCGATCTGGCTCAGCTCAAGACCCGGCTCGGCGCACTGGCGACCGTCGACGAGCGCAAGGCTGCTGGCCGCCAGCTCAACGACGCCACGTCCGCCGCGGCAGCAGCCCTCGCCGATCGTCGTGCCGCGCTCGGCGCCGCCGAGCGGGCTCGTCGCGTCGAGGCCGAGCGCCTCGACCTCACCGAGTACGTGGCCCGGGCCGGACGCGGTCGGCCCCACCTCGTCACCCAGGCGTGGGAACGGCTCGAGGACGTGTTCGTCGGGCTCGGTTTCCAGGTCGCCGAGGGTCCCGAGATCGAGACCGACTGGCACAACTTCGAAGCGCTGAACATGGGGGAGGGGCATCCCGCGCGGAGCGACTTCGACACGCTGTTCGTGGACCACGCCGGTGCCGAGCCCGGCCGGACCGTGCTGCGGACGCACACGTCGCCGGTGCAGATCCGAACGATGCTGGCCAGCGGCCCACCGATCTACGTCATCGCCCCCGGACGGGTGTTCCGGCGCGACACGCCCGACTCCACCCACATGCCCGTGTTCCACCAGATCGAGGGGCTGGTCGTCGACCGTGGCATCACGCTCGCCCATCTCGCCGGCACGATCGAGGCGTTCACCAAGGCGTTCTTCGGCTCCGAGTTCTCGTCCCGGCTGCGGCCGAGCTACTTCCCGTTCACCGAGCCGTCCGGCGAGTTCGACATCCGGACGCCGAAGGGCACGTGGTTGGAGCTCGGCGGCTGCGGCATGGTGCACCCGAACGTCCTGCGGGCCGGGGGCATCGATCCCGAGGAGTGGAGCGGCTTCGCATTCGGCTTCGGGATCGATCGCATGGCCAAGGAGCGCCACGCCGTCGACGACATCCGTGACATGTTCACCGGCGACATCCGGTTCGCGGAGCAGTTCTGAGATGAAGCTGCTCCTGTCCTGGCTCGACGAGTACGTCGGCGCCGAGGCGCCGCTGGCGACCGACATCGACGCGCTGTCCGACACCCTCGCGATGCTCGGCCTGCCCGTCGAGGACGTGATCCGTACCGGCGCCGTGGCCGGCGTCGTCACCGCGCGCGTCGTGCGCACCGAGCAGCATCCCGACGCGGCCAAGGTCCAGCGGGTCTGGGTCGACGCCGGCGACGGTCACCAGCGCCACGTCTGGTGCGGCGCGTTCAACTTCCGCAGCGGTGACGTGGTGCCACTGGCCACGCTCGGCACGGAGATGCCCGACGGGCGGACCATCACCAGGCGCGGCATCCTCGGCATCGACTCGGACGGCATGTTGTGCTCGGCGCGCGAGCTCGGCCTCGGCGACGACCACAGCGGCATCCTCGTGCTCCCCGAGGACTCACCCCTCGGGGTTCCCTACGGCGACGTCGTCGGCCTGCACGCGGATGTGATCGTCGACGTCGACGTGACCCGCAACCGGCCCGACTGCCTGTCGTATGTGGGCGTCGCCCGTGACCTGGCGGCCAAGCTGGGTGTTGCGTTCACGCCGCCTCGGCCGCCGGTGCCGGTGCTGGCCATCGGCGGCCCGCTGACGACGGTCGATCTGGTCGCCGGCGATCGCTGCGGACGGTTCACGTCGAGCGTCCTGAGCGGCGTCGTCATCGCCCCCTCGGCGACGTGGATGGCCGCACGGCTCACCGCGGCCGGCATGCGGCCGATCAACAACGTCGTCGACGTGAGCAACTACGTCATGCTCGAGCTCGGTCAGCCGAACCATGCCTACGACCTGGCGACGCTCGGCGGTTCGGGGTTCCGCGTCCGATTGGCCCGCGACGGCGAGCGGCTGACGACGCTCGACGACGTCGAGCGGGTGCTCACCGTCGACGACCTGCTGATCTGCGATGCCACTGACGCCCCGATCGGCCTGGGCGGGATCATGGGCGGTGCCGACACCGAGATCTCCGACACCACGACGACCGTCGCGCTGGAGGTGGCGTGGTTCGCGCCGATGGCGATCGGCCGCAGCGTCTCGCGTCTCGGCCTGCGCTCGGAGGCGTCGGCTCGGTACGAGCGGGGCGTCGACCCATACGTCGCCGACACGGCGATCGCCCGCTTCGTCGAGCTGCTCGGCGAGACCTGTCCGGACCTGCGGGTCGTCCCCGGCGCGGTCGACGCCCGCGGGTCCGGGTTGCCGCCGCAGCAGCGATCCAGCGCAGTGCGCGTCGCCCAGATCAACCGCATCCTCGGTACGACGTTGTCCGCCTCCGACCTGCCCGCCCTGCTCGATCCGATCGGCTTCACCGTGAGTGGCACGGGCGACGTCGTCGAGGTGGCGCTGCCATCGTGGCGGCCCGACAGCACCGAGGAGATCGACGTCGTCGAGGAGGTGGGGCGGCACTACGGGTACGACCGGATCGGCAAGGCGATGCCGACATCCACCCTCCACGGCCGCCTGTCCGTCCCGCAGCAGCGTCGGCGCCAGCTCCGGGCGATCCTGCTCGGCCTCGGCGTCACGGAGGCGATGCCGAACCCGTTCCTCGCCCCTGACACGCTCGTCAAGGCTGGACTGCCCGGCGACGCCCTGCGGATCACGAACCCACTCGTCGCCGAGGAGAGCGTGCTGCGCACGTCACTGCGCCCGGGCCTGCTGCGGGCGATCGCGTTCAACGAATCGCACCGGCGGCCAGGCGTCGCGCTGTTCGAGATCGGCCACGTCTACCCACCCGCGGGCGGCGAGCTCCCCGACGAGTACGAGGCGCTCGGCGTCGTGCTGGCCGGGCACGAAGCGCCGGCCGCGGTCGCCGTGTGGCGGGAGATCGCGACGGCGATGGGTGTCGGCGCCCGCATCGACCAGGGCCGCGTCCCGCCAGGACTGCACGCCACCCGTTCGGCGACGCTCGTCGCCGGTCGGGACGCGATCGGCGCCGTCGGCGAGGCCGCGCCCGAGGTGCTGGACGCGTTCGACATCACCGAACGAGTCGCGATCCTCGAGCTCGACCTGAGGGCGGTGCTCGAACGGGAGCCGAAGCCGGCGGCCTGGAAGCCGACGAGCCGGCATCCGTCGAGCGACCTCGACCTCGCGTTCGTGCTCGCCGACGACGTTCCGGCCGAGAAGCTCGACAAGGCGATCCGCCAGGGTGCCGGGGCGCTGCTCGTCGATCTCGTCCTGTTCGACGTCTATCGCGGCGCCGGGCTCGGGGACGGGCGGCGGAGCCTGGCATATCGCCTGCGGTTGCAGGCCGCCGATCGCAACCTCACCGAGGGTGACATCGCCGACGTCCGGGCCAAGGTCACCGCGGCGACGTCCAGGCTCGGGGCCGAGTTGCGCAGCTGATGAGTGACGCCTCGTCACGACCGCCGCGCCGCGTCCCCGGATGGGTCTGGGTCGTCGTGCCGATGACCATCTCGGCGCTGTTGTTCGGCGCGCTCGCGGTCGCCGTCCGGACGTCGGGCGACGACGACGGCAGCGAGTCGATCTCCGGCCCGGCGACCGATCTGCCGGCGGTGACCGATGCCGTCGGCGTGCTCCTCGCGGCGTCCCCCGCCACTGCCGACATCGGTGCGGCCCTCGGCACGCGTTACGGGGAGGCGACGGCGGGCCTGGCTCAGATCACCGATCCCGTCGAGTACGCCGCGCAGTTCGACCGACTTCCGGCGGCCGAGGCCAGGGCGATGGGTCGGACGTTGGGCGCGATGCAGACCCAGCTCTCGCCGACCGACGTGGGCGGCGCCAGGGGCAGCGGCGACCGGGCCGGGGACATCGTGTTCGCGCTGCAACTGGCGCGGGCGGCGATCGTGGCGATGGACCCCGGCGCGGCCCCGCGCGACCAGGCGCTGGCGATCCTGCCGTTCTCGATCCAGGACCTCCCGGGGTTCGACGCGCTCGCCGACGAGCTCATCAACGGCGACCTCAGCGGCCTGGCCGTCCGGGTCGACGATGCGCTCTCGTCGGCCGGCGCCAGCGAGCTCGTCAGCTCCGTCGCCAACGAGATCAGCGACCGCCTCCAAGCTCTGCCCGACCCGGACCTGCAGGCCGAGTTCATGGCCGGCTACGGCGCCGGGACGTCGTGAACCGACGACGTGGCCCGGCCGGCGCGCCGCGCCGCCAACGGCCCGGTCGCGAGGCGCGTCAGTTGGCGCTGAGGTCGTCGGGAGCCTCGGCGAGCCAGGCGAGACGGCCGGGCTGACGACGCAGGACGGCTCGCCACAGCTCATCGGGATCGGTCGTGAAGACGTCCGACGGGTCGGGATCGAGCACGAGCCACGCGCCGGCGTCGATCTCCCCCTCGAGCTGGCCGGGGCCCCAGCCGGAGTAGCCGCGGAACACGCGCAACGCGCTGATGGACGGGATCACCGTGGTCGGGTCGGCGGCGAGGTCGGCCGAGGCGATGTCGCCGCTCAGCGGAGCCAGGTGCTCGTCGGCCTCGTCGATCGGCTGACGGGTCCGGGCGAGGGCGATGAGGGCGTCGGGCTCGACCGGCCCGCCGACGAACACCCGCGACGGCAACGTCTGCAGGTCGGCCCAGCGGTCGAGCGGCTCGTCGAGCTCCTCGGGGCTCGGCCGGTTGAGCACGAGGCCGAGCGCTCCTTCGTTGTGGTGCTCCAACACGTAGATCACGGTGCGGTCGAAGTTGGGATCCTCGAGCGGCGGGGTGGCGAGCAGCAACCGGCCCTTCGTTGGCGGGCTGCCCGGGATCATGGGACCCATTCTGCCCCGACGGAGCGATGTTCAACATGCGGCCGTAGTTGCATGAACATGCGATCTATCGTATGATCATGCGATGGTCGCTCACGCCCCGGTCAGGGCCGGCATCATCGGGGCGTCCGGTTTCACCGGGGCCGAGCTGCTGCGGCTGGTGGCCGGCCACCCCGACGTCGACGTCGTCGTCGCCACCGCTGGCACCCAGGCCGGACAGCCGGTCGGGGAGCTGTACCCGTCGCTGGCCGCGGCGTACCCCGACCTCGGACTGAGCGCCTTCGACGCCGACGCCGACGCCGGCGCCGACATCGACGTGGTTGACGGTCTCGACCTGCTGTTCCTCGGGCTCCCCCACCAGGCGTCGATGGCGTTGGCGCCCCGACTCGTCGGGCGCGTCGGCTGCGTCGTCGATCTCTCGGCGGCGTTCCGCCTCAAGGACGCGTCGTCGTACCCCGCCTGGTACGGCTTCGAGCACGACCAGCCCGCACTGCTGGCCGAGGCGGTCTACGGGCTGCCCGAGCGACACCGGGCCGACCTGGTGGGAGCGCGTCTCGTGGCCACACCCGGCTGCTACGTCACGGCGGCGACGCTGGCGCTCGCCCCGCTGCTCGACGCCGGGCTGGTCGATCCGGTCGGTGTCATCGTCGACGCGGCGAGCGGCGTGTCCGGCGCCGGGCGGGGGGCGACGGCATCGAACGCGTTCTGCACCGTGGACGAGAACTTCGTCGCGTACGGGCTGCTCGACCACCGCCACACCCCCGAGATCGAGCAGAACCTCGGTGCCCAGGTGCTCTTCACGCCGCACCTCGCGCCGATGAACCGCGGCATCCTCGCCACCTGCTACGCCCGGCCGGTCGCCGGCGCCGACCTCTCGACGGCGCTGCTCGGTGACGTGCTGCGGGCGGCCTACGCGACCGAGCCGTTCGTCGTCGCCATCGACGGATCCCCGTCCACGAAGGCGACGCTCGGTTCCAACGCCGCCCACGTCAACGCCCGCTTCGACGAGCGCACGGGATACGTCGTCGCGCTCTGTGCGATCGACAACCTCACGAAGGGGGCATCGGGCGGCGCGCTCCAATCGGCGAACATCGCGCTCGGGCTGGATGAGCGGGCCGGGCTGCCGCTCGTCGGGGTCGCTCCGTGACCCCGCTGGCCCGGGGCGTCGTCGAGGCGCTCGCCGATCTGCCGGAGCAGGCGATCGCCCACGTGCTGGTCGAAGCGCTGCCGTACATCCGGCGCTTCGCCGGCAAGACGATGGTCGTGAAGTACGGCGGCAACGCGTTGGCCGGCACGTCGGACCATGATGCGCTGGATCTGTTCGCGCAGGACATCGTGCTGATGCGGCTCGTGGGCATCCGTCCCGTGGTCGTCCATGGTGGCGGTCCGCAGATCAGCGCCCTGATGTCGCGCCTCGGCAAGACGACGGAGTTCCGCGACGGGCTGCGGGTGACCGACGCCGAGACCGTCGACATCGCCCGCATGGTCCTCATCGGGCAGGTCAACCCCCAGCTCGTCACCGCGCTCAACCTGCACGGCAACTACGCGGTCGGCGTGAGTGGCGAGGACGCCGGGCTCATCCGGGCCGTTGCCCGCGACCCGGGGCTCGGGTTCGTCGGCGATGTCGCGGCGATCAACCCGGCGATCCTCGACGGCCTGCTGGCGAACGAGTTCATCCCCGTCGTCGCGACGATCGGGACCGACGAACGAGGCCAGGCCTACAACATCAACGCCGACGTCGTCGCCGGCGCGATCGCCGAGGCGGTGGGCGCCGAGAAGCTGATCTACCTCACCGACATCGAAGGGCTGCGACGTGATGTCGGCGATGCCAGCAGCTTGATCCGCCAGACGACGCCCGACGACCTCGACGCCCTGGTCGCCGACGGGACGATCGCCGGCGGGATGATCCCGAAGGTGTCGAGCTGCGTGCGGGCCGTGCGTGGCGGCGTCGAGCGGGCCCACATCCTCGACGGCCGCATCGCCCACGTGCTGCTCGTCGAGCTGTTCACCGATGCCGGCATCGGCACCATGGTCCAGGAGCGCACCACCTCATGAGCCCGTCCGCCCACGCCTTCGACACCGGCGGCCTCGACGCCTGCCCGTTCATGCCGGTGTTCGGGCCGCCGCAGCTGATGTTCGTGAAGGGTCGCGGCACCGAGCTGTGGGACAGCAACGGGAAGCGCTACCTCGACTTCCTCGGCGGGCTGGCCGTCATCGGCCTCGGCCACGCCAACCCGGTCGTCGCGGCCGCCATCGCCGAGCAGGCGGGGGAGCTGTTGCACGTCAGCAACCTGTTCGCCAACCCGGTCGCCACCCGGGCCGCCGTCGAGGTCGACCGGCTGCTGGCCGAGGCGACGGGCGACGCCGGCCAGGTGTTCTTCACGAACTCCGGCGCCGAGGCGATCGAGTGCGCCCTGAAGCTGGCTCGCAAGCACGGCGGCCGCAACCGCCATGTCGTCGTCAGCGCGCTCGGCAGCTTCCACGGCCGCACCCTGGCGGCCCTGGCCGCCACCGGCCAGCCGACCAAGCACGAGCCGTTCCAGCCCATGCCCGAGGGCTTCCACCACGTCGCGTGGGGTGACGTCGGCGCGATGGCCAAGGCCGTCGACGCCTCGGTCGCCGCAGTCCTGATCGAACCGGTGCAGGGGGAGGGAGGCGTCAACATGGCCCCTGACGGCTACCTCCGCGCGATCCGCGAGATCTGTGACGACACCGGTGCGCTGATGATGATCGACGAGATCCAGACCGGGTTCGGGCGCACGGGGCGCTGGTTCGCGTTCGAGCACGACGGCGTGCGTCCCGACGTCGTCACGCTGGCCAAGGCGATGGGCAACGGGATGCCGGTCGGCGCGTGCTGGGCCCGTCGTGAGATCGCGGCCGTGTTCGAGCCCGGCGACCACGGCAGCACCTACAGCGGCACGGCGATCGCCACCGCGGCGGTGAACGCCGTGATCGACGAGATGCGCCGCCTCGGTGCGCCCGCCCTGGCCGCCGACCAGGGCGCCAAGCTGGCTGCGGGACTCGCCGCGCTGCCCGGTGTGACAGCGGTCCGCGGTCGCGGGCTCCTGCTCGCAGCCGAGCTGGAGGCCGGTGGGGCACCTGCCGTGCAGCGTCGTCTGCTCGACGCCGGGCTGGTCACGAACGCAGTGACCCCCACGGCCCTGCGCCTGGCCCCACCGCTGACGGTCAGCGACGAGGAGATCGTCGAGGCTGTGGGCCTCATCGCGGCGGCGCTGTCGTGACGCGCCACTTCCTGGATGTCACCGATCTGACGCCGGTCGAGCTGCGCGAGGTGCTCGACCTCGCGGTCGTCGCCCCGGCCGACCTCGGGCGGCCGCTCGCCGGCACCGGCGTGGCGCTGCTGTTCGAGAAGCAGTCGCTGCGCACCCGGCACTCGATGGAGATGGCGGTCACCCAGCTCGGTGGGCATCCCGTCTACACCCGCAACGACGAGATCGGCATCGACGTGCGTGAGCCGATCGAGGACGTCGTGCAGATCTTGCAGGGGTACCACGGCGTGATCGCCGCCCGCGTCTTCTCCCACCGGGTGCTGGAGCGGATGGTCGAGGTGGCCACCGTGCCGATCGTCAACATGCTGTCGGACCACTCGCACCCGTTGCAGGCGCTGGCCGATGCGCTGACGATGGAGGAGGTCCTCGGGCCCCTCGCCGGCCGCACCATCGCTTGGGTCGGCGACTACAACAACGTCGCCCGCTCGCTCGGCGAGGTCGGCGCGATGCTCGGCGCCGACGTGCGCTTCGCCTGCCCGCACGGCTACGAGGCCGATGCCGCCGAGCTCGAGCGGCTGCAGCTCCTCGGGACGAGCAGCGTCACCCAGACGACCCGACCGGACGAGGCGGTGGCCGGCGCCGACGCCGTGCATTCGGACACGTGGGTCTCGATGGGACAGGAGGCCGATCAGGCCGCTCGCAAGCAGGCGTTCGAAGGCTTCACGGTCGATGATGCCCTGATGGCGCTCGCCGCGCCCGACGCCGTGTTCATGCACTGCCTCCCCGCCTACCGGGGGCTCGAGGTGACCGCCGATGTGATCGACGGACCGCGCAGCGTCGTCTACCGGCAGGGTCACAACCGCCTGCACTCGGCCCGCGGGCTCCTCGCGTTCCTGGCCCGAGCGGACCCCCCGTCGTGAGGACCCGGGCCCGAACCCTCGCGCCCCCCACCATCTGGGCGCGCACCGTCTCGACGACCATCCTGGGCGCGGAGGGTCTCGGATCCGGGACCCTCCGCGCCCAGGTGCCAGCAGACGCGGCTGGCGCGGCGTGAGCGTCAAGCAGCAGCGCCAGCAGGCGATCGCCCGGCTCATCGGCCAGCATCGGGTGGCCAACCAGCCCCAGCTGCTCGACCTCCTGGCCGGCGAGCGGATCACCGCCACGCAGGCAACCGTGTCGCGTGACCTCGAGGAGCTCGGCGCCATCAAGGTGCGGGTGCCAGGCGGTCACTCGGTGTACGCGCTCCCCGAACTGGAGTCCGACCGCCTCGCGCCGTTCGACCAGTTGCGCCGCGTGCTCGGCGAGTGGGTCGGCGACGTCGCGTCGTCGGCCAACATCGTCGTGCTGCGCACGCCGCCGGGCTGTGCCCACGTCGTCGCGTCGGCGCTCGACCGCAGTGCCGTCGACGGTCTCCTCGGCACGGTCGCCGGCGACGACACCGTGTTGTGCGTCGCCGGTCTCGGCACGACGGGTGACGCGTTGGCCGACCGCTTCCGCCGCCTTGCCGGCCTCGCCGCGGGGGACGACTCGTGAACCGGGACGACGAACGTCCCACCCCGACCGGTTCGACGCTGTGGCACGGTCGCTTCGCCGGGGGTCCGGCCGACGCGTTGATGGCGTACACGGTGAGCCTGCCGTTCGACCGGCGCTTGTGGCGTGACGACGTCCACGGCTCGCGGGCCCATGTCGGCGGCCTGGCCCGGGCCGGGCTCCTCGACGAGACGGAGCGGGCTGCAGTGCTCGCCGCTCTCGACACGGTCGAGAGCGAGATGGCCGACGGGACGTTCGCGTTCGCGGCCAGCGACGAGGACATCCACACCGCGGTCGAGCGTCGCGTCACCGAGCTCGCCGGGAGCGCCGGCGCCAAGCTGCACACCGCCCGGAGCCGCAACGACCAGGTGGCCACCGATCTGCGGCTCTGGTGCAAGCGGGAGCTGATCGGCGTCGGTCGGCTCGTGGCCGCTCTGGAGACCGTGCTGCTCTCCCGGGCAGTCGAAGCCGGCGACACGTACCTCCCCGGCTACACCCACCTCCAACGGGCCCAACCCGTCCTGCTCGCCCACCACCTCCTGGCCCACGCGTGGGCGTTGTCGCGCGACGTCGACCGCCTCGTGGCGACGGTCGACCGGCTGGACGTGTCACCGCTCGGCGCCGGAGCCCTTGCCGGGACGTCCCTCCCGATCGATCCGGCGTCGACGGCAGAGGCGCTCGGTTTCGCCGACGTGTTCGCGAACTCGCTCGACGCGGTCAGTGATCGGGACTTCGTCGCCGAGGCGTTGTTCGACCTCGCGCTGGTCGGCATCCACCTCGCCCGCCTCGGCGAGGAGTGGGTGCTGTGGACGACGGAGGAGTTCGGCTTCGCCCGCCTCGACGACGCGTACGCCACCGGGTCGTCGATGCTGCCGCAGAAGAAGAACCCCGACATCGCCGAACTGGCCCGCGGCAAGGCCGGGCGGCTGATCGGCAACCTCACGGGACTGTTGGCCACGCTGAAGGGGCTGCCGTTGGCCTACAACCGCGACCTCCAGGAGGACAAGGAGCCGCTGTTCGACGCCGTCGACCAGGTCAGCCTGGCCCTCGTCGCGATCGCCGGGATGATCGACACGGCGACGTTCGTGCCTCAGCGGATGGCGGCGGCGGCCGACGCCGAGACCGTCGCCGCCACCGATCTGGCCGAGTGGCTCGTCGCCGACGGCACACCGTTCCGCGACGCCCACGCCATCGTCGGGGAGCTCGTGCGTCGCCACCTCGCCGGCGAGGGCACGCTGCGCGATCTGGTCGAGGCCGACGCCCGACTCGGTCCTGACGCCGCGGCCCTCGTCGCGCCGGGCGTCGGCGTGCACCGCCGACGCTCACCAGGCGGTGCCGGTCCGGAGCCGGTCGCCGTGCAGTTCACCCGCTTCGAGGAGTCGCTGCGCCGGCAGCACGAGATGCTCGGGTGAGTGAACGGGTGCGTGAACGGGTGCGTGGGTGAGCGGGAGCGTGCTGGGCCGCAGCTTCTTCGCCCGTGACGCCACCGTCGTCGCACCCGAGCTGCTCGGCAAGGTGCTCGTCGCCGGCGTCTGTGCCGGCCGGATCGTCGAGGTCGAGGCGTACCGGAGCGATGACCCGGCCAGCCACACGTTCCGCGGTCCGACGGCTCGCAACGCGGTCATGTTCGGTCCGGCTGGTCACCTGTACGTCTACTTCACGTACGGCATGCACCACTGCGCCAACGTCGTCACCGGCGAGCTCGGCGATGGGCAGGCGGTGCTGCTCCGGGCGCTGCACCCCCTGGACGGGATCGCGGTGATGCGGCGCCGCCGCGGCGGGAAGCCGGATGCCCGGCTCACCGACGGCCCGGGCAAGCTGTGCCAGGCGCTGGGCATCGACCGCACCGTCGACGGCATCGACCTGTGCGCCGGCGGAGGCGACGTCACGATCGTGGACGACGGCACGCCGCCACCCGTCGAGCCACGCATCACCGCGCGCATCGGCATCAGCGTCGCCACCGACACGCCGTGGCGCTGGCTGGCGCCACCGCCACCGAACCGGGTCTGACGTCGGCCCCGGGTGGCCCCGGATCACTGGGAGCTCGGGTGTCCGACTGCACCGTTGTCCGGGCGCGCCTGGTCCCGATGTCGAGACCCTTCACGCCCAGATCGACAGCGTGCCGCGTCGCACCACGTCAGCCGATGCCGTCGACCGGCACGTTGCTCGCTGCCTCGACGGTGCGCACGGCGTCCTCGGTGGCGTCGTCGAAGAACCCGGACACCGCCACGACCTGACCCTGCTCGCCGAGCAGTCGCTGGAGCACCTCGACGACCAGCCCTTCGTCGCCGACCCGCACCGTCGGCCACGTCAGGGTCGGCACCGTCGGCGTCCACGGCACGCATGTCGTAGTCGTCGTCGGCCCGAGGTGTGAACGTCACCCGGAAGTCGTCGTAGACGTAGGTGGCCATCCCCACATGAGAGGATCGACGACGCAGCGCGCTGATGCAAGCACCGCCCGAGGCACGGGTCGCAGCGGTCAGCAAGGGAGTGCGGCGATGGCCAAGGAGCCGATGGGTGACGTGATCGTGCTGCTGCCGGGGATCCTCGGCAGTGTGCTGGAGCGCGACGGCGAGGAGGTCTGGGCGCCGAGCCCCGGCGCCATCGGCCGGGCGCTGTGGTCGCTCGGCCGGAGCGTGACCACGCTGGCGCTCGACGGCGACCCCTGGGAGACCGACGACCTCGGCGACGGCGTCGTCGCGACCCGTCTGATGCCCGGCATCCACATCGTCCCCGGACTCTGGGGCATCGACATCTACAGCGGCATCTCGGCGATGATCCGCGAGCACTTCGACGTCGTGCCCGGCGAGACGTACGTCGAGTTCGCCTACGACTGGCGGCGCGACAACCGCGTCGCCGCCCGACGGTTGCGGCGCCTGGTCGACGAGAAGCTGCATGCTCGCCGCTCGGTGAACCCGGGGGCCAAGGTCATCCTCATCGGTCACTCGATGGGCGGGCTCGTGGCGCGTTGGTTCCTGGAGTGCATGGACGGCTGGCGCGACACCCGCATGCTGATCACGTTCGGCACGCCCCACCGCGGATCGGTGAACGCCGTCGACTTCCTGGTCAACGGTCTGGTCAAGAAGGTCGGGCCCCTCAAGGTCGCCGACCTCACGACACTGCTGCGCTCGTTGACCTCCGTGTACCAGCTCCTACCGATCTACCCGTGCATCGACATGGGCGACGGCTACCGACGCGTCGCCGAGATGGCAGACGAGCTCCCGGGGGTCGACGCCAGCCGGGCGACGAGCGCGCTCGAGGACTTCCACCGTGCGATCGAAGCCGGCGTGGGTCGTCGTGAGCCCGACGCGTACACCATCCACTCGGTGGTCGGGATCACGCAGGGCACCAAGCAGTCTGCCCGATGGGACGGCTCACACCTGGTCGTCGAGCGGAGCCACGGCGGCGAGGACATGGGTGGTGACGGGACGGTGCCACGGGTCTCGGCGACACCACTCGAGACCGACGACGCACCGTCGTACCAACCGATGTACTCCTCCGAGCAACACGGGTCGCTGCAGACCGCGGAGGCGGTGCGGACCCAGCTCCTCGGCATCCTCACCGCCCGTCCACGCCCCGGGTTCCGCGCCGCCCAGGGCATCCGTCTCGACGCCGACGACGTGCTGGCCGCAGGCGAGAGCCTGGTCGTCGGGGCCTGGCCGGACCTCCCCAACCTCACGCTGCAGGCGAGCGTGGTCGACGTCGCGACCGGGCGCCCGATCGGCCCGCCTTCCACGATGCGGCGCGACGCCGACGACGTCCACCACGCCGAGCTGGCACCGCTCCCGACCGGGGACTACCGGCTGCGCGTGGAAGCGGTCGGGGACAGCGCGGGCCTCGCCGACCCCGTCCACGGCCTGGTGTGCGTCCTCGATGATCGCCCGCCCGACGACGAGCCTGCGCCGTGACGCCGGTGCGTGACCCGAGCGCAGGGTGACGACCTACGCCCTCCTCGTCGGCATCGATGCCTACGACCCGCCGATGCCGCCCCTCTTCGGATGCCGCAACGACATCGAGGCGCTCGCCGAACTGCTGCGCAACCGCAGCGGTCGGCCGCTGGACCTGCGGCTGCTGCTCGACGCGGAGGCCACCCGCGACGCCGTCGTCGAGGCGTTCCGAGCCCACCTCGGCCAGGCCGGACCGGACGACGTCGCGCTGTTCGCATATGCGGGACACGGCAGCGAGGAGCCGGCCCCGCCGGAGGTCGCCGACGTCGAGCCGACGGGCCGGATCCAGACGCTGATCCTCCATGACTGCAACCGCCGCGTCGGCGGGAAGTTGCGCCGGGCGCTCGCCGACAAGGAGCTGGCGCTGCTGCTCGCCGAGGTGTCGCAGAGCGGAGCCCACGTCGTCGTCATCCTCGACTGCTGCCACGCGGGTGGTGGGACCCGCGATCCGTTCGTGCGGACCCGCGGCTGGGTGCCCGACGCCGACGTCGCCGACCCGTCGCTCCGTGAGCTGGTCGAGGCGATGGGCACCGCTCGCGCCTCGAACGAGTTCATGCCCGGCGCGATGGACATGTGGCGCGCTCCGCGTCCGCCCCACGTCGCGATCGCCGCCTGTCGGTCGTACGAGACGGCGAAGGAGCATCCCGTCGGTCGCGTCACCCGCGGCGTGTTCTCGATGGCCCTGGTCGAGTCGCTCCAAGCGCTCGTCCACCAGCCGACGTACCGATCGCTGCTGGCGGCGGTGCGGGCCCGCGTCGAGCGGTCCACCGATCAGCAACGGCCCGAGTTGTTCCCCCTCGATGTCGGCGGCGCGGGCGACGGGCTCGTCCTCGACGGCACGATCGTCCCGGTCCCGCCGTCGTTCACGATGCGCCGCAGCACGGACGGTCGGGACGACGGCTGGGAGGTCGACGCCGGGCTGGTGCACGGTCTGCGGGACGCGGTCGGCGACGACGCGTTCGTGCTGGCCTGCACCGCGCCCGACGGGGCCGCGGCCGGCACCGCGGTCGTCGTCGCGGTCGACGTCGGGCGATCCCGCGTCGACCCTGTCGGGTGGACTCCGCTCGACGTCGCCTATCGGGCGGTCGTCGCCGACGTCCCGCTGGCGCCGGCGGAGATCCGCTTCGACGACGGCGTGGGCGACGCGACCCGCGATCTCGTCATGGGCGCCGTCCGGACGGCCGGGCCGGGCGGCGGCCCGTCGCCCTTCGTGCGCATCGCGAGCGGGATCGGCGACGGCGACGAGGTCGGGCGGGCGGGCGCGCCCGCGCCGCTGATCCTGCGAGTCGCCGAGCCCGATGCCGGTCGCGCCACGATCGCCCGCGCCGACGGACGTCCGGTCACCGCGGCCATCGACGATGTGACGGCGGTCGGTGGCGGGGCCCGCCTGCTCGTGGCGCGGCTCGAACACGTCTCGCGGTGGGAGCAGATCCGTCGCCTCGCCGACCACCCCGCTCCGCTCGCCGACGCGGTCGAGCTGCTCGTGTACGCGGCCGGCGACGACGAGGCCCGGCGACCCGAGTCACGGGCGCCGCTCGCTCCAGACGCCGGCTACGAGCTCGCGTACCGTCCCGGCTCGGGCGGATCGTGGGTCGCGCCCCGCGTGTTCCTGGAGCTGCGCAACCGCCATGGGCGTGACCTCTACGTCGCCGTCCTCGACCTCACCGACCGCTTCCGGTGCCACGCCGTGCTGCCGACGGAGCTGGTCACCGCCGGGCACGACCTCGCGCTGTGGTCCGGGGCCCCGATCCCCGTGGAGCTGCCGAGCGGACGTGCGGTCGTCTCCGGTTCCTCGGCGACGGACTGGTTGTTGGTCGTCGTCAGCGCGGTCGACTTCGACGCCACCACGTTCGACCTCGGCGCGCTCGACGACCCGGTGAGACGGTCGGCGGCCGGGCGGTCGATGCCCCGCAACGCGATCGAGCGGCTGGCCACCAAGGCCCTCCGGCGCGACGTCGGGGCTCCCGTGCTGTCCGGTGACGCGGCGGGATGGGCGGCGACAGCCGTCGCCGTGGAGGTCCGGGTCCCGGACCAGACCGTCAGTAGCGGCCCTCGACCGTGACGGTCAGCTTGATCTGGCCGGCCTCCCAGATCGGGCCGCGGGCATCCTGCAGGCCGAGCCAGCTGACGAGCGTGTCCTGGTCGCTGACCCGCAGGCGGGCGCAGCCATGGCTCGCCGGGGACGTCGGCACCGAGTTCGCGCCGTGGATGGCCTGGCCGGCATCGAAGTACAGCGGCTTGTACATGTTCCCGTTCAGCGGGTTGTCGGCGGCGACCGGGTAGTCGATGCTGTCGTGCCACCCACCGTTGTTGCGGGCAGGGTCGAACCGGAAGACACGGGAGGCCTCCTGGTCCCGGGTCGGGAAGCTGGCCTGGCCGGTCGACGTGCCGAAGACGTACACGAGCGTCGCGCCGTCGCCCACGAACATGACCTGGCACGTCTGGTCGATCAGCGCCCACTTGCCGGCGGCGATCGGCGCGCCGGCCGGGATGGGCAGGCCGGAGGCTTGCATCAACGCCGCCTCCTCCATCGATCCGACCTCCATGTCGGTGCGGTTGACCGGCAGGCCGAGTGCGACGCGGGCGGCGCACAGCTGCTGCTCGGTGAGCCGGCCGGACTGACCGTCGACGCTCAACGCGGCGATCCCGTAGCCCGTGAACAACTCGTTGAGCTTCTGCTGCTGGGCCTCGACGCCGGAGAACCCGGCCGGTGCCGAGCCGGTCGGCGGCGGCGGCACGACGACCGGGACCGTCGTCGGCGGCGCCGTTGTCGGCGGGACCCGCGGGCCGCCGTTGACGTCGTCGATGCCGTTGTCGATGCAGATGTCGAGGACGGCGCCGGCGTTGATGACGTTGGGGTCGTCGATGCCGTTCTCCCGCTGGATGCCGTCGAGCGTGACCGCCGGGTCGCCGATGCGGGCGACGATGGCGTTCAACGAGTCTCCCGGAGCAACCTCGAGCGTGCAGGTGACCGCGGCGACGGTGGTCGTGGTCTCAGGCGTCGACGTGGTGGTGGTGGTCGTCGACTCGGCCGTCGTCGTCGGGGCGACGGTCGTCGCGGTCGTCGGCGGCGCGGTGGTCGTCGGCGGCGCGGTGGTCGACGCCGCCGTGCTCGGTGGATCCGTCGCGGCCACGGGATCGGTCGTCGGTTCGATCGTGACCGGCGCGACCGTCGTCGGTGAGGCGTCGTCGTCGGCCGACGAGCAGGCGGCGATGGCCACCAGGCCGGCCGCGAAGGCGACGACGAGAGGTGTGCGCACTGCCCAAACGTACGCGCGCCCCGCTCGGATTTTCGGTCATGCCGCGTGTCGCCGGGCGGCCCGGCGGCGTCACGCCTCCCAGTGCAACCAGTACCCGTGGGGGTGGGCGACACCGATGTGGGTGACGTGCCGCCGACCGCCGCGCCACCGCACGAGCACCAGTTCGGTGGCCGATCGGGTCGGATCGGCGACCGGGAGCTCCGGCACCAGCGCTCCGCTCTCGGCGAACACCCACGACGCATCGCGCTGCGCGCCGAGCTCGTCGAGGGCGGCCAGGTAGGCGGTGCGCTGGGCCCCGCTCAGGTAGTTCAGGACCCACGTGTTCGTGACGACGGGGTGCGCGGTCATGCCCGCGGCCAGCCCGGCCGTGTCGGTCACGGCGTCGCCCGTGCGGATGTCGGCGTCGGCCGACAGGGCCATCTCGAGCGCGGCGTGGAGGCGTTCGAAGCGGTCCGTCTGGTCCGGCCACACGCACGCCTCGAGCCAGCGACGCCGATCGGGGTCGTGGATGTCGACCGGGGCGCGGTCGAGTCCCATCCGCTCGGCGATGACGGGAATGGACGTCGGGATCGGAACGCTGCCGCGAGTCCCGCACACGAGCTCGACGGGTGACGGGTCCCCGACCGGGCCGCCGGGCTCGTAGGTGTAGTGGTACCTGTCCAACAAGAGGTTCAACCCGGCGCTCGTGCCCACGTCGAGGTGGGCGAGCGGGCCGACCTCTTCGTACAGCAGCCCGAGCACGGGAAGGAGCAACGCGCAGCGCCCGATCTCGTTGGTCTGGGTGCTGCGGGTCGCCAACAGCTCGACGAGCTCGTCGTGGTGGGCGACGCAGAACGCCCGCAGGGCCGGCGCCGGGTCGCCGAGCTCGGGCGCCGGCGTCAGGTTCGGGTAGTGGGCAGCGAGGTCGCCGTCGACACCGCCGGTGCGGTCGGCGGCCAACAGCAGGGCGTGCACGGAGGCGAAGAAGAGCACCGGCTGGCGCTGGTGGACCGGACTGTGCAAGAGCAGGCCGGCGAGCTCGGGGTCGAGAGCCAGCCCCTCCGACATCCGCGTGTACAGCGGGGCCCGGGTGGCCGTGCTGGTGGCGAAGTCGGCGAACATCCGAGCGCACCCGGCGTCGTCGATCGGTGGGGCCGCCGCCTCGGTCACGGCTGGAACGTACTGCGAACCGATCGGTGGCGCCGATCCCGACCCGTGCCAACATGACGCGCGCTATGGACCTCTTGGCCGATCTCGACGCGCGTGGCTTGATCCACGACTCGACCGACAGGACGGCGCTCGCCACCCGCCTCGCCGAGGGCCCTGTCGGCGTGTACGTGGGGTTCGACCCGACCGCGGACTCCCTCCACGCCGGTCACCTGATGGGCCAGGTGACGCTGCGGCGGTTCCAGCTCGCCGGGCACCGGCCGTATCCGCTCGCCGGCGGCGCGACCGGGATGGTCGGCGACCCCGGTGGGCGCAGCGAGGAACGCAACCTGCTCGACCGCGCCACCCTCCGCCACAACGTCGTCAGCATCAAGCGCCAGCTGGAGCGGATCCTCGACTTCGACGGGCCGAACGCGGCGAGGCTGGTGGACAACGCCGACTGGACCGAGCCGATGAGCGCCCTCGACTTCCTGCGCGACGTGGGCAAGCACGTGACCGTGAACCAGATGCTGGCCAAGGAGTCGGTGAAGGCGCGGATCGAGAGCGAGGACGGGATCTCGTTCACGGAGTTCAGCTACATGCTGCTCCAGGCCAACGACTTCCGCCACCTCTGCGAGCACGACGGCGTCGAGATGCAGATGGGTGGCTCGGACCAGTGGGGCAACATCACGGCCGGCATCGACCTCATCCGCCGACGGCTCGGCCGGCCGGCGTTCGGCCTGACGTGGCCGTTGCTCACCCGCAGCGACGGCCAGAAGATGGGGAAGTCGGTCGGAGGGGCACTGTGGCTCGACCCCGGGAAGACGTCGCCGTACCAGTTCCACCAGTTCTGGGTGCAACTGCCCGACGACGACGTCGAGCGCTTCCTGCTCCAGCTGACGTTCCGAACCGTGGCCGACATCGCCGCCCTCGTGGACGCCCACCGGGAGGCCCCGCAGCGTCGACTCGCCCAGCGGGCCCTGGCCGACGACGTCACGACGATCGTGCACGGCGCAGCAGCCGCACGCGCCGCCGGCGAGGCGGCCGACATCCTGTTCGGGGGTGACCCGCTCGCCGCGTCCGCCGATGCGATCGCCGCGCTGGCCGGCGAGGTCCCCTCCAGCGTGGTGGCCCCCGGCGACCTGGTCGACGCCGTCGAACTGCTCGTGGCGACCTCCCTGGCGACGTCGAAGAGCGACGCCAGGCGCCTCCTCGAGCAACGCAGCGTGCACGCCAACGGGATCCAGCTGTCCGGGGACCGGCCGCTCGCGGACGTCGCGCTCCTGTACGATCGGTTCGTGCTGCTCCGGAAGGGGAAGCGGTCGTACCACCTCCTGGAGATTTCTTCGGGGCGAGGTTGACGGTCCGCCCGGACGTCGGTAGGGTTTCTCTCCGCCCCGGAACACGGAAAACAGTTCCTGACCAGGGCAAGGCACCAACGCCGAGCAGTCCCGTTCGCGGGCCGCAGCGGTGCGTGCCGAGAGCTTCGGCTCCTTGAAAACGGAAGAGAAGACGAACGCCAGTGCGGGCAGCGAGTCGAACGACCTTCGGGTCGGGTTGACGACGCTGTCTGTCGATTCTGGTGGCCGATTCCCATCGGTCACCAACACATGGAACGAACCCGGTTCGCCGGGGAGAGTTCAAGGCCGGACCTAAATCACCCGGCCGACAGGAGCACGGCATCCACTCACGAACGAGATTCACGTTCGGATGCCGGGCTCTCACACAAATCGTCTCGATGGTCCCGCTTCGGCAGGGCGTCGAGCCGGTTCTTGATGGAGAGTTTGATCCTGGCTCAGGACGAACGCTGGCGGCGTGCTTAACACATGCAAGTCGAACGAGATCCAAGCAGTCGCAAGACTGTGGAAGATCGAGTGGCGAACGGGTGCGTAACACGTGAGAAACCTGTCCCGGTCTCTGGAATAACAAGTGGAAACACTTGCTAATACCGGATGCCGTCGGACCATCGCATGGTGGTCTGACGAAAGGGTTACCGGATCGGGAGGGTCTCGCGGCCTATCAGCTTGTTGGTGAGGTAACGGCTCACCAAGGCATCGACGGGTAGCTGGTCTGAGAGGATGATCAGCCACACTGGGACTGAGACACGGCCC
>JBEVOM010000179.1:0-19698 GCA_040507575.1 Ilumatobacteraceae bacterium
ATCGCTCCGGTGCAGGAGATCGAGTTCACCGTCGAGCCGTTCGTGGAGGGCCGACCCGGCCCCCACGTGACGGCAGCCGTGGAGGCGGCGACCTTGGCGGGTGCCGACGTCGACTTCGGTCCCTTCGCCACGACGTGCCGGGCGGCCGACGACGTGATGCCCGACATCGTCGCCGGCATCACCCGCGCCGCGTTCGCGAACGGGGCCACCCACGTGATGCTGCACGTCACTCGGGTGGCCGAGTGATGGACGCCGCGTCGCCCTCCGCGCCGCGGGCGGCCTCGGCCAGGCCGGGTCACCCCCTGCTCGTCGCCGTGCAGCCCGTCGTGGAGGCCGTCGGTGCGTCGTTCGTCGCGGCCGACGACATCGAGCCGAGTGACGTCCCGCTCGTATGGGAGGGCCGGGTCGTCGGTGCGGTGCGGATGCCGCCGCTGCACGGCGCGCTGGACCGCCTGATCGACGCCGTCGAGGCCGAGCTCGGCGGCCGGCTGACCGACCTGGGTCGGGAGGACAAGCAGCGGGCCGTACGCCTGCTCGACGAGCGGGGAGCGTTCACGCTGCGTCGCGCCGTGGAACTGGTCGCCGACGCCATGGGCGTCAGCCGGATCACCGTCTACAACTACCTGAACGCGATCCACCGGCCCTGAGGCGCGCCGGCCGCGAGGATGTCCCGACGATGACCGCCACCGCGTCCCTCCGCTTCGACGTCGTCGGCCTCGACGCCGACGACACGCTCTGGCACAGCGAGGACTCGTTCCACCGCGTGGAAGCGCACTTCGTCGAGCTGGTGGAGCCGTACGCGGCGATCGGCATCGACGTCGCCGCCGCCCTGCGGGCGACCGAGCGGGCCCAGCTCCCGATCGCCGGCTATGGGGTCAAGGCGTTCACGCTGTCGATGGTCCGGGCGGCGGTCACGGTCAGCGACGGCGCGGTACCGGCTGCCGTGATCGGGCAACTGCTCGACGACGGCATGGACATGCTCACCGAGCCGGTGCGGCTGTTGCCCGACGTCCCGGCCGTGCTTGCCGACCTCGGCCGGGACCACCGGCTGGTGCTGATCACGAAGGGCGATCTCGTCCACCAGACTCGCAAGGTCACGACGTCGGGCATCGCCCACCACTTCGAGCACGTCGAGGTCGTGCTGGAGAAGGACGCCGACACGTACGCCGGGATCCTGCGCCAGGTCGGCGTGCGTCCGGAGCGGTTCGTGATGGTCGGCAACTCGGTGCGCAGCGACATCCTGCCCGTGCTCTCGCTCGGCGCCCACGCCGTCCACATCCCGTACCCGCTGCTGTGGGAGCACGAGCACGTCGACCACGACGAGGACCTCGACGAGCTGACGTCCATCGCCGAGCTGCCCCAGGCCCTGCGCGGCGCGTGAGTCACGTTCGGTCACTCGCACCGGCGAGCGACCCCTACAGCTTGTGCAGGCGGACCTCGGACACGCGGTGGTCGGCTGCCTTGCGCAGGATCAGCGACGCCCGTTCCCGGGTCGGGAGGATGTTGTCGCTGAGGTTGCGCCCGTTGATCGTGCCCCAGATTCCCTCGGCCGTCGCCCGGGCCTCCTCGTGGGTCAGGCCGGCGAAGTGCCTGAAGAAGCTGTTGGGGTCCTGGAACACGGTCTGGCGCAGGGCGAAGAACCGCTGCACGTACCACTCCCGGATGTCCATCTCGTCGGCGTCGACGTAGATCGAGAAGTCGAAGTAGTCGCTGACGAACTCGGCGCCCTCGTTCGACACCTGGAGGACGTTGAGCCCTTCGAGGATGAGGATGTCGGGCCGCCGGATCACGGCCTCCTCCCCGTCGACGATGTCGTACACGACGTGGCTGTACACCGGCGCCCGCACCTCGTCGGCGCCGCTCTTGAGGTCGCGCAGGAACGTCAGCAGGCGGCGGGTGTCGTAGGACTCCGGGAAGCCCTTGCGATCCATCAGCCCTCGCTCGGCGAGGACGGCGTTCGGGTACAGGAAGCCGTCCGTCGTGACCAGGTCGACCTGGGGGTGGTCGGGCCAGCGGGCGAGCAGCGCCTGGAGGATGCGGGCGAACGTGGACTTGCCGACGGCCACGCTCCCGGCCACGCCGATCACGTAGGGCACGCGCGGGGCGATCGTCCCGAGGAACGTGGACGACACCCTCGCCAGGTCCTGCGACGCGCTGACGTACAGGTTCAGCAGTCGCGAGAGTGGCAGGTAGATCGCCGCGACCTCGTCGAGGTCGATCTGCTCGTTGATGCCGCGGAGCTTGGCGAGGTCGTCCTCCCGCAGCGTCAGCGGCGTGGCGGCGCGCAGCGCAGCCCAGTCGTCGCGCCCGATCGTGAGGAACCGGCTGCCGGCCTCGACCACGCCCCGACCCTACGCTCGGCTCGTGCCGCCGCTGCAATCCGCTGGGAGCCGTACCAGCGCTGGACGCAAGCGGCGTGGTGACTACCCGACGCCGGACTGGCTCGTCGACGACGTCGTCCGCCACGTCGTCGACGGTCTGGCCCGAACGCCGGGGCGACCAGGACCGGCCCTCACGGTGCTCGACCCGGCGTGCGGTGATGGCCGGTTCCTGGTGGCCGCCGGCCGGGCGCTGCTCGCCGCCGGCGCGGACGTCGAGCTGGTGGGGGTCGACATCGACCGCGGTGCCGTCGCCGCCGCCGGACAGGCGATCGCCGGTTCCGGCCTCGATCTGCGCTGGCGCGTCGAGCACGCCGACGCGCTCAGCAAGGAGTGGGACGAGGGGTCCGTCGACGTCGTCGTCGGCAACCCGCCGTACCTGTCCCAGATGGCGTCGGCGACGACCCGGGGAGGGGCCAGCGCCCACGGCGGCGGACCGTACGCCGACGCCGCGGCCGAGTTCCTCGGCCTCGCCGGACGAGTCGTGCGCCCGGGCGGCCGGATCGGTCTGGTCCTGCCGCAGTCGATCCTCGCCTCTCGCGACGCGGCCGCCGTCCGGGCCGCGATCGATCGGCGGGCGACGATCACGTGGTCGTGGTGGTCACCGACACACGCCTTCGACGCCCAGGTGCTCGTGTGCGCGCTGGTGTTCGCGGCCCGCCAGGCCGGCGGACCGGCGGCGCCGGCCCGATCGTGGAGCGAGGTCGTGACGAGCCGGTTGCGGGTCCCCGCCGTCCCGGCGCTGCACGCCGTCGGGAGGCTCGGTGACCTCGTGCGGCTGACCGCCAACTTCCGCGACCAGTACTACGGCCTCGTCCCCGCGGTCGTCGAGGACGGGAGCGGCCCGCCCTTCGTCACGAGTGGCCTCGTCGACCCCGGTCACTGCGCGTGGGGCGAGCGCGACGTCACGTTCGCCAAGCGGCGCTTCGGGCGGCCGACCGTCGACCTCGATCGACTGGATGCCCGCATGCGCAGGTGGGCCGATGACCTGCTCGTCCCCAAGGTGCTGGTCGCCAACCAGACCCGCGTGATCGAGGCGGTTGCCGACCCCGACGGGCGCCTGCTACCCGGCGTCCCCCTCGTCACGGCCCGCCCCCTCGCCGGCGACGACGTGTGGCGAGTCGCCGCCGTGCTGACGTCGCCGGTCGCGAGTGCGTGGGCGTGGCACCGCGCCGCCGGCACGGGCTTGTCGGCGGACACGATCCGGCTCGGGCCACGTTGGCTCGTGGACCTGCCGTGGCCGGCCGGTGACCTCGCGCCGGCCGCCACCGCGTTGCGCGACGGTGACGTCGTCGGCTGCGGCCTCGCGGTCATGGACGCGTACGGGGTGGGCGGCGACGCCGAGCTCGCCTCCTGGTGGACGGAGCGACTCGGCCGGGGCCGTCGAGTTCCCGGGCGTGGGTCACACATCGGTGACACAGCGCAGCCGTGATGCGCTGCCAGACTCCGGGCCATGGCCACCCAGCGACGCGCCGTGGGTCTGCTCGCGTACGCGCTGCCGGTCGCGCTCGCCGTGGGCGTCGCCGCGTGCGGGGACGACGACGAGGACGTTTCGAGCGGCGAGCCGCCGGGCGCGTCCGACGCCGTCGCTGCGGGCAAGGACCTGGCACGGGCGTCGGGCTGCACGGCATGCCACGGCGTCGACGGTCAGGGCGGGATCGGTCCGGCCTGGGCGGGGAGCCTCGGCACGACCATCGAGCTGACCGACGGGTCGACGGCGACGATCGACGAGGCCTACATCACGCAGTCGATCCACGACCCGCCGGCCCACGTCCAGGAGGGCTTCGCCGTGGCGATGCCCGCCAACGAGCTGACAGACGAACAGGTTGCGGACATCGTGGCCTACATACTCTCCCTCAACGGAGCGTCGCCGGCGGCGGGCGGATGAGCAGCCGGACGAGGACCCGGACCAGGGCCTTCGGCGCGCTGGCGATCGCCGGGATGCTCGTGGCCTGCGGCGGTGAGGACCGCCAGCTCGTCGGCGTGACGCGCGACGTCGAGCCGCAGGTCGATACCGTGACCCTGCCCGACCTCAGCGAGGGCGGGGCGCCGTTCGAGTTCCGCGGTCCGGCCGACGGTCTGCTGCTCGTCTACTTCGGGTACACGAACTGCCCCGACGCCTGCCCGACGACGATGGCCAACGTGCGGGCGGCCCGCCAGGACCTCGGCGACGATGCCGACCGGGTCGAGCTGGCCATGGTGTCGGTCGATCCCGACCGGGACATCCCGGTCCTCACGGACTACGTGCAGAGCTTCGTCCCCGGTGCGCACGCCATCGCCACCGAGGACCAGGCCGCGCTGCAATCGGTGGCGGGACCGTTCGGCGTCAGCTACCTGGTGCGGACGGCACCGAACGGCGACATCGAGGTCGGGCACACCGACAGCCTGTTCGCGGTCGACGACGGCGGGAAGCTCGTGCTGACGTGGAGCCTCGGCACGTCGGCCGACGACCTCGCCGCCGACGTCCGCCAACTCCTCGACGACGCGTGAACGCCGGCGCGCCGCGGCGACGCTCGTATAGGGCCGCCGGCGCGCTCGGCGCCGTGCTCGCCACCGTTCTCGTCACCGGGGTGCCGGCCGGCATCGTCTTCGCCGACGCCGCCGGGCCGACCAACTTCCGCTCCGAGGTCGTCGCGGTCAGCCCGCCGACCGACACGATCACGGCCGAGATCATCGGCGGCGACTCGTTCTTCCAGCTCACCGTGACCCCCGGCACCGAGGTGCTCGTGAACGGCTACCAACAGGAGCCGTACCTGCGCTTCGGCGCCGACGGCATCGTGGAGGAGAACCAGCGGGCGCCGACGACCTACCTCAACGCCAGCCGCTTCGGCGGCGACGTGCCGGCCGGGGCCGACCCGACGCTGCCGCCCGACTGGCAGCCGGTCGGGACGGGCGGTCGCTACGCGTGGCACGACCACCGGGCCCATTGGATGTCGCAGGATCCGCCGACGACGGCGACGCCCGGCACGCTGATCCAGACCTCCGACATCGCGATGAACGTGGCCGGCGCGCCCGTCGCGGTCACGGTGGCAGTGACGTGGCTGCCCGCGCCGTCGCGGCTGCCGCTCGCGGTCGGCGCCGCCGTCGGTGGCGCGTTGCTGATCCTGGCGCTCGTCACCCGACGCCGGCTGGCCTGGCCACTGCTCGTCGTCGCACTGGGCGCGGTCGGCATCGGGTGGTGGCAGTTCTCGTCGTTGCCGCCGGAGACCGGCCCGCTGCTCGTGTGGTGGTTGCTGCCGGCTGTCGCCGCCGCATCAGTGCTGGTCGCACTCGTGATCGGCGCCCGTCTCGTGTCGTACGCGCTGGTGCTGCTGGCCGCGTTCGAGCTCGCCGTCTGGGTGTTCGTCCGGCGCGACGGCGCCTTCCGGGCATTGATCCCCACCGACGCGCCGTTCTGGCTCGATCGTGCGGTGATGGCGGCGACGGGTGTCGTGGCGGTCGTCGCGGCGATCGGGGCGGCGGCCGCGATGTACCGCCTCCCGGTGGGCGACGACTGAGGGAAGGGTTCGTCGCCCACCGGAGGCGGGGTCCGCCCGGCGGTCGCGGCCAGCGGGCAGGACCGTCGACCGCCGGAGCGGTGATGATGTTGTGCACCGCGGGACGTGCGTCCGGCATGGAGCCGGCATGGACCCGCAGCCGACGGGGTAGTCGACGTCGATGATGCTGACGGTCGACCGAGTGCCGGCGGGCCGATTTTCCGGCGCTCCGCACTCGGTCGACCGCGAACACTCGGATGGTCCGGTCCCGAGCTCACGATCGTGGCGGCCGACATCGACGGGGGACGCCGAGCAGCGCAGGCTCGGCGACCTCCTCGTGCGGGCGCCACGTCGCCAGACGTACCGGGCCGTGACCAGACGTACCGGGCCGTGAACGGCGTGCCGGTCGCGTAGCGTCGCCTCCGTGGGTCGGGCGCTCCTCACCGCGCCGGGCGGCCCGGAGGCCGCGACCTCGTGACGATCCACTACATCAGCCATCCGCAGGTCACGGTCGACCCGGCGGTGCCCGTCGATCAGTGGGGTCTGAGCCCGACGGGACGACAGCGCGCCGCGGCGATGGCGGCCGGGGACTGGGTGCGTTCGATCCGCAGGATCGTGTCGAGCGCGGAGACCAAGGCACTGGAGACCGCCGCGCTGCTCGGCGCGTCGTTGGGCGTGGCGGTCGAGACGCGCCCGGCGTCAGGCGAGATCGACCGTGCCGCGGCCGGCTTCCTGCCGCCCGACGAGTTCGAGGTCGTCGCCGACCGCTGCTTCGCCGAGCCTTCGACGAGCGCTCGGGGATGGGAGCGGGCGATCGACGCCCAGGCTCGGATCGCCGCCACGCTGGCCGACCTGCTCGACGACGACGGCCCGGGTGATGTCGCCGTGGTCGGGCACGGCGGCGTCGGCACGCTCTGGTGGTGCCACCTCTCCGGCACCCCGATCGAGCGACGTTGGGACCAGCCAGGGCAGGGCCACGTCTTCCGGGTCGACCGGGCGAGTCGGCGGCCGCTCGACCACTGGTGGCCGATCGAGAGCGCGCTACCCGGCCGATAGCTCGCTGATCGCGTCGGCGAGCTGGTCGAGGCTCATCGGCCCGAGGTGCTCGGTGGCGATCGAGCCGTCCGGAGCGACGACGAGCGTGACCGGCAGGGAGGCCGCGCCGATGGCGTCGGTCAGCGCGGCGTCGCTGTCTGCGAACTGCTCGAACGACACGCCCAGCTCGTCGAGGTAGGCGCGCGCCGCGCCGGTGTCCTCACCGATGTCGACGCCGATGAACCGCACGTCGGGATAGGACGTGCTGACCTCCTGGAACGCGGGCAGCTCGCGCCGGCACGGGCCGCACCACGTGGCCCACAGGTTGACGACCGCAGGGCCCCGCAGGCTGCCCAGATCGAGGGCGGCGTCGCCGGCGACGAGTGGCTCGAGCGTCAGGTCGGGCAACGTGGTGCGCGTCCCGCCGACCACTGCGCCGTTGCGGTCGGCATCGTCGCCGCCGCAGGCACAGAGCACGACGATGACCGCGGCGAGCGCAGCGGTGATGATCCGCCGGGCGGTCACGGTGGGACGGTCACGGTGCGTCGTCACGGACCTCGACGGTGACCGTCTCGTCACCGGCCTGCTCGAAGTGCAGCGTGAGATCGAACGTGGTGCCGGATTCGAGGGGTCCGGTGAGGTCGACGAGCATGATGTGGCTGCCCGACGGCTCGAGGGCGAGCACGTCGCCAGTCGGGATCTCGAGGGTCGATTGGGCTGTCATCATGGACATCCCACCGCTCGTCTCGGTCGAGTGCAACGTCGCGCTGGCCGCGATCGCCGGGTCGACGTCGGCGCCGGTCAGGCTGTCTGCGGTGTCGGAGGTCGCCGTGAGGTAGACCGCGCCGACCGTCGTGCCAGGAGGGGTGGCGCGGGCCCAGACGTCGGTCACGACGACGCTCCCGTCGCTCCGGGAGGCGGCATCGCCGTCCCCGCCGCACGCGGCGAGCATCACCGCCCCGGTGGCGATCAGCACCGCGGGGAACGCGCTGCGCCGAGACGCGGAGGGTCGGGCAATCCGGGCGCGCAGGGTCTCGATTTCGGGACCGTGCGCGCCCAGATATCGGTTGCCGCGCCGACGGGTGGCGACGGCGTTCAGCGATCCCACGGCGCGGCTGGGGACGCCGCGCCGGGACCGCCGGTGAGCACGTCGCAACCGGCGTCGGTCACGAGCAGGGTGTGCTCGAACTGGGCGGTGCGCTTGCCGTCGGCCGTCACCGCGGTCCAGTCGTCGTCCCACATGCGGTGCTGCCACGAGCCGAGGCTGATCATCGGCTCGACCGTGAACGTCATGCCCGGCCGCATGATCATCGATGCCCGCGAGTCGTAGTAGTGCAGCACCTGGATGTCGGAGTGGAACTGCTCGCCGATGCCGTGGCCGATGAACGCCCGCACGACGCCGTAGCGGTGGGTCTTGGCGTGCTCCTCGATGGCCCGGCCGATGTCGCTGATCGGTCGGCCGGGGCGGACGGCCTCGATGCCGTACCACATGCACTCCTCGGTGACCTTGACCAGCTCGCGGCTGGCCGGATCGACGTCGCCGACGAAGAACGTCGCGTTCGTGTCGCCGTGGACGCCACCGATGTAGGCGGTGACGTCGATGTTGAGGATGTCACCGTCCTGCAGGACGCGGGAGTCCGGGATGCCGTGGCAGATGACCTCGTTGGCCGACGTGCAGACGCTCTTCGGGAAGCCGTTGTAGTTGAGCGGCGACGGGTACGCGTCGCGCTCGATGTGCAACTGGTGCACGTACTCGTCGATCTCGTCGGTCGTGATCCCCGGCCGGACCATCTCTCCGGCCAGCCGGAGGATCTCGGCGGCGATGCCGCCGGCCCGGCGCATCCGGGCGATGACCTCCGGCGACTTGATGCGCGGCTCGTCCCACGGGACCGGGTGACCGGTCTCGGCGTAGGGCGGGCGGCCGATGTGGTCGGGCACGGTGCGCGAGGCGGAGACGACGCCGGGCAGCACGCGACCCTCCGAGCGCTTGTGGCAGCGCTTGTACTTGCGACCGCTCCCGCACCAGCACGGCTCGTTGGCCTGCGGGAGTGTTGTCGGCGCGTTGGAGAGAGTCCGCATGCAACCCAGGTTACGGGTTCGACACGGGCCCCGGCCTTCGTCGGGACCGGTCGGGCCGCGCCCGTTGGATGATCCGATTTCCGTTTCCCGATCCTCGATGTACCCAGGGAGGCATGGAGGTTCGGTGCCCGGACGGCCGACGTCGCCCAGGAACTAGGATGCGGCTACTCGGCGGGCGGCCGATGCCTGGAAGGTGGATGGTTGAGCCCATCCTCGAGGTGAGGAACGTGTCAGGTGGGGCAGGACGCGACCCGCAGCACCCGTGGGCCGTGCCGTCGCGCGCCACGCCGTTCACGTCGCCCACCGCCGAGCGCGGGAGGTCCTCCGTGTGGCGAGCGTCGGCGATCCACGCCGACCGCTTCGGGCGCCGCCGCATCGTGTCGCTCCTGACGCTCGCCACCGCCGATCGGCGAGTCATGGTGAGCCAGGGGGTGGCGACGCTGACGGCCGTGCCCGGGCCCGTCGGGGTGGTCGCGTGGACTGTCGCGACGGCGGCGATGTTCGGGCTGGCGCTCAGCGCCGGCTTCGTCGCCCACCGGCCCGTCACGGTCGTCGCGATGCTCGTGTTCGGCTCGCTGGTCGCGATCGTCGGCGGACTGGCGGCCGAGCGGCGGATGCGCACCGCCCGCACGTGGAGCGACCACCGCGGGTCCTGGCTGCTCGCCGATGTCGCCGGCGGACGGGGCGCCGCGGCCGGCCGGCCGCTGATGGATGCGGTCACCGCGCTGGCCGACGGGTCGTCGCGCCCGCTCGTGCTCGTGGTCCGCCGGTCGAGTGATCGGGTCGTGCAGCTCTACCGGGAGCACGGTTTCACCGTCCTCACCGAGACCGGCACCGTCGTACGGATGCAGCGGGCGCCGGCGGTGGGCCGGCCGCCACGCTCCTGGCACCGCGCTGCCGGCATCGGCACCGGCATCGTCATCGGCGCGGCCGTCACCGCCGTCGCGATCCCGTCGCCGGTCGCCTGGCTGGTCCCGCCGGCGACGCTCGTGCTCACGGCGGCCGCCGTGCTCGACGTCGAGCAGCTACGGATCCCCAACGTGCTGACGGGTGCGGGCTTCGTCGGCCTGCTCGCCGGGGTGGCGCTGGTGCATGCGGAGACCGGCCATGCGCTCCTCGCCGGCGCACTCGCCGGCGCCGCGTGGTTCGCCGGTCCGCTGTTCGTCGCCCACCTCGTCACCGGTGGGCGGACGCCAGGGCTCGGCGACGTCAAGCTGGCGCTGTCCGCCGGCCTCCTCTGCGGCGCGTTCGACGTGGGGCTGGCCCTGCCGGCGCTCGTCGTCAGCTGCCTGCTCGGCGCGGCGATGGGTGGCGTGTGGCAGCACCGCACCGGCCGCTCGGGCTTCCCGTTCGCGCCGGCCATCGCCACCGGGACGGCGCTCACGCTCCTCGTCGGCGCCGCGTTGGGGCAGGTACCGACGTGAAAGCTCGTTGCTTGCTGCCGACGTCCCCGGGACAGGGAAGAATTCGGCGGATGAGGCGCTTGGCCGGGTGGGCCTTGATCCTGACCGTCGCCACGGACTGCACCGGTGTGGTACTCCGACCCGCTCACGGTGGCGGTCGACGAGCTGCACGTCCGCAACGTCACGCCGCAGGCCGCAGGAGCGGGCGGATGACCGGCTGTCGTGCCGGCCGCGCCGGTCCTGTATCGCCAGACCTGCGGCCGACGATGGACGTCGTGACACAGAACGTGGATGGACGGGAAGGAGTCTCGCGATGACCGACCTGACGTCGTTGCCGCCGGCGGCCGTGAGCGAGCGGCCGACCCGCCCACGCTCGCGCGTCCGGGTGCCGCTGCTCGCCGCCGGGCTCGGGCTCGTGCTGGCCTCGACGGTGCTGATCGTGTGGGGCTTCTCGCGCGCCGCCGACCGCGCCGAGGTGCTCCTGATCGTGCAGGACGTCGACGCGGGCGCCCCGATCCCCGCGACTGCCCTGTCGACGACGACGGTCGGGGTCGACGACGGCGTCGGCCAGTTCTACCCCGCCGGCACCGATCTGTCCGGCGCGGTCGCGGCCGTCGACCTCTCGCCCGGCGACATCCTCACGCCGGCGCTCCTCACCGCGGCGCCGACGGTGCCGGCCGGGTCGCTGGAGGTCGGCGCCGTGGTGCGGGCCGGTCGGTTCCCCACGACCGTCACGGTCGGCGACGAGATGGTCGCCGTCTCGACCGACGGCAGCGGCGGCGAGGTCAGGGTCGTCGTGGTGGAGGCTCGCACGGGCGACGACGGCGCGCTGTCGACGGTGATCGCCGCGCCGGCCGGTGACGCCACGCGGGTCGCCCAGTGGTCGGCGACCGAATCCCTCGCCCTGGTGCGAGTGCCGTGAGATCGATCGCGGTCGCCGGCGTGAAGGGGTCCGGGGGCGTCACGTCGACCGCGCTCGCGCTCGCCGCCGCCCGCGCCGAGTCCGGGCCGACGCTGCTCATCGAGGCCGATCCGTCCGGCGGGACGTTGCTGAGCTGGTGCGACCAGCTGCACCCCGCCGGGGACCTGTACGACCTCGTGATGAGCCGCAACGCCACGGGCTTCACGACCGTCGTGCAGCGGCTGGGCGCGCTCGATGTGATCCCGAGCTGGGGCCGTTCGTTCCGCCTCACCCAGGCGCTCGTGCGGCCGCGGGTGCCGTGGCCGGTGCTCCTCGGTGAGCACGACGGCACCGTGATCGTCGACGTCGGTCGGGTCTACCCGGACGCGCCGACGATGGGCCTGATCGACGCCTGCGATGTCGTCGTGCTCGTCGCGTCGTCGGAACCGGCGCCCGTCGCCACGACGATGGAGTGGGCGAGTCGGGGCGGTCGTCACGGCTCGGCTGACGCCGGCATCCCCGTCGACCGCCTCCGGATCGTGACGAACGAGGTCGTCGGACGACGTCGGGCGATGAGCGTGACGCCCCGCGACCTCTCCGCGGTGACCGGTGCCGAGTATCTCGGCCACCTCCCCCACGACGCAGCGGCGCTCGACGTCATCTGCCGAGGCGGGTCGATCGCCGACCGCTCGGTGCGTCGCAGCCGGCTCGTCGAAGCGGCACGGCACATCGCAGCGGCGCTCGCGGCGCCGACCGGCGAGCGCACGGCGGTGGCCCGGCGCCGGCCCGAGCGCGGTCATGCCGGACCCGCGACGCCGGTCCCGTCACCGAACGGTTCGTCGCCGACACGCGAGGAGCTCGTCGATGGCGAACGTTGACCGCATCGGCACCGTCGAGGACCTGGCCCAGCTCGCCGATCTCATCCGCCGCGAGTTCGGGGCCCAGCTCCCGCCGGCACCGCCCCGCGAGTCGCACCACGAGCGTGAGCTGCGGCAGGAGAAGACGAAGTTCGTCCTCGAGAACGAGGTGATGCCGCAGATCAACGAGACGCGGGTGCGGGCCTCGAACCCGGTCCTCAGCCTCGATCAGGAGGATCGCGTCGTCGAGATGATCCTCTCGTCGATGTTCCTGCTGCCCCACCTGCTCGGGATCCTGGAGCGTGAGCCGCTGGCCGAGGACCTCATCGTGATCGGCGCCGGGCCGGTCCGCGTCGATCGGGCCGACGGCACGTACGAGCTGTACCCGCCGCTCGTCTCCGACGACCGGGCGCTCGAGCGGGTCATCTCCGACGTGGCCCAGGCCCATCACCGCCCGTTCAGCTTCGAGTCGCCGGCTGTCGACGTGCAGCTGTCGCCCCGGTTGCGCTTCCACGGGCAGGGCTACGACGTCGTACGTCGCCCGGCGATCTTCATCCGAGTCCACCGCGTCCTGGGTGCGTCGGTGCTGGACATGTACGAGTCCGGCGCCATCTCGTCGGGCATCGCCTACCTGCTCGGCACCGTCGTGCCGACCGCCCGCCTGTCGGCGGCGTTCTCGGGCGTGCAGGGCTCGGGCAAGACGACCCAGTTGCGAGCCGCGTTGCTGGCGTATCCGTCCGACACCCGGATCCTGACGATCGAGACCGACTTCGAGCTCGGCATCGGCGGCCTCGGCCGCGACTGGACCCAGGAGATGCAGGCCCGCATCCCGGTGACGACGAAGGACCGCGGGATCACGTGCGGTGACCTGATGCGACCGGCGCTGCGGACCCGGGCCGACGTCATCTCGATCGGCGAGGTGCGCGGCGACGAGGGCGGTCCGGCGATCCGGGCGGCCAACATCGGTCAGGGCACGCTCGTGACCGTCCACGGCGATTCGGCCGAGGCCGGACTCGAGCAGCTCGTCGATCGGGTGTGCGAGGACGGGACGCCGCGCGACATCGCGCGGCGGATGGTCTACAAGAGCTTCGACCTCGTGGTGCAGTGCACGATGGCACCTGACCGCTCGCGTTGGGTGGGTGAGATCGTGCATCCGTTGATGGAGGGCGATCACCCGAAGATCCACACGCTGTACGAGCCGTCGGCTCACGCGTCGGACGGTCGGGCCCGGGCGACCGGCACGGTGTGGCCGGCGCGCCTGCTCCACAAGATCCGGATGAACTTCGCCGGCTTCGACATGGCCGCGGCGATGGACGACTCCTACCGCCCGCTGGGACGGGTCGGGATCGCCGACCCGCACACCAACGGCGACGAGGTCCACGCGTGAACGCGGCGACGCGGGTGCTCGTGGCCGGCCTGGCCGCCGCACTGGCGGTCGGGGGTGTTGCGTTGTTCGTGACGGCGTGGCGACCGCCGCGACCGAAGGCGCGTCGCGCCCCCCGCACGCATCGCTCGTCCGTGGGCACGACGACGATCGCCGTGGCGGCGGCCGCCGGGGTCGGCGTGCTCGTGGTGACCCGGTGGGTCGTCGCGGCTGTCGCCACCGCCGTGCTCGTGCTCGTCTGGTCCGGGCTCTTCCAATCGGTCGGCGCGACCCGCGAGCGCCAGCGGGTGGACGCCATCGCCAAGTGGCTGGAGGACCTCCGCGACCTCCAGCGCGGCTCGAACCTCGACCTGGTGCAGGCCCTCGATCGTTCGGCGCTGCGGGCACCGAAGGAGATCGCCCCCGAGCTGGCCCGCTTCACCGACCGCGTCCGCCACCACATGCCGTTCGACGAGGCCCTCGTGGCGCTGGCCTCCGACCTGGACCACCCGACGTCGGACATGGCGATCGCCGCGCTGCTCTTCGCCCACGGGCACGCGTCGGGGTCGGTGCTCTACGGCACGTTCGAGGAGCTGGCCCTCACGGCGCGCGACGAGCTCACCGCACGCGACCAGATCGACCGCCTCCGGGCCCGCTTCGAGTCGTCGATGCGTCGGATGCTGGCGATCCTCGCCGCCCTCATCGCGTACCTGCTGATCGCGGCCGGTGACACGCTCGACGAGTACAGCACCGCGGCGGGGCAGGTGTACCTGATCGTCCCGATCGCCATCTGGGCGACTGCGCTGTGGTGGCTGCGCCAGCTGTCGCGCTACCAGCGGCTCGGTCGCTACCTCGACTACGACGCCGTTTCGACGAGCTCGTTCGGGGGCGCAGCATGACGCTCCTGCAGCTGGCGCTCGCCGTGTCGGTGACCGCCGTCCTCGGGATCTGGTGCCTGACCCGCGCGCTCGTGGTGAGCGCGCCATCGGTCGCGTCCGTCTACCGCCGGCTGTACGGCACGACGGCGACCGCCGCCACGGCATCGACGTCGCGGTGGGAGCGCCCGATCGCCTCCCTCGGGCGGACCGTCGCCGGATCGGCGGCCGGTGAACGGTTGACGGAGCGCCGGATGTACCAGCTGCGGGTCAGTGACGTGACGGCGGCCGCCATCGCCACACGGACGATCACGGCGACGATCGTCGGGTTCGTCGCGTCGATCGCCGCCCTCGGGCTGCCGCTGATCTCCGGGGCCCACATCCCGTGGTGGCTGGCCGTGCTCGCCCCCTTCGGCGTCGCCGGTCTGGCCGGCTACTACCAGTACTCGGCGATCCTCGTCACGATGAGCAGCCGGTACAGCGAGTTCCGTGCCGGGGTCGCCGCGTACATCGCGCTCGTGTCCGTCTGCTTGACGACGCGCCGCTCGGCGGCCGAGGCGGTGACGTACGCCGCGGACATCGGGACGGGCCCGGCGTTCGGCGCGATCGCGGCCGCCGTCCACGCCGCTCCACAGATGGGGTTGCAGGCCTGGGAGGCGCTCGACGCCGTCGGCGCCGAGTACGGCGCACGGGAGCTGGAAGACCTGGCCTCGTCGATCGCCAACGTCAGCAGCATCGGTGTCGGTGTCGAATCGACGGTCGTCGCCGTCGCCGCCCGTATGCGCCAGGTCGGTCTCGACGACATGCAGCGCCAGGCCGATCGCCAGACCGCATCCATGTTCGGCCCGACGATGCTCTTCGTGCTCGGCACGATCGCCTTCCTCGCGTACCCGCTGGCCGAGCGGGTGCTCGACGCGTTCTCGACCACCAGCTGACACCCTCCGGGAGGCAACCATGTCCAACGCCGTCAACGTTTCCATGGCCACCGTCCACCGTCTGTGGGCGGCGCTCCACGGCATCGACCTGCGCGACGAGCGCGGCGTCGAGGACTCCCCGGCGAAGATGATCTGGATCGCCGCGGCGATCATCATCGCCGGGCTGGCCACGGCGTTCGCCATCAGCATCTTCAACGACGCCCAGTCGAACGTGCCGGCTCCGGCCGTGCCCGGCGGCGGCTGACCCGATCACTCGATGCGGTCGTTCCGTCGCGTCGCGCGAGCTCGCGTCCGGTGGCGCGACGAGCGGGGTGACATCTCCGGGGTCGAGATCCTGTTCTCGACGGTCTTCCTCATCCTCCTGTTCCTCTTCTTCTGTCAGGTCGTCGTGTGGTGGCACACCCGCAACATCCTCGAGCAGGCCGCCGCCGAGGGGGCCCGTGCGGCGGCGGCGGCGGATGCCGGCTGCGATGCCGCGACGCCCGCGGCCGAGCGGCTGGCTGCCCGCATGGGTGGTGCATGGGTCGAGTCGTTGGCGGTGACGTGCACCGGCGACGGGCCGGAGGGTTCGATCGTCAGCGTCCGGGTGTCGGCGTCGACCCCACTGTTCGCGCTGCCGGGCTCGTTGTCCGTGTCGGCCGTCGCCACCGCGCCGTCCGAGGGTGCGGTCGCGCCGTGAACGTGTGGTGGCGCGACGACCGCGGCCAGAGCGCCGGGCCGGAGATGATGATCGTGCTCGTCCTCGCGCTCGCGGCCTGGGGCGTGCTGGCCTGGCTCGGCCGACTCGAGTCGACGAGCCAGGACATCGCCAACACGGCTCAGAGCGCGGCCCGGGCGGCCTCGATCGCCGGCGACCCGACGGCCGGTCGGGCGGCGGCCGAGCGGGCGGTGGGCGACTCGACGCTGCCGACACCCTGCGGCGGCCTCCCGGCGGTGGCGATGAGCTGGCGGCCCGGGGAGAACGGCACGTGGGTCGGTGGATCGGTCACCGTCACGTTGACGTGCACGATCACCAACCGCGAAGCGTTCGCCGGTGTCGGTCGCACCGTCACGGCGACCGACACCCAGGTCGTCGACCCGTACCGGGACGTCGGGTGATGGCGGCCCGGTGGCGCGCCCGCGCGCTCGACGACCGTGGGTTGGTCGGGATCGCGTCGGTGCTCATGATCATCGTGGTGCTGGCGGGAGCGACGCTGATCGTCGACGGTGGTCGTGCGCTCGTGGCCCAGCGCCAGATCATCAACGTGGCCGAGGGCGCGGCGCGCGCCGGTGTGGCGACCGCCGACCGCTTCGGACTGCAGGAATCCGAGGCGCGGGCCGCGGCCGCCGACCACGTCGCGGCAGCCGGGGTCCCCGACAGCGACGTCGTCTCGATCTCCGTGAGCGCCTCGACCGTGACGGTGACGCTGGAGGCGCACCGCACCGGGGTGTTCACCTCGTTGCTCGGCAACCCCACCTTCACCGTGACAGGGACCGGGACCGCGGTGTGGTCCTACGGACCGTGAGCGAGGAGTCAGCGATGGACGCGACGAGATCGACAGCCAGGGTCAGGGCCGGGTTCCGGTGAGCGCGATCGTCCGCTTCGGGGCGCGGCTCGTCGCCGGTCTCGCCGCGGTCGCCGTCATCGCCGGGCCGGTGGTCGTCGTCGCCCTGATCGTCGGCAACCCGATCCCCGGCGACATCCTCGACCGCCTCGGCTCCCGTCGCGTGGACGATGCGACGATCCTCAAGGTCCTGTCGCTGGGGTTCTACGCATGCTGGGCGTGGTTCTGCCTGCCGGCGCTGCGCGAGATCGGTCGGGCGATCACCCGGCCACCGTCGACCGTCGCTTCGAGTGGCCCCGACGGCCGGGCGGGCGCCCGGTCGCGTCGGGTCGCCGCCGAGCCGTTGGCCGACAGCCCCCGCGGGATGTTGGCCCGGCTGGCCCGGTTCGCCGTGTCCGGCGCGGCACTGGTGACCACGGCGACGGCACCGGCGGCGACGCTCGCCGTGATCTCTGCGCCCGCCGCGATCGTCGCGACGTCCGTCGTCGCACCGCCGGCGGCGCGTTCGGCGGACGCCGCTCCCGCTGCGTCGGCACGGGTCGAGGCGACACGCACGCACGTCGCCCAGCACCGCGACACCCCGTACGCCGTGGCGTCGCGCTTCGCCGCGCCCGGGGGCGTCGACGAGATGCGGGCCCGGATCGTCGACCTGAACCTCGGCCGTCCGCTCCCCGGCGGCGCCGCCTACCGCGGCGGAGCGTTCCCAGCCGGGTTCGAAGTGCTCGTGCCGGCGGCGACGGGGCCGAACCGTGGTGGTGCCGAACCCGTCGACGTCTCGACGGCGATCGTGGACGCGCCGGCGCCGTACGCCGCCACCGAGGTGGTGATCGTCGAGGTCGGCGACAACCTCTGGGACCTCTCGGAGGCCCACCTCGAGGCGGCCGGCCTCCCTCACGACGACGGCGCCGTGCTCGGCCACGTCGAGGGGGTCATCGCCGCCAACCCCGATGTCGTGGAAGATCCGAACCTCATCTTCGAGGGCGAGCAGTTCGTGCTGCCCGCCGTCGGCTCGCCGCCGCCGCCGGTGGCCGACGTCCCGGTGCCGATCGCCCCGGACGCTCCCACGCCCGCGACCCCGGTCCCCCCGCCGGTCGTGACGCCGCCGGCCACGGTCCCGTCCCCTCCGCCTGCGCCGGCCCCGGCCAGTGCACCGACCACGACGCTGCCGGCCGCCGTCCCGTCTCCGCCGCCGGCCACGCCGACGCCGATGGGAGCCGAGGCCTCCGTGCCGGGCTCGCCGTCGCCGATCGGGATCGGCGAGGCGACACTGCTATCGGCCGGGGTCCTGGCCCTGCTCGGCGCCCGCCGTCGGCAGCGCCTGCGCAGCTCGCTGCCGCGAGCCAGGGTCCCCGAGCCGTCGGCCGGGCACGTCGCCGCCGAGCGCCGACTGCGGACCGTCGACGCGGGTGAGCGGCTGCTGCGCCTCGACGTCGCGGTGCGCGCCGCCGCCGCCACGCTCGTCGAGGGCGACTCGCAGATCGCCGTCGTGCGGGTCGGCGGCGACGGGTTGGTCGAGCTGGTCCTGACCGCCGACGCTGACCTCCGTGCGCCGTGGGAGGGCGCGGCGTCGCGGTGGGAGCTGCCCGGGTCGGCGCCCGTGGAGTTGCTGGCCGAGGCGGCCCGCTCGGTCGGCGCGCCGTGCGTGGCGCTCACCCAACTCGGCGTCGATGCCGACGGCCGCGAGGTGCTCGTCGACCTCGAGGCACTCGGCGTGCTCAGCATCGCCGCGCCCCCCGCCCTCGCCGACGCCGTCGTGCGCGGGGTGGCGGCCACGCTGGCCACGTCGATCTTCGCCGAGGTGGCCAACCTCGTCGGTGTCGGCATCGACGAGTCGGTGTTCCTCGACCACCGCCAGGCCCATGCCGTGGCGACCGTGGACGGCGCGTTGGAACTGGCGGCGACGCTCGTCGGGTCGACGGCGGCGGCCCGCCAGAGCACGTTCGTCCTGCGCTCCCGCCACACCAGCGGCGAGGCCTGGGAGCCGGCCGTGGTGCTCGTCGGGTCGTCGGTCGCCGACGAGGTGACCGCCGACCTCGTGCGCTCGGCGGCCCGCCGCCGCGGGGGGCTCGCCGTCGTCGCCGCCGGTGACGCGCCTGGCGCGCCGTGGTCGCTGCGGGCGGGTGCCGGCGGCTGGACGCTCGAACCGCTCGGCATCTCCCTGGTCCCTGTCGGCCTGACCAGCCGCGACGTCGAGGAGCTGCACGACGTGCTGCGTCAGGCCGACGCGCCGCTCGTCCGTGACGAGGACACGGTTGCGGACGGGCCGGATGTCGGGCCGCTGGGCAACGGGTCCGCGCCGGCGCCGGACGAGCCGTTCGTCGAGGCACCGTGGTCGCTGCTCGTTCGTGTGCTCGGGCCGGTCGAGGTCACTGCGGCGACGGGCGCGGCGGCGACGTTCGAGCGGTCGAAGGCGCTCGAGCTGATCGCGTGGCTGACCCTGCACCGCGATCGTTCGACCCGGGTCGGTGCCCGCACCGCGCTGTGGGAGCTCGACGTCCGCGACGCGACGTTCGCGAACGTGGTGTCCGAAGCACGGCGGTCGATGGCCCGCCTGGTCGAACCTCCGGCGGGGGAGGAGTGGTTGGGGCGGACGCTGACCGACGTGCTGCCGCTGCACGGAGGCGTCGTCAGCGATGTCGACCTGCTGCGGGCGCGCCTCGACCACGCCCGCCTGCAGCCACCCGAGCTGGCCATCCGGACCCTGCACCCGGCCGTCGACCTGATCCGCGACATGCCGTTCGCCGGCACCGGGTACCTGTGGCCGGACGCCGAGGGCATCACGTCGAACCTCGTGCTGCTGGCCACCAGCGCGGCCACCGAGCTGGCCGGGCACCACTTGTCGATGGGTGACG
>JBEVOM010000022.1:0-7088 GCA_040507575.1 Ilumatobacteraceae bacterium
TGGCCGTGGTGGACGCGCTGGCCGATCTCCACCTCGTCGATCCGGCCGCCGTGGACCTGGCCGACCTCGGCCGGCCCGACGGGTTCCTCGAGCGCCAGCTGCGCGGGTGGACGAAGCGGTGGGAGCTGGCGGCGCTGCCCGACTCCGACCCGGCCATGCAGGTCGTCGCCGACCGGCTCACCGCCACGATGCCCCAGTCGCGGTACGTCGCCATCCTCCACAACGACTACAAGCTCGACAACTGCCAGTTCGACCCGGCCGATCCAGACCGCGTGCAGTCGATCTTCGACTGGGACATGACGACGCTCGGCGATCCGCTGATCGACCTCGGCACGCTCCTCAACTACTGGCCGGATCCGGCTGATCCGCCTGGCGCCGGCCGGGTCAGCCACGCCGGGTTGCTGACGATCGGCCTGCCCGGACGGGACGCCATCACGGCCCGCTACGCGGAGCGCACGGGCCTCGACGTGTCGACGATCGGGTGGTATGAGGCGTTCGCCCTCTGGAAGACCGGCGTCGTGCTCCAGCAGCTGCACGAGCGCTGGCGGCGCGGCGAGAGCACCGATCCGCGCATGGCGACGATCGCCGACCGTCTCCCGCGCGTCGCTGCCGCAGCTGCTGCCCTGCTCGATTGAGCCCGTCAGGCCGGCACGCATGGCGGACGCAGCGGCGCATCGAGCGCAGCACGAACGGCGCGATCGAGCTCCCCGGGCGGGCCAGGAGCTCGCGGGCGATGCCGTCGGCGGCGGCGGCGACGGCCGGGTTCTCGGGGTCGGCCTCGAGGGCCAGGATCGTCCGGCCGAACGGGGCCTTGTCGCGCGACGAGCGGGCGCCGACCGGCGCGTAGGTCGCCGTGATCAGCATCCGCACGACAGCCAACTGCGTGGCCGACAGCCGCTGCCGCGCGTGACGCGCCGCTGTGCGGGAGTACCCGAGATGGGCCGACTCGTCGCGCCGGAGCGGCGCGACAGCGCCCGGGCCAGGTCGTCCTCCCCGATCTCGACGGCGACCGCGGCCATGCTGCCGTACGCCTCCAGCGCCAAGCGTTCGTTGATCGCCCCGATCGAGTGGTACGCCATGCTGACCATGTGGTGGACACCCGGCGAGCGCCCGGCCGACCAGCCCGTGGCCCGGTGCAGCCACGGCTCGTCGAGGCGCGGCTCGGCCGGCGGCAGCCCGAGCGCGTCGAGCAGATTCAGGAGGCAGGCGCCGTGGCCCAGTTCGTCGGGCACCCACAGGTCGAGGAAGCGCCCGACCGGCTCCCGGTCGGCGTGCGGCAGGATCGTCTCGATGCCGAGCCCCGGCGACCTCGGCCTCGACGCGCTGCGCGTACCGCAGCGGGTCGCTGAGCCGGCCGACCAGCAACTGCAGCCGCCGATCGAGGGCCTCGCGCGTGGACGTCTCCACGACGACATTGGTCGTCGAAACAGACGAGCGATGCCACCGGTTCGGGCGGCGTCAGCGCCCGTTCACGCCGGCCGCTCAGAGCAGGATGCGCTCGGCGACGTCCTCGTCCATGCCGGTGGCGATGTGGAGCTTCGAGCCGGGGCGCAGGCGGATGAGGTCGAGCACGAGCTCGGCGATCTGATCGGGCCCGAAGTGCACGGCCAGCGCGGTGAGATCGTCCGGGCCGAACGCCGCGGGGTCGAGCAGGAAGGAGCGGGCCAGGCGCAAGGCCGCCCGCTGACGCTCGGGCAGGTCGCTGTGCTCGAAGTCCTCCACCTTCGCCACGACGGTCTCGTCCATCCCGCGCTCGACGGCGCCGCGGACGCGGGTGTTGCTACAGAACCGGCACCTCGTCTGCTGGCCGCTGTAGATGCGCACGAGCTCACGGGTCACGACGTCGACGGTGGATCCGGTGTAGGCGAGGCGCATGAAGTCGGTGACGGCAGTCCCCAGCTCCGGCGCGACCGCGGTCAGCGCGGCGTTGGCCGTGGCCTCGTCGATGCGGACGGTCATGGCGCGCTCCCTTCCACGAGCAGCTCGGCTCGTGCCGTTGTCTCGAACAGCCCGCATGCGTAGGACAGCACGACGAAGCCGTCGTGACCGATGGCGGCCTCGGTCGCCGCCACCAGCTCGTCGCTCACCCCCGTCGCGTCGACGTAGATCTGCTCGGCCAAGTCGAGGCAGGCCCGTTCGTCAGCACGCAGCGGCCGATCGGGCAGGCCGGGCCCCGGTGCTCCGAGCAGGGAGCGGATCCGGTCCCGGCACAGGTCGAGCAGCACCGGGTCGAGCGCCTGCTGCTCGCGCAGCGCGACCTCGATGCGGGCCAGGCCGGCGGCGTAGTCCGGTCGGGCGCCGAGCAGGCCCTCGAGTGCCGGCGTCACGGGGCCACCCCGACGACAGCCGGTGCGAGCTGGGCCAGGTGATCGAGCGTGGTGGCGGCATCCGACGCCAGCACCTGGAGCAGGACGCTGTCGGCGCCCGCGGCCAGCAGCTCGTCGACCCGTGCCGCGATCGCGGCCTCGTCACCCCACGCGACGATGGCATCGACCAGCCGATCGCTGCCACCGTCGACGACGTCGTCGGCGTAGCCCAAGCGGCGCAGGTTGTCGACGTAGTTGGGCAGCTGCAAGTAGAGCTCCATCCAGCCGCGGGCGGTGCGCCGGGCCGCGGTGGCGTCCGTCGACAGCACGACGGACTGCTCGACGAGCAGGAGGCGGTCGGGGCCGAGGATCGCTCGCGCCGCGGGCGTGTGGGACGGCGGAACGAAGTAGGGCAACGCGCCGTGTGCGGAGTCGCGCGCCAGCGCGAGCATGCGCGGCTTGAGCGCGGCGACGAGCCGCGGGACGGGGACCGGGGTCGCCGGCGCGGAATCGCGCGCCGCGTCCATGCCGGCGAGGTAATCGGTGATGTGGGCCAGCGGGCGGACGTAGGCCTGGCCGCTGGCCTCGACGGTCGGAGCGTGGCCGACGCCGAGCCCGTGGACGAACCGTCCCGGCCACGCCGCGCCGACGGTCGCCGCCGCGCCCGCCATGTTGGCCGGGTGGCGGGCCCACACGTTCGCGATCCCGGTGCCGATCATCACGTCGCTGGTCGCCGCGAGGAGGTACGACGCATGTGCGAAAGCGTCCTTGCCGCCGATCGACTCACCGAACCAGATCGAGCCGTAACCGAGCGCCTCGACGCGACGGACCGCCTCGCGCTCGACGTCGGGCGGGGCCGAGCGCAGCATCCCCGAGAAGATCCCGACCCGCCCGATCCGTGTCCGGGTCGTCGCGGCGACCTCCGAGGCCGTGCGTTCGTCCATCGGCCGAACCCTATGGGCGCCGGCAACCACACCCACGATCGGACGCCGCGCGTCGAACCCGCAGGTGCGCGATCAGATGAGCAGGGCGCCGCGGTCGACCGGGTACGCCTGGCCGGTGATGCTGCGCGACTGGTCACCGGCCAGGAACACGACGAGTGCGGCGATGTCCTCGGGCGGGATCAGGCGCGGTGGCATCGCGCTCTCGAACGACCTGGCGTGCTGCGGGTGGCGGGCGAGCAGTCCGGGCAGGGCCGAGCTCTGCGACATCGCGGTGTCGACGCCCCACGGGTGCACGGAGTTCACGCGGATGCGGTGCGGGCCGAGCTCGACGGCGGCGGCTCGTGACAGTCCGACGAGCGCGTGCTTGGCCGTCACGTAGTGGGCCTGCATCGGCATGCCCTTGAGGCCGCAGACCGAGTTGACGATCACGATCGAGCCGGGCACGCGGTGCTCGATCATCGGCGGGACCACAGCTCGCAGGGTGTGCCAGACGCCGGTGACGTTCGTGTCCATGGTGACGCGCCACTGGGTCGGGGTGACGTCGAGCAACGAGCCCCAGCTCATCACCCCGGCGCTGGCGAGGACGACGTCGAGGGTGCCGAGGCGGTCCCGGCCGTCGTCGACCGCAGCCTGGAGGGCGTCCATGTCGCGGACATCGGCGACGTGGCCGACCGCTCGCCGACCGTGGGCCTCGACGAGGCGCACGGTCTCGGCGAGGTCGTCGGTGGTGGCGGGCGGATAGGCCGCGTCCTCGTCGACGAGCGCGCAGGCGTCGACGGCGATGACGTCGCAGCCGGCCCGGGCGAGCGCCACCGCGCTGGCCCGGCCGATGCCACGGGCCCCACCGGTGACCAACGCGACACGTCCGGCCAGGCCGTCCGCCTGCCCCCCGGCCGGGTCAGCCACGGGATCCGGCCTGGATCGTCCACCCGAGCAGGTGCGGCCTCGCTCTCTCGCGAGGCCCGCACACGGCCCCGCCGTCGAACACGTCGTCGAAACGAGTCGTCCGTGCCGACAACGTCCGGACCCTGATCCGCGACAGGTCGACGACACCGGTCCCATCGGCAGCCATCCGGCGATCGTAGGCGGGTCACCGGACCAGGTCGGCAGACGGACCACTGCGACCAGCGACCCCAGCTCACCGTCGCTCCGTGAGGGAGCGGGTTCCCGTGACGTCCCGTTGAAGGACGAACCGGGGTCCGTCGGCGACCGACGCGTCTCGATCGGCCAGGCCCCCGTCGAGCCGACTACGTGACGTCGCGACGTATCGTCCGTACGGCGCCGGCGGCTAGCGGGATGGCCACCCAGAAGATGACCGAGACCGAGATCTGCGGCACGTGACCTCCCCAATCGCTCTCGAGCACCCAGCTCCACGTTGTGGACATGTCGATCCAGTCAGCCACCAGCGTCGATGCGGTGCCGAGCACCGCGCAGGCGGCGGGAAGGGCGAAGGAGGCGGCGATGGCAGTCGCCGAGGTCTGCAGCAGCGCCCCGAGCGCGACGCCGGCGAGGACGTTGAGGAGCACGAAGAGCAGATAGCCGGTGATGGCGCCGACGGTCAGGTTCGCCTCCAGGGCGCGGCCCGAGGCCGACGCCACGCCGAGGCCGGCGGCGGTGACCACTCCGCCGAAGACCGCTGCGCCACCACCCAGCACCATCGACGCCGCCAGCTTGGCGTTGAGGACTCGGATGCGTCGCGGTTCCTGGGTGAACGTCGTGAAGGCGGTGCGTTGGCTCCATTCACCGGTGAGCATCAGGATCGCCACCACCGGGAGGAGGATCGACAGCGCGAGGGCGGCAACGCCGAGGTAGCTCGCGTAGGTCTGATCGAAGCTCGTTGGCGCGAGGACCGGCGCCAGCATCATCCCTGCGGTCGACAGCCCCCCGAGAGCGAGGAGCCAGCGGGCGGCGCGGGTATCGGTGGCCTTGGCCCACTCCACCAAGACAAGCCGTGGGAACGGGATCGGTCCGAGGGCCGACGATGGAGCCGCCTCGATGCCGAGGGTTCGGGCGGAGATCGACGTGGTCATGCTGCCGACTCCTGGGGCGGAGCCGCCTCGGCGGTGGTGAGAGAGAAGAACAGCTGCTCCAGCCCGTTTGTCTCGGACCGACGCAACTCGGTGAGCAGCACCTGGTGATCGCGGGCGACGCCCGCCACCACCTCGGTCGTGACCCGACCACCGGAGACGTCCACGGTGAGCGCATCATCCGGCCCAGCGATGTGGTCGATCCGCGCAGCTTGGAGCGCTGCCGCCAGTGCAACGGGGTCGGGGCTGCGCACGAGGATCGTGGAGCTGGCAAGCAGATCGTCCAGCCGACCGGCGGCCACCACGGCCCCGCCGGAGATGACGACGAGATGATCAGCGGTGGCCTCCACCTCGTGGAGCAGGTGACTCGACAGCAGCACCGTGCCGCCACGGTCGGCGAAGTCACGCAAGAGCGTTCGCATCCAGGCGATGCCATCGGGATCGAGCCCGTTCGCCGGCTCATCGAGGATCAGCGCCCGCGGTTCACCGACCAGGGCCTGGGCGACGCCGAGGCGCTGGCGCATGCCAAGTGAGTAGGTGCCGACCCGCTTCGCCGCGGAACCAGTGATCCCGACGAGGTCCAACAGGTGCTCGACCCGCCGCGGGTGAACGCCCGCCATCCGCGCTGCGATCGTGAGCGTCGACCGGCCACTGCGCCCGGGATGCATCGCCGACGCGTCGAGCAGCGTCCCGACCACGCGCGTCGGGTTCGGCAATTCGCGGAACGGTCGGCCGTCGATGGTCGCCGTACCGCGATCGGCTCGCACCAGCCCGACGATCATCTTCAACGTGGTGGACTTCCCGGCGCCGTTGGCCCCGAGGAAACCGGTGATGGTCCCGGGTTCGCAGCGCAACGACACGTCGCGGACGACCGGAACCTTCTTGTAGCTCTTGTTGAGAGCGGTTGTCGTGATCATGTGGCCAGCCTGAAACGCCCGGTGCGCCGTCGCATCGGGAGGACGGCCACGGTCCGATGTCCGAAGGGACGTCCGGCCGCTTCCGACTTCGCGCCTCTCGTTGGTTGCGATGTCGACTTTCGTCGATGTTGTGCGGGCGCCCGGAACCGTACGCTCGGGTCATGTCCTGGCTACGGAGATGGTGGGCCCAGACCGCTCCCGCGGCGATGCTGGCACCCGGCGACCCGGCCCATCCCGACACCGAGGGGCCCAGGTCAGCGCGCGACTGGTCCGTCGACGCCGGTGCGTTCGTCATCGCCGCCGCTCTCGGCGCCCTCATCCTGAGCGTCACAGTGGACGACACCGCCAATCGGATGACCTCGGGGCAGGTGGCCACCGACGCCGCGTTCGGAGCCCTCTGCTGTCTGTCCCTGTGGTGGCGGCGGCGCTGGCCGTTGGGGGTGGCGCTGGTTTGCGTCCTGTTGGGCGCGTTCTCGACGTTTGGCACGGTCGCCGGCCTGCTCGCACTGGCCTCGCTGGCTGTCCATCGCCATGTCCGGCCCGCCCTGCTCATCGCCGCGCTGTTCGTTCCGTCGGCAGTGGTGTGCTCGATCTGGCTCGGGCGGACCAACACCTGGTCGGTGATGCTGCCGACGGCGGCGCTTGCGGCCGCCGCAACCGCATGGGGCATGTTCGTACGCGCCCGGCGTCAGCTCCTCTCCACCCTGCGCGACCGTGCCCAACGTGCCGAGGCCGATCAGCTCGTCCGCGCCGAACGTGCACGCCTGGCTGAGCGAACCCGCATCGCGCGGGAGATGCACGACGTGCTCGCCCACCGCATCTCCCTGGTGGCGCTGCACGCCGGTGCGCTCGAGGTCGCACTCGACCTGCCTCCCGCCCAGGTGCGGGAGAGCG
>JBEVOM010000033.1:0-3491 GCA_040507575.1 Ilumatobacteraceae bacterium
TGCCGGGCAGCTCGATGTCCACGTCGATGTCGATGCCGCGCAGCGACGTCGACAGGCTGCTGCTGAGGTCGCCGAGGTTGGTCCGCAGGCCAGCCAGGACGTCGTCGAGCTTGAAGCCCTTGAGGGCCTTGGCGCCGCCGATGATGAGGTCGGTCGGGTCGAGGATGCGGTTGACCACGGAGGCGCCCTTGCCGATGCCGGACAGCACCTGTCCGGTGCGGCCGGCGGTCGCGGTGCCCTTGACGACACCACCGGCGCCGAAGGTGAAGACCGTCAGCGCGATGTTGCCGAGCGCGGTGCCTGCGGCGCGCGCCGGGTCCTCGGCCCACATGTCCCAGGCGATGAGGGACTTGCCGGTCTCCAGCCAGGCGTCTCCGGCGGTGCCGAGAGACCACTCGCCGGTCTCGGGGTCGCGCCCGATGAGCGCGCCCATCCCGCTCCAGGTCGCGTCGAAGGTCTCCCACGAGAACCCGTCCTCGCCGAGGCCGATCATGCCGCCGAGGCCCTTGAGCCCCTCCCAGCCGATGTCCATGACGATGCCGTCCCAGACGAAGCTCTTGACGCCCACGGCGGCCGACTTGGGGCAGTGGTCCTCACGCTGCACCTGGGAGCCCCAGGGCATCTCGGCGTCCTCGGGGATCTCGGAGTACCCGTAGCCGTTGGGGTCGTCGTCACCGGTGCTGGCTGTCCAGGGCGCGATGCAGTCGATCGCGCGGATGGCGTTGGCGCAGGTGCGCTCGGCGTCCCAGAGCCGGATCTGCAGGTCTGCGGCCCGGGTCCGCAGCGCGTCGTTGGTGTCGATGTTGTCCTGCTCGAACTGCCACTCGTCGTCGCCCGAGATCGAGCCGCGGAAGGTCCCGATGTCGGAGCGCAGGGTGTCGAGGGAGCCCTTGATGTCGCGGATGTCGGTCGCGAAGGTGCTGAGCGCTGCCGAGACGCGCTCGAGGTCGCTCGCGAAGGTGTCGGTCGTCGTGGCGACCGGGTCCATCACGGCGACGAGCGTCTCGGACTCGGGCGCCTTGTAGTAGGCGCCGAGGCCCTGCCAGGTGGACTTGACGTCGGCTCCCTGGTCGCGGATCGAGGTCGCCTGCGTGAGCAGGTCGGCCGCGGCGGCCTCGACGGCGTCGGGGTCGAGGTTCTCCCCGGGCAGGCCGTCGGCGTTGATGGCTGTCGCGCTCATTCGGGTGCCTCCGTGAACTGGTCGAAGCGTCCGGTCGAGGCGACCTCGGAGGCGAGCTGCTGCTGCGTGAGCATCATCTCCTCGTCGCCCTTGTTGTACCAGCCGATGGCCGCGACGGTCCCCGTCATCGCGGCCTCCATCCGGGTGCCGATGCCCTGCAGGGTGGTGGTGCGGTTCTCGAAGAACACGCCGATGGCCTCGGCGACGACGGGGCAGTCGCCGGAGCCGGTCACGGCGCTCGTGACGATGCCCTCGATGCCGCCGAGGGCGGTCGACAGCTCGTCCGCCTCGACCAGCATGGAGTTGAGGACGGTCTCGCAGCCGCTCAACGTGATCTCGTACCCGCTCATCGCAAGGACCTCTTCACCCTTCGGTGGACGCGGCCGCAGCCGCACGGTGGCGCAGGCGGTGACGCCTGCTCAGGAGGGCCCGGGGGAGTCCCCGGGCCGGTGGGACGTCAGCCGATGTTGTCGACGGCGGACTTGGCGCGCTGCAGGGAGTCCTGCGCGGTCGCGTCGTTGCGCTCCAGGGAGGTGCGCAGGGTGCGGATGATGGTGCGCACCTCGCCGGCCACGGTGTTCCAGCGCTGCTCCTTGCCGTGGTAGTCAGCGGAGACGCCGGACGCTTCGTAGTCGGCCATCGCGGCCTTGACGTCACCGTCGCGCTGGTCGATGAGGGTCTCCAGGCGCGTGGCCACGCGGTTGAAGTTCTCCTGGGCGGTGGTGGAGGCCGCGAGCTCGAAGTCGCGGCGGTCTGCGGAGTTGCCAGCCATGATGTGTCTCCTCGTGCGAAGTGGGTGGGGTGCGGGTCAGCGGGGGACGCCGAAGCGGGCGGCGTCGAAGGCGGTCGAACCCTCGGTGGCGCGCGTCTCGTCGGCCATCATCTGGTCACCTTCGCCGAAGGCGCGGTCCATGCCGGAGATCCCGGTGAGGACGCCGCCGAGGGCCGTCGACAGCTCGACGGAGATCTGGTCGGTCTGGGCCTTGAACTGGTCGAAGGCCGCGCGGCCGGCGCCGTTGAACTTGCCCTCGAGGGGCTCGGCGGCCTGGGCGAGCTCGCGGACCAGCGCACCGAGGTCCTCGCTCGAGGTGGACGTCTTCTTGGTCAACGTGGAGAGCACGTCTGACCCCATCGCAAACTTCATCGAGAACTCCTTCGGCTCACTACCGAGGACTGCCCTGCTCGTGTCCGTCGGGTGCCACCGGTGCGGCACATCGACGACGCTACGACAGGGTTGGCGGTGCGGCCATGGGGTAGAGGCCCCAGGGGGTGGGGAGTGCTCCCCACCCCAGGCGGGAGAAGGGTTCCCGGCATGGGGAGCGGTACCCATCAGGGCCTTCGCCGGACACCTGAGGGCGCGCAGCCACCGGCCGCACGCCCTCGTCAGGGCTCCCGTGCGTCGCCCGCGCTCAGGCCCCGGGCCAGCTCGGGGCGACGAGCTGGACGGTCTGCACGTCGCCGAGGTCTTCGGCGCGGACCGAGACCGCGTAGACGCCCGCGTCGAGCTTGGTGAGGCCGAGGGCCTCGGCGATGTCGGCGTTGTGGCCGGTGTAGACCACCTGGTAGATCTTCTGGCCGTCCTGCGCGGCCTCGCCGGTGACCCGCACGGGGATCCCGTTGATGGTGCCCGTCATGGCGATCTCGAAGAGCTCGGTGAGGTCGCCGAGCGGCACCTCGCGGCGCCAGCGGCCCGCAGGGGTCTGGACGAACCCGGTCGCGCCAGCCGGCGGCGCGGGCGTCGACAGCACCACGGTCTGCTCGTCGAGGAGCAGGTCGGCGGCGAACATGGAGCCTTGGTAGCGGGCGAGCAGCCCGAGGTAGAGGCTCGGCTGCGGCGGGAGGGCCACGGGTGGCAGCGGAGGCTGGCCCGGGCCGGCCACCCAGCCGGTCGCGACGTCGGCGTACACGGCCACGAGGGTGACGGACCCGTCGGCGTCGACCCGGACGATCTCCGAGCCGGCGGGGACGCGCGACGACACGAGCCAGTAGACGGGCGCGAAGCCGCGGGACCACGGGGCGAAGCCGTTGCCGGTGAACGGCGGACGGTCCACGAAGGACCCTCCGGTGAGCGCGGCGCCTGCGTTGTCGTTGCCGCCGACGGCGTCCTCGAAGCGCAGCTGGGCGGTCGCCGGGAAGCGCAGCAGGTGCACCGACGGCATGTCGGCGGAGAAGGGGGCACCGGGGAAGCCGAGGGCGTGCGCCTCGAAGAGCTCAGCAGGGGTCCGGGCCTCGACGACGTCCGCGGCACGCAGCACGAAGCCGGCGACCTGGTCCCAGCCGCGGGTCAGGTGCAGCTCGACAGCCTGCGGGG
>JBEVOM010000038.1:0-4992 GCA_040507575.1 Ilumatobacteraceae bacterium
GGGGGGGCGCCCGCCCCCCGGGGGCCGCCCCGCCCCCCCGCGCTGGGCGGGGCCCCCGCCCCGGGGGGCCGCGCGGGGGGGGGCCGCCCCCGCCCCCCCCCCCCCCCGGCCCCGTCCGGCCGCTCCGGCGATCGCCGCGTTGTCGCTCTCGGTGCCGCATCCGGTGAAGACCACCTCGCCGGGCCGGGAGCCGACGACGGCGGCGACGACGTCGCGGGCCTCGTCCAGCGCGCGGCGGGCGTCACGGGCCGCTCGATGGGTGCCGCTCGCGTTGGCGAAGCGATCGGTCAGGAACGGGAGCATCGCCTCGACGGCGTCGGCGCGCATCGGCGTCGTCGCTGCGTGATCGAGGTACACGTCGAGGGGCGCGGTGCGGGCCACGGCGCGGAACGCTAACTGCGGTAGAACGACGCCGATGGAGGGCTACGACCGATCCTCGTACGGCGACGCCTTCGCCGACGTCTACGACGATTGGTACCGCGGGATCGGCGACGTCGATGCCACGGCCGAGTGCGTGGCCGAGATCGCCGCTGCGGCGCGGGGATCGACGCGAGGACCCGACGGCGGCCACGCGCCGGCGCGGGTGCTGGAGCTGGCGATCGGCACCGGGCGCCTGGCCCTCCCGCTGGCCGGGCGTGGGCTCGCCGTGGAGGGCGTCGACGCCAGCGCGGCGATGCTCGAGCGGCTCGCCGCCAAGGATCCCGAGGCCCGCGTCCGCACCGTCCTCGGCGACATGGTCGACGACCTCCCGGACGGCCCGTTCGACGTCGTCCTGCTGGCGTACAACTCCCTGTTCCTGCTGGAGTCCGAGGCCCGCCAAGCTGCGTGCTTCGCCGCGGTCGCGGCGCGGCTGTCGCCGGGCGGCGCGTTCGTGGTGGAGGCGTTCGTGCCCGACGAGCCACCGCGCTCGGGCACCGCGGTCGACGTGCGGTCGATGACCGCCGACGAGGTCGTCGTGTCGATCTCGGTGCACGATCCCGACGAGCAGCGAGCCGCCGGCCACTTCGTGTCGTTCACGGACGGCGAGCGGGTGCGGCTGCGTCCATGGGCCATCCGCTACGCCGCGCCGGCCGAGCTCGACGCGATGGCGGCCAGTGCCGGCCTCGACCTCCGCCACCGCTGGAGCGACTTCCGGCGCCGGCCGTTCGACCGTGACAGCCCGTTCCACGTCAGCGTCTACCAGGGCCGGGACCGGCAACGGGGGCGATGAACGTCCGCCTTGCGGCGAGGCGCTTATCCTGGATCTCATTGTGAGTCAGATGCGTCTCAACCCACTCACCGGGCGGTGGGTCACAATCGTGGCCGAGCGGGCTCAACGACCCTCCGACTTCGCGCCGAGGGCGCCGGAGCTGGCCGCCGATTCCCCACAACTGTGTCCCTTCTGTCCCGGCCACGAGGATGCCACCCTCCCTGCGCTGGAGTCGTACGACGACGACGGCAGCTGGCGGATGCGCGTCATCCCCAACCTGTACCCGGCGTTCGACGGTGAATCCGGCTTCGTCGTCCACCACCTCGGGCCGGTGCACGTCACCGCTGAAGCGAGCGGCACCCATGAGGTGTTCGTGTACACGCCCGACCATCGTGGCGGCATCGACCAGCTCGACGACGCCGAGGCCGCCGAGTTCATGCGGATCCTGCAGCACCGCCTGGCCGAGCACGCCCTGTCCTCGAAGGTGCGCTACACCCAGGTCATCGTGAACAACGGTCGGGAGGCGGGCGCGTCACTGGCCCACCCGCACGCCCAGATCCTCGGCCTACCGTTCGTGCCGGGCGAGATCCTCGACGAGGAGCGGGCGTTCGCCCGCTTCGCCGGCGGATGTGTGATCTGCACCACGATCGAAGCCGAGCTCGCCGACGGCGAGCGGATCGTGTTCGCCGACGACGACGTCGTGTGTGTCACCCCGTTCTGGAGCGCCGCGCCGTTCGAGCTGCTGCTCATGCCGCGCCGACACGAGCTGCACCTGCAGGACGCCGAGGATGAGAGCGCCGAGGCCATGGGCCTGGCCATCCGCGACGCCGTCAAGCACCTCAACGCGGCGCTCGGCGACGTCGCCTACAACCTCGGGTTGCACACCGCGCCGCACGAGCACTCCGGTCAGTACCACTGGCACGTGCACCTGTGGCCCAACCTCGTCACGTCGGCGGGGTTCGAGCGGGGCACCGGTGTGATGATCAACGTCACGTCGCCGGAGCTGGCTGCCGAGACGCTGCGCGCCGTCCGCACCCCGGCGTGACCCGGGTCAGGGTCAGCGCCGACTACGACGCTCCTCCCGACGAGGTGTGGCGGATCCTCGAACCCGTCGAGTCGCACATCGACTGGATGGCCGACGCCGAGAGCATCCGGTTCGTCGGCGAGCAGACTCGCGGCGTCGGCACCGCGTTCGACTGCGTGACCCGGGTCGGCCCGATCCGGCTGACCGACCGGATGGAGATCGTCGAATGGGAGCCCGAGCGGGCGATGGGCGTCCGCCACACGGGCGTCGTCCGCGGAACGGGCCGGTTCCTGCTGGCGCCACTCGACGCCGGGCTGCGCACCCGCTTCACGTGGGACGAGGAGCTGACGTTCCCGTGGTGGTTGGCGGGCCGGATCGGCGCGGCCGTCGGCGGTCGCACCGTGATGGTGCGGATCTGGCGCCGCAACCTCGAGCGGCTCAGGCCACTTGTCGAACGACGGCCGTGACGCCGGCGCCGAGCACGACGACCACGATGAGCGGAGCACGCCGCCACGCCGCGAACGCGGCCACGCCGACACCCGCCACCCGCGCGTCGATCACCAGCTCACCATCGCTCGAGAACGTGTCGCTGACGACGATGGCCGGGATCAGCGCCGCCGGCACGAGCGCCAGGCAGCGCAGCACGACCGGCGGCAGGCGGCGCGACCCGAGCAGGACGAGGCCGAGCACCTTGAACCCGTAGGCGCCGGCGCCGAGCAGCAGGACCAGCGTCCACGTCACGGGACGCCGGCCGTTCCCGGCAGGTCGGCCGGGTCGTCGTCGGCGTCGGGACGGGGCACGCCGAGCAGGATCGCCGCCGACGCGCCGAGGATCGGGACGCCGGGCGGGCTGAACGGTATGAGCACCAGGCTGATCGCCGCTCCGACCACCGCGGTCAGCAACGCCCGTCGGTGCCGCAGCTGCGGCGCGACCATCGCCACGAAGCCGGCCGGGAACGCGGCGTCCAGACCGAACGTCAGCGGATCGATCGCCGAGCCGGCCAGGGCGCCGACGAGCGTGCCGACGTTCCAACAGACGAAGATCGTCGCACCGGTGATCCAGAACGCGGTGCGCTGGGCGCGGAGCCCGGCCTGCGACGTGGCCATCGCCGTCGTCTCGTCGATCGTCATGTGGGCGGCCGCCAACCTGGTCAGCAACGACCCGCCGACGATCTGCGACAGCGTCAGCCCGTAGACCGCGTTGCGCGCGGCCAGCAGCATCCCCCCGCCCAGCGCCGACGCCATCGAGCCGCCGCTGGCGATGACGCCGACGGCCGTGAACTGCGACGCACCGGTGAACACGAGCAGCGACATCACGCAGGCCTGAGCGATCGACCCGCCCGCCGAGACGGCGCCGACACCGAACACGACGCCGAACACGCCGATGGCGACACCGAGCGTCACGCTGGCCAGGGCGACGGGGCGCAACGCCGGATCGGGGACGTGTTCCATGGCGCCGAGAGCATGCCAAGGCGTCGACGGCGAGGCCACGCCGCGCCGCCGGACCGGGCCGCTCCGGGTGCTCGGCGGGCACCGGTAGGGTGCGCCGGATGCGGGTCCTGATGCTGACCTGGGAGTTCCCACCTCGGTCGGTCGGTGGGGTGCCCGCACACGTCGAAGGGCTCGGCCAGGCACTCGCCCGGGCCGGCAACGACGTCGTGCTGCTCACGCTCTCCCACCCCGGGGCACCGGCCGACAGCAACGTCGACGGCATCCGCGTCCTGCGGGCGCGCGCCGACCTCCCCTGGCTGCCCGATGACGAGCTGGTCGCCCGCGTCGCCTCGGCGAACCACCACCTCGTGCAGCTCTCGACACGACTCGGCAGCTGGCTGCCCGATGTCGTCCACGCGCACGACTGGCAGGTCGCCTGGGCCGCCGACACGCTCGCCGTGCTCTTCGGGGCCAAGCTGATCGCCACGTTCCACTCCACCGAGCGCGGCCAGCACGGTGGTCGGGTGCCGCCCGGGCAGCCGAGCACGATCCACGCCGTCGAGTCGTGGTTGGCCCACGACGCCGACGAGGTCGTGACGAACTCCCGCTTCCTCGTCAGCGAGGTGATCGAGGGGTTCGAGCTGGCCGCCGAGCGGACCCACCTGATTCCGAACGGCATCGACCCGACATGGTGGTCGGAGGGCGACACCGACGAGCGCTCCGCGCTCGTGTTCACGTGGGGGAGGGTGCAGTACGAGAAGGGGTTCCAGGTGCTCGCCCGCGCCATGCGCCTGCTGCGATCACGGGTCCCCGGCGTCGAGTGCATCATCGGCGGGCGCGGCAGCTACCTGCCCGAGCTGCAGTCGCAGATCGACCTCGAGGGCGTCAACGACCTCGTCCACCTGCCCGGGTTCCTGTCCGACGACCGGTTGCGCGAGATCGTGCATCGGGCCGGATGTGTCGTGATCCCGTCCCTCTACGAGCCCTTCGGGATCGTCGCGCTGGAGGCCCTGGCCGGCGGCGCCCCGCTCGTCGTCGCCCGCACCGGCGGACTGGCCGAGTTGATCGACGGCACCGGCGCCGGACTCCTCTTCGAGCCCGGCAACGCCGCCGAGCTGGCCACCTGCGTCCAGATGGTGCTCACCGACAGGAGGCTCGCCGACGACATGCGCAAGCACGGCGCCGACCTCCTCGCCGACCGCTACTCGTGGACCGCCATCGCCGGCGCCACCGCCAGCGTCTACGCCGGTCACCCCTCCATGCCGTAACGCCCCTCCCATCCGAGTGTTGGCGGGCGTCGGAGTGCTGGGAGCGCGGAGGCCGGCCCTCCGACACTCGGATCACCGCCA
>JBEVOM010000211.1:0-26361 GCA_040507575.1 Ilumatobacteraceae bacterium
CCACCGGGGCCGCGCGCGCGGGGTGCCTGCCGGGGGTCTGGGGGGGGGGTGGGGGGCGGGGGGCCCCGGCGGTGCTCGCCGGCGGGGCCCCCGGGGGCGTCGACCCGGCCGTCCACGACCGCATCCTCGGCCCGGCCCGCAAGATGGCCGAGAGGGACCTCCCGGTGGCCATTGCCCAGGCCTGGCCACTCGGGGCATCGACCGTCTCGGCGTCGTTGGCGCTGGCCGCCGCGGCCGGCGTCCGGGTGTTCGCGACGGGCGGCATCGGGGGCGTCCACCGTGGCGTCGAGGTCACCGGGGACGTGTCCGCCGACCTGGACGCGATCGCCACCCATCCCGTCGTCACGGTCTGCGCCGGCGCCAAGGCGTTCCTCGACCTCCCGCGCACGCTCGAGCACCTCGAGACGGCCGGTGTGCCCGTGCTCGGCTGGCGCCACGACTGGTTCCCGGCGTTCTACACCCGGTCGTCAGGTCTGCCCGTGGCCCACCGGGTCGAGGGGGCCGCGGAGGTCGCCGCCGTGCTCGCCCTCCATCCGCGCAACGGTGGCGTCCTGCTGACGGCGCCGATCCCACGCGATGCCGAGCTCGATCCCGACGCGCTCGGCGCGTCGCTCGACGTCGCGGTGGCCGCAGCCGAGGCCGACGGCGTCACCGGCGCCGCGGTCACGCCGTTCGTGCTCGGTCGGATCGCCGCGGCGACCGCGGGCCGCAGCATCCCGGCCAACCTCGCACTCGCCGAGAACAACGCCCGCATCGCCGCCGATGTCGCGGTCGCCGTCGCGGCGGGCGGGCCCGTCAGGGCGTCGTCTGGATCGGGTTCTCGGTGAGCGTCGGCTCGAACAGGGTCGTGTCGGGCTGATCGTCGTCGTCGCCGCAGCTGGTGAGCGCAGGAGCGACGACCGCGGCAACGATGGCGAACGTGGCGAGCACAGTCGTTCGGCGTCTCATGCGCCTCGCGTACCCAGATCGGTGCCCGACCACCCCCGTCGCCGATCCCGCCGGGGATGGTCGCCGCGGGCTGATCGTCGCCTGGGATGGTCACGGTGAGCGCAGCGCGGTCGGCGACGTGCCCAGCAGCTCACCGCCGCGCACGACGGTCACCGGACCGTCCTCGCTGATGACGATCACCGTCGCCGACGGATCATCGAAGCTGTAGCGCCGCCCCGACGTGTGGCGCATGCCGCGCAGGCCCTCGACGACGTTCTCGGCCTCCGGGCTCGGCACGAGCCGGACGCCGAGCTCGCGCAGCACGCCGTGCGCGTCGAACACGGCCGCACCGTCGACCTGGCTCAGCGCGTGGCGCAACGGCGCCAGGTCGGACGGACGGCGGACGTCGAGCGTCGGCGGCGTCGGCAGCCGGACCTCGAACGTCGGACCCTCGACCTGCTCGGGCTGGTACACGAGGAGGGCGCCGATGCCCCGTGAGCCGAGATCGTGCACGGCGAACCCGAGCAGGATCTCGAGCACGTCACGGTCGCCGTGCTCGGCGCACGCCGTGACCGAGTCGATCCATGCCGCGATCGGCGGCTCCTTGTGCCAACGCAGGCCTTCCCACCGCAGCACGCCGAAGTCCCCGACGACGCGCACCGAGCCGCTCGGGTGGCGTTGCACGACCACCGCACCCATCGACTCCGCCAGCACCACGAGGTCGCGCTCGGACCCGGCCGGGCGGTCGAAGACCGCCCACTCGTCCTCACCCGTGAGGCGACGGATGAGCCAGCTCGACAGGCCGTCGGCGAAGAGGCGCGTCCCGGCCAGCGGCATGGCCTCGACCGGCCGTCGCGTCACCTCGAGGTCGGTGCCGACGCTCCACGCCTCGGGCGACGTCGTCGGTTCGATGATCGCCCCGACACTCGGGATCCGTCGCTCGTGGACGTTCGGCCGAAGGGCGTAGTCGATCTCCGTGACGAGCAACGCGCCCCACTCGCTCGACGTGTCGACCACGAAGCCGACCTCGGCCAGCTCCTCCGCCAGCCGCCGCCACCGCGCCGCGTTCAACGGGGTCCCTCCACGGCGGGCTCGATCACGCGAGCTTCCGGTCGATCCTGTCGAGGAAGGCCCGCCGTTCGGCGTCCGTAGCCGTGTCCATGCCGTACATCGCCAGCCACGTCGTACGGGCCAGGGGGTGGCACACCGCTCGCAATGTGCGGGTCAGCATGCGCTTGCCGACCTCACCCTCCAGGGCGTTGACCCACTTCGTCGAGCCGTGGGTCGTGATCGCCACCAGACGACGCACGTTGTGCAGCCGGGCGTGCACGCGCTTCGAGTCGGCCGGCAGCTCCCACGCCACGTCGCGCACCCACACCCGGTCGATCCAGCCCTTCAGCATCGCCGGCTGCCCGCTCCACCACGTCGGGTACACCAGCACGAGCTGCTGGCACCACGTCAGGTCGGCGGCGTGGTCGGCGACCGATGGATGAGGCCCCGGTTCGAGGTGGTGGTCGCGCTCCTCGGCGGTGAAGAGCGGGTCGAACCGGCATGCATACAGGTCGGTCAGGCGGACCTCGTGGCCACGGGCGCTGAGCGCGGCGACGGCCCGGTCGCGCGTCACCGCGGTGAACGACGCCGGGTCCGGGTGGCAGTAGACGACGAGCGTTCGCACGGTCGACCTCACCGGTGACCCGGCGAGAGGTGGGCCATGCGGTGCTCGACGCGGTCGAGGAACGCCCGTCGCTCCGAATCGCCCTGGGTGTCCATCGAGTACAGCCCGAGCCACGTCGTCGGCGTGCGGGCGCCACAACTCAGCCGCAGTGCCCTCGTCAGCATCCGCCGTCCGCCGTCCTGGAGGAGCTTGACGTAGGTCCACGGCGCCCCGTAGGTGGTGATGCCGACGATCCGCCGGACGTTCGTCAGCGCCGGCCGGACCTTGCCCTTGTCGTCGAAGCGGAACGAGACGCCGGGAACCATCACCCGCTCCAACCACCCGCGCAGGATCGCCGGCGGCCCGCTCCACCACGTCGGGTAGACGAACACCAACATGTGCGTGTCCTGCACGAGCCGGGCGTGCTCCGTCACCATCGGGTCGAGGAGCGGCTGGTCGCCGTGGTACGCCGCGCGTTCGGCGGCCGACATCGCCGGCACGAAGCCGAGCGCATAGAGGTCGAGCGTCGTGACGTGGTGGCCGCCCCTGGTCAGGCCGCGCTCCGCGGCCGCGCTGACGGCCTGCGTGAAGCTGCCCGACTGCGGGTGGGCGGTGACGACCAGGACGTTCATGCGGCCAACCGCGCCGTGAGCCGCCGGCGGACGGTCGGCCAGTCGTCGTCGGTGATCGCGTAGACCGCGGTGTCACGCGGACGACCGAGCTCATCACGCACGGTCGACGGACGATGGTGGCGCAACACCCCCTCGAACCGAGCTCCGATCCGCTCGATCGCGCCGCGGCTGCGCTCGTTTCGGCAGTCGGTCACGAGCGCCACGCGGACCACGCCCCACTCGTCGAAGGCGTGCCCGAGCAGGAGCAGCTTGGCCTCGGTGTTGATCGGGCTGCGCTGCGCATCGGCAGCCAGCCAGGTGCCGCCGATCTCGACCTCGTCGGGCTCGGCCCGACCCCGCCACCAGCGCGGTTCGAGGAACCGCGTGCAGCCGACGAGCCTGCCGTCGACCGTTCGGCGCTGCACGAACGGCGCCGCCGCCGAACGGTCGCGGAGGTCGAGCAACTTGGCGATGTAGGCGGCCATCGCGTCCGGCCCGTCGGGCACCTCGGTGAACCCGTACGACGAGCGGTCGCCCGTCGCCGCCCGCACGAGCCCGTCGACGTGCTCGACCGACAACGGGACCAGCTCGACGTGCTGCCCCGTGAGGACCGGCGCGGCGAGGACCATGGGACGACGGTACCCGGCGGTCAGCTCGTGGCCTCGACGACCGCCAGCTCGCCACCGAGGCTGGCTCCGCCCGTCAGCTCGAGGCGGTCACCGCTCCAGAACTTGCCCGGGTCGTACCAGTTCGACGGTCGCTTCGGGTCGAGCAGGCCCATGCGCCGGAACGTGATCGCCAGCAGTTGGGCGCAGTACACGGCCTCCCCGGTCGCCTCCTTGCGGAACCGGCCCTCGACCCAGCGGCGGGCCAACCGTCCCGTCGTCGGGAACGGCTTGGCGTCGTACGTGTCGATGACCCGCAGCAGCTCGTCCTCGGCCGCTCGTGGCACCTCCCCGCTGAACTGGCGGACGTACGCCTGCTGGCCGTACTTGCCCGTCCAGACGGCATACGCGTCGGCCAAGCGGTTGAGCTGGGCGCCGCGGTGGTGATCGCCGGTCCAGACGTCCTGCAGCGTCTGTCCGAGCTCGGTGTGCCAGAGCAGCGGGGGGAGGTCGTCGAGCGCGACGGCCATGGCGACGTGGTTGACCGGCGAGTTCGTCGCCACCCGGATCGCCTTGTCGGCCATCGACCGCCCCCGGAACAGCCAGATGTCACCGGTGTGAGCGGCGTCGATGGCGTCGGCCGGGGAGATCGTCGTGCGGCTCGACACCGGCCGTACTGTAGATCCGTGAACCTGTGGAAGGTCCTGGGCGTGGCGACGCTGGCCGGTGTCGTGACGGCGGGTGTCGTCGTGCAGCGCAAGCGGCGCACGTACCACGCCATCGACACCGATTCGCTGCGCGAGCGCCTGCACGCCCGTCTGGCCGACGCGACGTCGCCGCCGCCCGGCGCGTGACTCACGCCGGCGCGTACCGGTCGAGGAACCGGTGCAGCTGCTCGGAGTAGCGGACGCGGTGCGAGCGCGAGTCGTGGATGAGGTGGCCGACCCCCGACATGCCGATCACCTCGATGTGCGGGTTGATCGACGCGATCAATGCCGCGTGCTCCTCGAACAGCGCCCCGCTGAGCGCCCGTTCGCCGTGCAGCACGATACCGGGCACGGGGATCGGCGCCTGCGGGTCGAGCTCGCGGAGGGATTCGCCCGTCGTGTCGTACACGCCCGTATCGACCGTTGCGAACGCGGCGCCGAACGCGGCCAGCCCGTCGGGCGTGATCTCGTCGCCGAGAGCGCCCTGACCGCTCATGGACGGGGTCGTGCCGACGGCTGCGGCGATGTCGGCGGCCGACGTCCCCGATTCCTGCCACGAGTCGATCGCCGCCTTGATCAACGAGAACACGACCGGGAAGCTGGTCGCCGCGTACGTGGCCGGGTCGCCGAAGAACAACGGCGGATCCTCCAGGAACACCGCGGTCACCAGGTCCGGGCGGCGCTGCGCCAGCAAGGTCGCCGTCAGCCCGCCGAGCGAGTGCCCGACCACCACGGCCCGCCCACCGATCGACTGCTCCAGGACCCCGACCGCGTCCTGGACGTAGTCGCCGAGCGCGTACTGGCCGGGCGTCCGCCCCGACGCCCCGTGCCCGCGGAAGTCGACCCGGTGCAGCCGGTGCGCCGGCAGCTCGTCGACGAGGAAGTCGTACGTCTGCGCGCATGACCCGATCCCGTGCAGGAAGAGGATCGGTGGTCCGTCCGCCGGGCCGTCGACGTTGATCTGCAGTGCGACGCCGGCGTGCTCGATGTTCATCACATCATGGTGCCCGAGCCGGCTCCCTGATGACGGGTCCGGGTCGGCCGGCCGCGGCGGCGCACCGGGTCACGCCAGAGGCTTGGAATCCGACCACCGCGCGACGACGGCGACATCGGCGACGAACCGGACGGCGGACCCCGGGGCCCACCGATGAACGGCTTCCTGCAGCCCGTCCTCGACGACCGCCACGGCAGCTGCGGTGTTCACCGTGGGCACGTGCACGAGCAGCTCGTCGTGGAGGCACAGCACGATCCGGGCGTCGATCGGTGCGCCGCGGGCGCGCACGGTGACCGCCCACACCTTGAACAGCTCGGCGGCCGCGCCCTGGATGAGCGCGTTGCGGGCGTACCGTCCCATGGCCGCGGCACGGCGTCGGGCCTCGGCCTCCGTGACCTCGTTGGCGTTGGTCGTGCCCATCCGGACGCGTCGGCCGCCGACCGTGCGGATGTCGCGCCCGACCTGTCCGTCGACGTCGGCGGCGTGGAGGAGCGACATCGCGGTCGGGTATGCGATCTCGAGGCGGCGCAGTGCCTGGGCGCCGAGCCCGGTCGTCTGGCCGTACATGGCCCCCAGGACCGCGACCTTGGCGCTGGCCCGGTCGACGCCCAGTTGCTCGGCGACCGGCGCATACATGTCCGCGGCCGCCGCGGCCCGGGCCAGGCGGTCGTCGCCGGACACGACGGCGAGCACGCGTGGCTCGACCTGGCCGAGGTCGGCCCGCACGAAGACGTGGTCCGGCTCGGCGACGACGGCTGGTCGCAGCTCGGCCGGGAGGTTGTGCAGGCCGTTGGTCGCCGTCATCCGGCCGGCGGCGCCGTCTGCGCCCGACCACTCGCCGCGCAGTCGGCCGTCCGGCCCGACGTGGGTGTCGAGCCACTCGTAGCCGTACGTCGTCGCCACCCGTTCGGCCTTGCGCCACGCCACCAGCGCATCGACGATCGGGTTCTCGCCGCGATGGGGGAGCAGGCGCCAGGCCCTGGTGTCGGGCACGTCGATCCCACAGCGACGCAGCAGCGAACGGACCTGCTCGTTGCTGCGCAGGTCGAGCGCGCCCGTCCCGGGCGGGGCGTGACGGAGGACGTCGGCGTCCCGGGCGGCCCGCTGGGCGGCCGCCTGCTCGGCCGTGTCGGCCCGAGGGCCGGCGATGGCCTCGATCAACGCCTCCGCCGTCGGTCGATCGAGGGGAAGCCCATCGGCCGCCAGCTCGGCGCACAGCAGCTCGGCGGTCGATTCCGACCGTGCCGTCGCCGGCGCCCGCGGCCGCTCGGCGGCCAGCGCGTCGACGAGCACGGCCTGGCGCTCCGCGACGTCGACCGCGAGCTCGGCCCACCGCGCCAGGCGTGGCGTCGATGTCGCCCACGCACCGCCCACCCACTGCGGCCGGAGGTGGCCGTCCGGGCCGATCGGGTCGTCGAGCTCGACGTCGTCGGGGCCCGGGTCGAACAGGTCGGGCGGCCGGCCGACCGGGATCGTCTCGACGTCGAGCTCGTGGACGTCGGCCCACACCCTGTCCGGTCCCGCCGCCCAGCCACCGGCGAGCAGTCGGTGGACGGCCGCCAGGTCCCAGCACGTCGCGACGCGCACGCCGTCGGCGATCAGCTGGCTCGGCGTCGCGCTCGTCCACCACGCCCACCGTGGCCGCACGGTGGTGTCGATCGTCGCGACGACTGCCGCTGCGACCGGCCCCGGACCCGACACGACGACGGCGGGGTGACCCGGTGGCGCCATCGCCAGACCGAGGCCGGGCGCGATCGCCAGTCCGACCAGGCCGCCGCGCTGGACGCCGGCTGCCCGTAGCTCAGCGAGGGGGGAGCAGTCCGCGGACGTAGGCGGCCTGGCCGGCGTGCTGGATGTGGTCGTCGACGATGCTCACGAGCCGGACGCCGAGGGTGACCGGCGGATCCCAGCGCTCGTCGACGATCCTGTCGAGGTCGTCGGGCGTGAGCGTCGCGAGCCAGGCGGTGGTGCGGGCGGCGACGGCCCCGTAGTACTCGACGAGCACGTCGGGCCCGTCGGGACGCACCGCGGCGACCTGTTCCGTCGTGTGCCCGTACCCCGTGTCGTGCGGATCGGCGGGCAACCCGAACTGCTCGGGCCACGGCTCCTCGACCCAGAGCTGCTCGACGCCGATGAGCTCGGCGACGTGCTCGTCCTGCACCCGCGTGAGGTGCCAGACGAGCCACGCGATCGAGTTCGCGCCCGGCGCCGGACGAGCCGTCAGCTCGTCGGCGCTCAACCCGTCGACCGCCCCGTGGATCTCCTCCGGGACCCGTCCGTACATCTCGACCAGCAGTTCAGCGATGTCCACCGTCCTCATCTCCCCTCCGGGCCCGCCCGAGCGGCGATGTCCCATCACGTCTCGGCGCTCGGCCTAGTGTGGCGCGTCAACCGCCAGCGGGCACCACGTGGAGGGTCGTCGTTGCACCAGATCCTGGTCGTCGCCAACCAGACCGTCGGGGGCGATGAGCTCGCCGCTGAGATCAGCGCCCGGCGCGCCGCCGGTCCCTGCGAGTTCTACCTGCTGGTGCCGGTGCCGCCGGCGCCGCCGATCGGCGTCGCGATGGGCTTCTCGGCCATGGAGGTCGGGATGATCCCGGCCGCCCACGGACCCGACGAGCGGGAGGTCGCGGCCGAGCGCCTGCAGTTCGGCCTCGAGTGGATGCGCGGCCTGGGTGCCACGGTGTCCGGCGGGGTCGGCGAGACCGACGCCGTCCGCGCCGTGCGGACGACCCTGGAGGCCCGCCCGATCGACGAGATCATCATCTCGACGTTGCCGACGAGCCTGTCCCGATGGCTGCGCCAGGACCTCCCGAGCCGTGTCGAGCGCAAGTTCAAGCTGCCCGTCACCGTCGTCACGGCGACCGGGTCGGCGGAGCAGTGAGGGCGGCGATCGCGTCGTCCAACGACGTGACCGGCACGAGCTGCATCGACCCGGGGTCGAAGCCGTCGAGGTCGGCGGCCTGGGCGGCCGGGAAGAGCATCACGTCGGCGCCCACGTTGCGGGCGGCACCGGCCTTCTCACGCAGTCCGACGATCCGGCCGACGGTGGCGTCGGCCCGGATCGTGCCCGTCCCGGCGATCGCGCGGCCCATGGCGAGGTCGTCGCCGGAGCCGTAGACGTACGACACGAGCGCGACCATCAACCCGTGCGACGCACCGAGCGACAGGTTGCGGTACCACGACCCGGGCAGCGTGCCGGCGAGTGCTCCGCCGATCGCTGCGTCGAGTCCCTGCTCGGGCCGCTCGATGACGTTGACCTTGCCGAACGGGAGGGTCCGCCCGGCGAACTCGTACGAGATGCCGTCGTTCGTCGTGAACGTGTTGCGGTCCCCGAGGCCGCGGACCGCGGCGTCCCAGCGTTCGCGAGTCGAGAGGTCGAGGCCGTTGACCAGCGCCAGCACGGCCTGGGTCGGGAACGCCGCGTCGAGCGGTTCGCTGACCTCGATCATCGTGGTCGTGGCGATCGTCCATCCGGCCCGGCGCAGGCCGACCGTCGCGGCTGCCGGCTCGGTGACGGCCGGGCGCTGGCCGACGCGCCCGTTGCGCAGATCGGTCGGCTCGGGTGCGTCGGTCGACAGCCAGCTGCGCACGACCTCGGCGAGGATCGGCGGCCGGCCGACGGTGAGCCAGTACCAGGTGCCGGGGGGATCGACCGGGTCACCGTTGATGACCAGGCGGCCGTCGAGCGCCCACGCGCTGCCGGGCGGGTGGTCCAGGTCGGCCTTCATCCACGGGACGGGGCACAGCGCGACGAACGCGGCCGTGGCGACCGCTGCGGTGGCCCAGCGGGCGACGCGTGGCGCGGCGCGCCAGCGGGCGGCGCGCCAGCCGGCGATCGGGAGCAGGATCAGCGCCGCCAGGTAGGGGACCGGGATCCACGGCAGCCGGCGGTGGGCCAGGACCGCGCCGATGACGGCACACGCCAGCACCCCCCGTCCAACCAGCCGCCCGGCCCGCCGCACCGGGGGGACGGTACGCACGCTTCATGCGCGGAACGTGACGGCGCCGCGACGTTCCGCGCATGACGGTGGGGTCGTCGGCGGCTCCGGGCTCTGGCGGTACCGTGCCCTCCATGTCCGAGGTGCCCTCCATGACCGAGGCGACGGCCATGACCGGGCGACGGCCATGACCGAGGTGACGGCCATCGTGTGCACGCGCAACCGCCCCGCAGCCATCGCCAAGGCGGCGGCGTCGCTCCTGTCGTCGCCCGACGACGTCGAGGTGATCATCGTCGACCAGAGCCAGGGTGACGACACCGAGCAGGCGCTCGCCCCGTTCCTCGACGACGCTCGCTTCCGCTACCAGCGCTCCGCGCTGACCGGCAAGGGCGCCGGCCTCAACGAGGGACTGGCGATGGCCCGCGGATCGATCGTCGCCCTCACCGACGACGACTGCGAACTGCCCGCGGGCTGGGCGATCGACATGGCCCGCATCCTGGGCGCGCACCCGAGGGTCGCGGTCCTCTTCTGCAACGTGGTCCCGGTACCGCACGACCGCACGCTCGGGTACGTCCCGGCGTTCGAACGGTCCGACACCCGGTTGCTGACGTCGGTCGGCGCGCTCCGTCACGGCCTCGGCCTCGGCGCCGGCATGGCTGTGCGTCGCGACGTGGTCGTCGGCCTCGGCGGTTTCGACGCCTCGTTCGGGCCCGGGGGTCGTTTCCCCTCGGCCGACGAGTGGGACACCGCCATCCGGGTCCTGCTGGCCGGCTGGCACGTGTACGAGACGCCGGAGCTGTCCATCGTCCACGACGGCTACCGGTCGTTCGCCGAGGGCAAGGCGCACGCCCGCCGCGACTGGATCGCCCTCGGTGCCGTGTGCGCCAAGCCGCTGCGGGCCGGGCATCCGGGCTTCATCGGCATCGCGCTCTGGATGTTCGCGTCGAAGGCGCTGCTGCCACCGCTGACCGACGTCGTCCACCTCCGCATGCCGCGCGGGTTGGCCCGCATCGCGGGCTTCCTGTCCGGCTTCGTCGCTGGGCTCCGGACCCCCGTCGACACGGCGACGATGATCTACGACCCGCCGACCGGTACGACCCTGACCCGCTGACCCGCTGACCCGCCGGCCCGCTGACCCGCCGACCCGCTGGCCGCTCGGTGTCCGATTTCCCCAACTGTTGACTCAGCTGGACACTTTTCGTCCGCTCAGGTCAACAGTTGGGGGAAGTGGACGGTTCGCACCGTCGGTGGTGCCGTCGGCGGGGATCGCTCAGCCCCAGCGGGGCTGCTCGTCGGGGTTGATGCCGAGGCTCAGCTTGCCGACCAGCTCGTGGGTCAGCATGGAGTTGCCCGGGTGGATGCGGCCGAGGCGGGCGTCGCGGAACATCTGCTCGAAGCGGCTGCGCTTGAAGATGCCGCTGCCGCCTGTGAGATCCAGAGCGGTGTCGACGACCGCCCAGGCCCGGTTCACGACGTCGTACTTGCAGGCGACGATCTTGGCCGGCCAGTCCATGCCGTGATCGACCCCGCTCGCCCAGTCGCTGCAGACCCGGTCGAGGTGGGCGTTCATCGCCTCGAGGTGGATGCGCATCTCGGCGATGTGGTGCTGCACCTCGGGGTGGTACGCCATCGACCGGGTGAGTGCGATCGACGTGCGCTCGTGCATGCGCTGGACGGTCTCGTCGAACGCCCGCTTGGCGATCGAGGAGTACACGGCGGCGAAACCCAGCAACGCCCATGCGAACAGCGCGACCTGGTACATGCCGGCGCCCGCGAACCCGGCCGGGCAGACCATGATCGTGGCGTCGTCGGGGACGAACGCCCGATCGAGGATCGTGTCGTTGGAGGCGGTGGCCCGCATGCCGAGCGTGTCCCAGGTCTCCTCGATGCGGTATCCCGGCGTGTCGCGGTGCAAGAAGCCGTGCACGACCTTCGGGTTGGCCGGGTCGCTCGTGTCCATCGCGTGCACACCGAGGTAGGTCCACACCGGCGAGAGGCTGCCGAAGATCTTGTGGCCGCTGATCGCCCAGCCACCGGGCACCCGCTCGGCGGTCGACGACGACAGCAGCACCGGGATGTCGTTGCCCGCCTCGCCGTGCCCAGCAGCGAACACGTGCCCCTCGGCGGCCTTGCGCAGCACCCAGTCGCCCGACGGGTCGCCGGCGCGGTGGAGGTCGGCGCACAACCCGACGAAGTAGTGGTGCATGTTGACGGCGACTGCGGTCGCCGGGGCGACGTAGGCGATGCGTCGTTGCAGCTCGTTGATCTCGAACAGGTCGAGCCCGCCGCCGCCGAACTCCGTGGGGATCGACGACCTCAGGTACCCGCTGGCCCTGAGCTCCTCGAAGTCCTCGTCGAAGAACGTGTTGGTCCGGTCGTGTTCGGGGGCCCTGGCGTCGAATCGGGCCAGCATCGCCTCCGACAGCAGATCCTGCCGGCTCTCGGTGATGGTCATGCGTGGGTTCCTCTCGTTAATCGGTCGAACGACCGACTGAAACCATGCGCGCCACAACGGACCGTTGTCAATCGTTGATCGGTGCGGCGCGACGTGGCACACTGCGTTCGATCGATCGACCGAATTGGGTCGACGTCCTGTGACCCTGGAGACCACATGCGCAACGGCGACCACGACACAGCCAGCGCGATCCTCGCCGCGGCCCGCAACCGGCTCCTCGCCGACGGGTACGTCGGGCTGTCGACCCGCAAGGTGGCCGACGAAGCGGGGGTCCCGCTCTCGCAGGTCCACTACCACTTCGGCTCGAAGGGTGGGATGGTGCTGGCGCTCCTCGAGGCCGAGGACCGCCGCCGGTTGTCCCGACAGACCGCGATGTACGCCGAGGACGTCGCGCTCTGGCGGCGCTACGAGCAGGCCTGCGACTTCCTCGAGGACGACATCGAGTCGGGCTACGTGCGGGTGCTCAACGAGATGATCGCCGTCGGGTGGTCCCAGCCGGACGTCGCCGAGGCGGCGAGGACGATCCTCAGCGGCTGGTACGAGCTGCTCACCAAGGTGGCCGAGGAGGCGGCGCAGCGCTTCGGCGGTCTCGGACCGTTCACGCCGGCGGAGGCGGCGACGCTCATCGGCAACGCGTTCATCGGGTCCGAGGTGCTGATCCTGCTCGGCTTCGACCGTCACCAGCTCCCGGTGCGGGCGAGCCTGCGACGGGTCGGCGACGTGATACGGGCGGCCGAGGAATCCCTCGCGCCCGTCACTGACGTCGTCATGACCGACACGGTGGCCGGGTCATGAAGGCCCGCCACGCCGACGAGTCGGGCGTCGTCGAGCGCGACGGCATCAAGGTCCATTGGGAGTCGTTCGGCGAGGGCTCGACGACGATCGTGTTCCTCCCCACGTGGTCGGTCATCCCGTCGGAGCAGTGGAAGCTGCAGGTGCCGACGTTCGCCCGCCGCCACCGCGTGCTGACGTTCGACGGTCGCGGCAGCGGTCGGTCCGATCGACCGACCAGTGCAGCCGCCTACACGCACCACGAGTTCGCTGCCGACACGCTCGCCGTGCTCGATGCGACGGGCACCGACCAGGCCGTCCTGGTGGCGTTCTCGTGCGGCACGCTCTGGGGGATCCAGGTGACCGCCGACCACCCGGACCGCGTGATCGGGCTCGTGTCGATCTGCCCGGCCGTGCCGCTGGCCCCGCCGCACCCCGAACGCCAGGTGCACCCGTTCGAGCCCGTGCTCGACGAGGACGACGGGTGGGCGAAGTACAACCGGCCCTACTGGGACCGCGACTACGCCGGCTTCCTCGAGTTCTTCTTCGGGAAGGTGTTCACCGAGGCGCACTCGTCCAAGCAGATCGAGGACTGCATCGGTTGGGGTCTCGACAACGACCCTGACACGCTCGCCGACGCGCTGCGCGGCATGGATGCCTGCGGGCGCGAGAGCTTCCGGACCGTGTGCGAGCTGGTGGACCGTCCCGTGCTCGTGATCCACGGCGACGAGGACGCCATCCGTCCCCATGCCGCCGGGGCCGCATTGGCCGACCTCACGGGCGGCGATCTCCTGACCGTCGCCGGCGGCGGCCATGCCCCGCACGCCCGCGACCCGGTGGTCGTCAACGCGGCGATCGGGCAGTTCGTCGGTCGGGTCGCCAGGGCGCCCATCCGCACGACGTGGACCCGGGCCCCGCGCCGGCCGAAGCGGGCCCTGTACCTGTCGTCGCCGATCGGGCTCGGACATGCCCGCCGCGACGTGGCCATCGCCCGGGAGCTGCGCGCGCTGCACCCGGACCTCGAGATCGAGTGGTTGGCGCAGCACCCCGTGACGTCCGCCCTCGCCGGCGCCGGCGAGCGGGTCCACCCCGGCTCGCGGTTCCTCGCCAACGAATCGGCCCACGTCGAAGACGAGTGCCACGACGAGCACGACTTGCACGCGTTCCAGGCGATCCGGCGGATGGACGAGATCCTCGTCAACAACTTCGGCGTGTTCCACGAAGCGGTGACCGAGCAGTCCTACGACCTCGTCATCGGTGACGAGGCATGGGACGTCGACCACTTCCTGCACGAGAACCCGGAGCTCAAGCGGTTCTCGTTCGCGTGGATGACCGACTTCGTCGGGTGGCTGCCGATGCCCGACGGTGGTGCCCACGAGGTTGCGCTGACCGCTGACCACAACGCCGAGATGATCGAGCAACGGGCTCGCTTCGGGCGCATCCGTGACCGCTCGATCTTCGTCGGTGACCCCGAGGACATCGTGCCCGACACGTTCGGGCCCGGCCTGCCATCGATCCGTGAGTGGACGGAGGCCAACTTCGAGTTCGCCGGGTACGTCACGGGCTTCGATCCGCTCGAGCTCGGCGATCGCGAGGCGATGCGGGCCGAGCTCGGCTACCGGCCCGATGAGCGCATCTGCCTCGTCACCGTCGGTGGTTCGGGCGTCGGTTCGTCGTTGCTGCGGCGCGTCGTCGACGCCGCGCCCGCCGCCCGTCGCCTCGTTCCCGGGCTCCGCTTCGTCGTCGTCGCCGGACCGCGCATCGACCCGCGGACGTTGCCGAAGCGGGCCGGCGTGTCCTACCGCCGCTACGTGCCCGATCTGCACCGGCACATGGCGGCGGTCGATGTCGCCGTCGTGCAGGGTGGTCTCACGACGTGCATGGAGTTGACCGCGAACCGGCGCCCGTTCGTCTACGTGCCGCTGCGTCACCACTTCGAGCAGACGTTCCACGTCCGCCACCGCCTGCAGCGATATGGAGCGGGGCGCTGCGTGAGCTATGAGGAGGCGTCCGACCCTGACCTGCTGGCGGCGGAGATCGCCGCCGAGGTCCAACGTCCCGTCGACTACCGGTTCGTCGATCCTGGCGGCGCCGCGCGCGCCGCCGCGTCGCTCGCCCAGCTGCTCTGACCGGCACCGCGGCGAGGCGTGGCCGTCGAAACAGGTACCCGGATCGGTTGCGACCGCGGCCCGCGGGCGCGTAGCGTCGGCCCACCACACGGGAGAAGGGGAACTCGATGGGGCCTCTCGCAGGGCTGCGAGTGATCGACCTGTCGCCGACGCGCGTGGGCGCGCAGGTCAGCCAGCTGTTCGCCGACTTCGGCGCCGACGTGATCATGGTCGAGCCGCCGGGTGGGGCCGAGATGCGCGGTCACGCGGCGTTCCCGTTCTGGGCCCGCGGCAAGCGCAGCATCGTGCTCGACGTCCACGACGAGGCCGACCGCGACACGGTTGCGGCGCTCGCCGCCGGCGCCGACGTCCTAATCGAGTCGTTCCGCCCCGGTGTCCTCGACCGGCTCGGGCTCGGCTACGCGGAGCTCGGAGCCGCCAATCCAGGACTCGTGATGACGTCCATCAGCGGATGGGGCACGCAGGGGCCGTACGTCGACACACAGGGCTACGAGGCGCTCGTGCTGGCCAAGCTCGGGGTCTTCCAGGCGTTCACGCGGATGAGCACGACGCGCGGGCGGCCGCCGTTCCTGACCGTGCCCTTCGCCTCGTTCGCCGCCAGCCAGACCGCGCTCCACGGCACGCTCGCGGCGTTGCACGAACGCCGCTCCAGCGGTCGCGGCCAGCACGTCGAGACCAGCTTGCTGCAAGCGTTCCTGGCCCTCGACACGTGGACGTGGATCGAGCACATCATCGCCACCCGCTACCCCGATGCGTTCACGCCGTACGCCGCCTACGACGAGCAGGGGCGACCGCGCAGCCCGATGACGCTCATGCTGCTCGTCGGGATGACATCTGACGCGGAGTGGCTGCAGTTCGCCGCAGTCGCGCCGCACCTCTACCTGGCCAAGATGCGGGCCCTCGGCCTCGGCTGGATGTTCGAGGACGACGAGTGGAAGGGCCTGCCGGTCTTCGAGGACCCGGACCGGAGCATGGCGCTGTGGACGATGATGCTCGAGGCCACCAAGGCCAAGTCCCTGGCCGAGTGGCAGGACGTGTTCGACGCCGATCACGACGTCTTCGCCGAGCAGTTCCGCAGCGGGCCGGCCGTCCTGGAGCACCCCCAGCTCCTGCACGACGCCATGGTCACCACGATCGACGACCCCCGGCGCGGACCGGTCCGCCAACCGGGGGCGATCGTCAAGGCCGCGGGGACGCCGGCGGCACTGGCCCGCACGGCTCCCACTGCTGACGAGCATCGGGCCGAGCTCCTCGAGGTGGCCGCCGCCGGTGGCGGAACGCCGACGGCCGTGCCCGGCGAAGGTGCGGCGGGCCTACCGTTGGCGGGCGTGACGATCCTCGAGCTGGCGGTGCTGTTCGCGGCCCCGCAGGGTCCGGCGATGCTCACCGACCTCGGTGCCCGTGTCATCAAGGTCGAGTCGCTCGCCGGCGACCCGATCCGCAACATGGTGACGTTCCCCGAGTCCGGCGGCGTCCGGGTGATGCAAGGCAAGGAGAGCATCTGCGTCGACCTCTCGACGCGCGAGGGACTCGCCCTCGTCAAGGAACTGGCCGCCGACGCGGATGTCGTGGTGCAGGGCTTCCGGGCCGGGGCGATCAACCGCCTCGGCCTCGATTACGAATCGGTCAGGGCGGTCAACCCGGATGTGATCTACGTCAACGCCCCGGGTTACGGCGTCGATGGTCCATATGGCGCCCGGCCGGCGTTCGCGCCGAGCATCGGGGCCGCCGCCGGCCTGCCGCTGACCAACCTCGGGTCGAGCATCCCGACCGGTGACGACCTCTCCATGGCCGAGATCCAGGACGGGTCGCGCCGGCTGTCGGCGGCGGGCACCCACTCCGTCGCCCAGGCCGACGGCCTCGCCGCGCTCGGTACGGCGACGGCCGTCATGTTCGGACTCGTCGCCCGCGACCTCGGCGCCGGTGGCCAGGAGCTCTTCACGTCGATGCTCAACACGGGCGCCCATGCCATGTCCGCCCAGGCGGTGGACTGGCCGGGCAGCCCGGGCGAAGCAGGGGTCGACGCCGACCTGCGCGGCTTCGGACCCCTGTACCGCATCTACGACGCCGCGGAGGGGTTCGTCCTCCTCGCCGCGCCGTCGCCTCGCGACTGGTCCCGCCTGGTCGCCGCTCTCGGCGCAGATTCCGACCTGGGTCGCTTCGACGACCCGGAGACGCGTCAGGCAGATCCCGGTGGCCTTGCCGAGACGCTGGCGGCCGTCTTCGCCACTGCGTCGGCCGTCGCGTGGGAGACCCGGTTGCGGGCCGCCGGCGTGGGATGCGTGGAGGTGAACACGACCTCGCTCGAGGCGCTGCTGATCGACTCGCCGCTCGGGCGTGACGGCGGGTACGTCAGCGACATCGTCCACCCGACGTTCGACGAGATGGTGCGCCAGGCACCGATGATCCGCTTCTCGCGCTCGTCGACCCAGGCGCTGCCGGGTGTGCTGGCCGGCCAGCACACCGACGCCGTCCTGCGCGAGCTCGGGTACGACGACGACGCGATCGCCGACCTGCGGGCCCGCAAGGTCGTCGGCTGATGGGTGAGCACTGGATCGTGTACGGCGAGCCGGCGGCCGAGCGTCCGACGTTGCACCCACGCCACGGCATCCACGACCCGGTGGCCGGCACCCCGCCCCGGCGGCCGGGTTCGATCCGTCGGACGTCGACGACCGACTCGCTGCGCCCGCGCGGCGTCAACGGCCCGCTCGTCCTGCGGGGCCGGGCCCGGGACCTGCTCACTCCCCGCTCCGGTGACGCCGCGGTCCTCGCCACGGCGTCGCTCGATGCCGAAGTCGCGTTCATGAGCGAGCGGATCGTGCGGTCGATCACGACCGACCCGCCGATCGCCGGCGTCGAGGCGCTCGTCGGCACCCGCGCGTCGAGCGGCTTCCGGGGCGCCGCCCAGCTCGCAGCCGCCGCCGATCACGACGAGCGGACGCTGCTCAGCCTGCTGCTCGACGACGTCCCCGTCGCCACGCTCGTGTCCGGGTTCGCTGTGCAGTTCGCCGGTGTGCGCCCGGTCTCCGACGGCCGTCACCACGTGCAGCACCCGGACCTGTGCGCCGGTTGGCGCACCGGCGGGACCATCCTCGAGGAGATCGACCGCACCGGGTTCGCACCCGTCGTGACCGGCCCCGACGCGCCGTCGATCCTGGTCAGCGACGACCCGCTGGCCTGGCACGAGCTGGCGCCGCTGGGCCCGAACGCGATGCGCCGCCACCGCCGGCTCGACCTGGTCGCCGGTGAGGCGCTCGGCGACGCGCTCGAGCTCGATGTGTTCTTCCGCGACAGCCACGTCGCCTTCGAGGGACGCGAGACGATCATCCACGAGTACTCGGTCCGCGGCACGCTCGACCCGGGATCGTTGCGGTTCGTCGAGGTCGAGGCCAGTGCCGGGTCGCTGCCGTGGTCGGAGTGCATCGGGGCCGTCGACAGCGCCCGTCGGCTGGTGGGTGCGTCCGCCACGACGCTACGCCACGACGTGCGCGAGGGTTTCGTGGGCGCGACGACGTGCACTCACCTCAACGACACCCTCCGCTCACTCGAGGACGTCGTCGCCCTCGCCCCCCTGCTCGCGACGTCGATCGGAGAACAACAGCCATGAGTGACCCGGCCCGGCGCGACGACGACGACGGCATCGTGACCGTCACCTGGACCCGCGACGAGAAGCTCAACGCCGTATCCGACGGGATGATCGACTTCCTGCGCGATGCCGTCACCGATCTCGCCGATCGCGAGGACCTGCGGGCGCTCGTGATCACGGCCGAGGGCCGCTACTTCACCGCCGGCAAGGACATCGGGCGGATGGGTGCGCCGGCGCGATCGGGAGTGATGCTGCGGCGCAACTACCGCCGGATGCACGAGCTGTTCGACGAGATGGAGAAGATCGAGAAGCCGATCGTCCTCGCAGCCCAGGGCCCGTGCCTCGGCGTCGGCGTCGAGATGTCGGCGTCGTGCGACTTCCGCTTCGCCAGTCCGCGGGCCCACTTCGGCCTGCCCGAGGTCCCGAACCTGGCCGTGCTGCCCGGCTCGGGCGGCATCAGCCGGTTGACCCGCATCATCGGCCCGCACTGGGCCCGTTGGATCGCCATGGCCGGGGAGAACATCTCGGCCGACCTCGCGCTCACGATTGGGTACGTCCACCACATCTTCCCCGACGAGGGGTTCCACGAGGCCGTGCACGCGTGGGTCCGGAAGCTCATCGTGAACTCGCCCGAAGCGCTCGGCCTGGCCAAGCTCGTCATCGATGCCGCCGTCGACAGCGATCGCCGCACGGCGCGCCACATCGACCGCATCGCCAACACGCAGCTGATCAGCTCGCAGGAGCACTTCGACAAGGTCGCCGCGTTCAACACCCGCTCGAAGCGCTGAGCCGCCCGTCCGGCTTGTCTCGGCCGCAAAAGGGGTACATCATTGGGGACGCATCGGTAGGGGACGGCGGCAGTGCCCTGGGGCACGACGTGCTGAGAGGAGCGACCACATGAGCAAGATCTGGGCCAACTCGGGGGACTCGCACCTCGTGGAACCCGCCGACCTGTTCACCGAGCGACTGCCGGCCGACGTGGCCACCCGCATGCCCCGCTCGGAGAAGGACGAGGACGGCCGCTACGAGACCGTCCACATCGACGGCGAGGCGTTCCGGCGGCGCATGCCGCGGCCGAACATGCTCGTCGACGCGGACGGCAGGACCGTCGACGAGCGGGCACCGGGTGCCAACGACATGGCGCTGCGCCTCATCGACCTCGACCAGGAGGGCATCTGGGCCGAGCTCGTGTTCCCGTCGATCGGCATCTGGATGTCGTCGATCCGCGATCCCGAGCTGCTCTCGGCCGGGTGTCGCGCCATCAACGACTGGGCCATCGAGTACCAGCGGTTCTCGCCGCGCTACGTCTGCACGGCGACGATCCCGCTGCTCGATGCCGAGCACGCGGTGGCCGAGATCGAGCGGGCCGCCGGCCTCGACTTCAAGGCGGCGTACTTCTCCGTCACGCCCGGCCTCGACACGCCGGACTGGAACGACACGATGTGGGAGCCGGTCTGGGCCGCGCTCGCCGAGACGAAGCTCGTCTGCGCGTTCCACATCGGTACCGAGGCCCACGACGCGGCGTCGTTCCACGGCGGCTACTTCCGGGGCCCTGGCGGCGCGCTGATCAACTACGTCGAGACGACGTACGGAGGCCAGCGGGCGGTGACCAAGCTCATCGCCTGCGGCGCGTTCGATCGCTACCCGGACCTCAAGGTCATGGTGTCGGAGGGTGGCGCGACGTGGGGTCCATTCATCGCCGACCGCCTCGACGAGGCGTACCGCCAGCACGCGTCAGCCGTCAAGCCGCAGCTCTCGAAGCTCCCCAGCGAGTACCTGTACTCGAACGTGTACGCCTCCTTCCAGCACGACAGCTCGGCCGTCAAGGCGATGACCGCGATGGGGTGGCGCAACGTGTGCTGGGGGAGCGACTACCCGCACCTCGAGGGCACGTTCGGTCACACCCAGAAGACCTTGCACGAGTTGTTCGACGACGTCGACGAGGCCGACCGCCGCCGCATCACCGTCGGGGCGTTCGAGGAGATGTTCCCGCACATCCCGACGGCGCCTGTCGACGAACCGTGACGGGCGCTGACGACGGCGAGCTCGTCAGCCGCCGTCGCCACGGGCACGTCCTGATCGTCGAGATGCGGCGCGAACGCAAGCGCAACGCCATCAACCGCGAGCTCGCCGATGCCATCGACGAGGCGCTGAACGAGCTCGAGGACGACGACGGGCTGTGGGCCGGGATCCTCACCCACCGCGGCCCCGTGTTCTCGGCCGGCAGCGACCTGACGGCCGGCGGCGACTACGTCACCGAGCGGGGTGGTGAGTACGGCATCGTCCGCCGCCCTCACCGCACCCCGATCATCGCCGCGCTCGAGGGTCCCGCGCTCGGCGGTGGTTTCGAGATCGCCTTGGCGTGCGATCTGGTGGTGGCGTCGACCGACGCCCGCTTCGGCCTGCCCGAGGTCGCCATCGGGGTCGTGGCGACGTGCGCCGGGCTGTTCCGGACCCCGCGGGCGTTCCCGCTCAACCTGGCCCGCGAACTCGTGCTGACCGGCCAGCCGATCACCGCAGAACGGGCCCATGCGGCCGGCTTCGTCAACGTGCTCACCGAGCCGGGCGGGGCGTTGGACGCGGCGATCACGCTTGCCGAGCGGATCGTGGACAACGCCCCGCTGTCCGTGCAGGCCAGCCTGGCCGCGGTCAACGCCGTGCTCGGCGATGTCGACGAGCGCGGCTGGGACGAGACGAAGCGGGCCCAGCGCGCGATCACCGGGACCGCCGACGCGGCCGAAGGTGTGGCGTCGTTCCTCGAGCGCCGCCCGCCACAGTGGCAGGCCCGCTGAGCGAGGGCTCGGACGATGGCGGATCAGGCGGGCGCGCCGTCACCGCCGAGGTAGTGGGCGAAAACGTCGCTGCCCTGCAGCTCGGACGCCGGACCGCCGAACGCGATCTCGCCGCGGCGCATGACGTACGCGGTGTCGGCCATGTCGAGCGCGCGGTGGACGAACTGGTCCACGATCAGCAGCGCCACGCCGCGCTCTTTGACCAGTTGCTGCTGCAGGAACTCGAAGATGGCGTCGACCAACAGCGGGGCCAGGCCGAGCGAGGCCTCGTCGACGAGGATCAGACGCTGCTTGCGGACGTAGGCCCGGGCGAGGGCGAGCATCTGCTGTTCGCCGCCGCTGAGCGTGCCGGCCTGCTGGGCCAGCCGCTCGCCGAGCCGGGGGAAGGCCTGGGCGGCCAACTCCATCGCCGCGGCCTCCTGGCCCTTCTCCGCTTGCATGATGATGTTCTCGCGGACCGTGAGCCGGCGGTAGACGGCCCGACCCTCGGGGATGTGGCAGACCCCGCGCCGCGTTCGCTTGTTGGGCGCCAGCGCGGTGACGTCCTCGCCGTGGACTGTGATCGTGCCCTTGGTCGGCTTGATCAGGCCCGAGATCGTCTTGAGCAGCGTCGACTTCCCGGCGCCGTTCGGACCGACGAGTGCGGTCACCGATGCCGCCGGCACGGTCAGGGACACGCCCCGCAGCACCTGGGTCTGGTCGTAACCGGCCTCGATGTCGGTGACCTGGAGCGCCGGGACCCCAGTGTCGGATGTCGCAGTGCCGGTCGTCCCGGTGCCGTTCATCGTCCGACCTCCTCGGCGAGCTCCGCCTCGTTGGCGTGCACCTCGGTCTCCAGTTCGGCGAGGTGCTTCGTCTCGGACCCCAGGTAGGCGGCCTGCACGTCGGGGCTGGCGGAGACCTCGGACGGCGTGCCTTCGAAGATGAGGCGGCCGAAGTCGAGCACGTAGATGTACTCGCACACGTCCATGATGAGCGAGACGTCGTGCTCGACGAGCAGCACGCCACACCCTCGCTCGGCGACCACGCGCTTGAGCAGTGTGCCGAAGCGTTCCGTCTCGTCCCGGTCGAGGCCGGATGACGGCTCGTCGAGCAGCAGGATGTCGAACGGCCCGGCCAGGCAGCGCGCCAGTTCGACGAGTCGCCGCTGCCCGGTCGACAGCGCCCCCGCCTGCTGGTCGGCGAGGTGGGCGATGCCGCACAGCTCCAGGGCCTCGGTGGCGGCGAGGTCGCGGACCCGGATCTCCGAACGCGGGGCGGCGAGCTGGCTGAGCACGTTGGCTCCGGCCTGGCTCGATTCGCGTCCGAGGGCCACGTTGTCGGCGACGGTCAGCGACTCGCACAGCTCCATGATCTGGAACGTCCGTCCGAGCCCAGCCCTGGCACGCGCGTTGGGTGACAGGCCCGAGACGTCCCGCCCGTGGAGTCGCACCGTTCCGGTGGTCGGCTTGTTGAGGCCGCTGCACGAGTTGAACGTCGTCGTCTTGCCGGCGCCGTTCGGGCCCATCAGCCCGGTGATGCGGCCCATCGGAGCCGCCAACGACACGTCGTTGACCGCGATCAACCCGCCGAAGCGGACGCTGAGCTCGGTGACGACGAGTCCCGGCACGGCGCCGGCCGGCACGTCCGGCACGGGTCGGCGCAGCGACGTCCGGAGCTCGCCGGCGTGCTCACCGACGCGGGTCTCCTTCTGGGCCGTTCCGAACTTCGACTCGAAGAAGCGCTGGAGCTTGACGGGCATGGTCTGGGGACCGCCTTCCATCGCCACGAGGACGGCCGAGAGCCCGAAGATCACGGTCAGCACGTACGGGGTGTTCGTGCCGCCGACGTAGCCCGGGATGATCTGGGTCAGACCGGCGAAGATCGCGTACCACGGCACGCGGAACGGAGCGAGCGCGAGGACGGCGAGGAGCAGGATCGAGTTGAACGACGAGTAGAAGGTGCTCTCACCGCCGGCGAAGTTGAGCATCGCTCCGTGCAGTGCCCCGGCGACCGCGGCCATGTACGCCCCGATGCAGAACACGATGACGCGCGTGACGTTGATGCTCAGCCCGAGCGTCGACACCGCGGTCGGCGAGTCACCGACGCCGAGCAGGATCCGCCCGAGGCGGCCCCGGTTGATCAAACCGATGGCCAGGACGGCGACGACGACGAACGCGAGCACGAGGTAGTAGTACGCCCGGTCGGTCTGCGCCCAGCCGGGACGCGGCATGCTGCGGCCCTGGGCGAGCGTCGTGAACATCCACGAGCGTCGGTAGAACAGCCGCTCGACGAGCAACCCGAAGCCGAGTGTGGCCAGCGCGAGGAACAGTCCGGACAGCCTGATCGCCGGGATCGCGACGAGGGCGCCGACGGGCACGGCGATCAGCCCGGCGAGCAGGATCGCGACGAGCCACGGCAGGCCGACGTCGACGTTGAGCTGGGAGAACGAGACGGCACCGATCGCTGCGAACGCCGCCGTGCAGAGGGACACGATGCCGGCCGTCCGGACGAGCAGGCCCAGTGAGAGCATCACGATGGTCGTCGTCAGCGCGCCCGTCCACCAGGGCGTGAGCTTGAAGTTGGCCGCCCACAGCGGCACGGTGGCCAGGAACCCGAACACGACGACGTAGGCACCGATGCGCATCACCCGGGGGCCGTGCCAGAGCAATGCCGGACGGTGCTCGGCCGTCGACGGTGGCAGCAGCTTGCGGCGCGGGGTGACGAGCATGACGACGATCAGCACGATGAACGGGAGGCTCTTCGACAGCCCGGTGATGATCGGGTACGTCACCTCGTACTTCGTGAGCAGGGCCTCGCCGACGCCGACGAGGATGCCGCCGAGGAACGTCAGCGGGATGCTGGCGAACAGGCCGATGGCCGCGGCACCGAACGTCTGCACGACGAGGAACGTCAGCGTGATCGGCTCGAGGCCGAGGAACGGCAAGATGAGGACGCCTGACAGCGCGGCGAACGTCGAGCCGATGATCCACGAGATCCGCCGCACCTTCACCGGGCTGGTGCCCTGCAGGTCGAGCAGGTCGGGATCGTCGACGACGGCCCGCATGGCGATGCCGAGCCGGGTGAAGCGGAACAGGGCGTAGAGCGCGCCGACGACGACGAGGGCGATGATCGTCACGGTCAACTGGCTGTAGCGGATGTTCACGTCGAGGACCCGGAACGTGTCGTTGCCCTTCGGCAGGTACTGCTCGACGCGACGCCCGTCGACGCCGTACTTGATCGTGCCCAGGCCCTGCACGACGAGGATCAGGCCCGCCGTGCCGACGACCTTCCATGCCGTCCGCTGCGGCGCGAGACGGCGGGCGATCCGCTCCATGAGCAGCCCGAGGAGCGGCCCGACGACCAGCACTGACACGAAGATCGAGATCTTCCAGTCGATCCCCTTGTCGACGTGCATGAAGTAGAAGACGTAGGCGGCGGCCGTCGCCAGGGCGCCGTAGCCGAAGTTGAAGATCCCGGACGTCTTGTACGTCAGGACCAGCCCCGTCGCGGCGAGGCCGTAGATCGACCCCGCGGCGATCCCGGCCACGACGAACGGCAGAATGGACGACACTGGTACCCCCCACGGTTCTCGGTCGCGAGCGTTGTCCGCCCCCGGTCGCACGGTCACACTGGCGTCGAGATGATGCTGGCACACCGTCCCGGGTGACCGCGCCAGGGCACGCCCCGGTCTTGATCCACCAGCGAAGTGTTACTAATGTTAACTTGTACCTAATTACGGGGCAAGCACATGCGGCAGGTCGTCTGGGCGATCGGCCAGACGGGGGAAGTCAATGAAGATCCGGTCAGCCCGGCGAGCCGCGCTCGCTACGTTCTGCGTCGCCGCGATGGTCCTCGCCGCGTGCGGCGACGACGACGATTCGACCAGCACCGAACCGGCCGCCACCGAAGCACCGTCCGACACGGCGGCATCGACGGCGGCCCCGACCGACACTGCGGCATCGACCGACGCGCCGGCGGAGACCACCGGGAGCTCTGGCGCGGAGGCACCCGACGGCACCGATGCGTTGGGTGAGGAGCCGTCCGGTGAGGCGACCGGTACGCCGATCACGATCGGTGTCGTGTACTCCGAGACGGGCCGCACCGGCGCCGCTTACCAGGCCGCCGATGACGTGGCCAACGCCTGGGCGGACTGGGTGAACAGCGAAGAGGGCGGCGTGAACGGCCACCCGATCACGATCGCCGCCGGTGACAGCCTGAGCACCGGGGAGGGCGCGGCCGCGGCCGGTCGCGAGGTCGTGGAGAGCGACGGCGCCATTGCCGTCATCATCAACGACAGCACGGCGGAGAACGCCCTCACCGAGTACCTGGCCGGCCAGAACGTGCCGTACATCGGCGGCTCGGCGAACGGTCGTCCGCAGGACAGCGCGGCGACGCAGTGGCCGAACATCTACTTCCACCAGCAGCCGAGCAGCCCGACGACGAGTGCGACGACGATGTTCGTGGCCAAGCTCGACGGGCGCGAGAACTTCGGGGCGATGGTGTGTGCCGAGGTCCCGGTGTGCGCCGAGGCCGACGCCCTGTTCTCGTCGCTCGGCCCGGCACTCGGGCTCAACTACGTGGGCCTCGTGACGGTCGGCGCCGCCGACCCGAGCTACCAGGCACCGTGCCTGGAGCTGATCGGGAAAGACACCGACGCGCTGAACCTGGGTCTGGCGCCCTCGACGATCCACTCCGTGATCGACGAGTGCAGCACGCAGGGCTACACCGGCACCTACACGTCGTCGTACAACTCGGTGCTCCCGAGCGACGTCGAATCCATCGAGGGCGTCCGGATGATCGGTGGCTTCAACGGGTTCCCGTGGTGGGCGGACGACCCGCAGGTGCAGCAGTTCCGTGATGCCATGGAGGCCTCGGGCACGACCGTGGACTACAACACGCCGGCCGCCACCAGCACGTGGTCGGCGCTCGAGCTGTTCCGCAAGACGATGAACGACAGCGGCCCGCCGGCCGACGCCGAGGTGACGTCGCAGGACATCATCGACGCGTACCACGGGATCACCGACGAGACGCTCGGCGGGCTGCTCCCGCAGCCGATCACCTACGTCGCCGACGGGCAGCAGCCGCTGATCAAGTGCTTCTGGCCGTTCGTCATCGAGGACGGCGAGACGACCTCACTGCCGACGCCCGACGAGGAGAGCGGCAACGGCGCCGACGGCGATCTCAAGACCATCTGCTACGACCTCGGC
>JBEVOM010000082.1:0-21590 GCA_040507575.1 Ilumatobacteraceae bacterium
TGGCCGTGACGTCCGTGCGATCGGGTGTGTTCCAGATCGTCATCACGTTCGGGTACATGGATGACCACGACGTCCTCGCCGAACTACGTCAGGTCCACCTCCACGGACGTCCGCTCGACGTCGACGAAGCCACGTTCTTCATCGGTCGAGAAACGGTGTCGTCCATCCCCGAAGGCGAGATGCCTCGATGGCGCGAGGAGCTCTTCGTCGTGTTGAACCGCGGGTCAGCGAGCGCCGCTCGCTTCTACAACCTGCCCTCCAACCAGGTCTTCGAAGTCGGTACCCCAGTCGACATCTGACAACCTGACCCCAGGGCCCGTACCGGCGTTCCAGGTCCTACCCGTCACCCCACGATGGAGCTGTCCACCGATCAACCACCAGGACGCAGGGTCGTCGCCGCGGACGGGACGACGACGAACCTGGCTCCTCGTCCCCCTCCATTGGTGAAGCGTTGAGCATGCGCAAGCGCATCCCGCTGTCCGGCTTGGCATTCCCGCTGCCAAGGGCTGCAAGTCGAGCGATGAGCCACGAGCGATCGAACGGGATCTGGGCGCCAGCGGTCGTCGTCGAACGCAGCGTCATGATCGAACCGGTGGAGTACACCCGTGTATCGCGTCCGATACCACGCAGCCGAGGTGTCCGATACCGCCGGCTTGATGATCTCGGTAGCACGGCGTGAGCGAGACCCTCGTGAGTGACACCGGCGTCATCGTGGCAGGCCAGCCGGACGCAACACGGCTGGTAGCCGCACAAGGCGCTCGATCTAGAGGTCTGGCATGCGGGCGAGTCCGGGTGAGCTTGCGGCGGAGCCTCGGAGGGCGGGACGTGACCAGGCGGTACCAACTACACGGTTACTGTCCTGGCGAGTCGGGCGGGCAGGCCGCTCGGCAGAACAGAGCGGGAGGCATCACATGAACAGGCGATGGGCCTTGGCGGTTGGAGTGGCGGCGATCGTCACGGTCGGAGCGGGCAGCACCGCCGGGGCGGCACCGAAGGACAAGGCTGAGACGTACATCTGCAACGGGCAGCCGACGACGTTCATTGTCGGCGGACGGTCGGGCTTCCTCAACGGGATCCATTATCTGGCCCACAACGTCGTGGTGAGTGGGTCGTTCGACCCGACGGACCCGACGCTGCCGACGCAGACGTTCAGCGACACGCAGTGGACAAGCGGGCAGACCGGCGGGTTGCAGTGCAGCCTGACGGAGACGACGACCACGCCGGAGGGCGTGGAGACGTTCTCCATTCGGTTCAACGCCATCCCGACCAAGTAGGTCTCTCCCAGCGGGAGATCTGGAGGAGCCCCCGCTTCGGCGGGGGCTTCGTCGTGCCACCAGGGTGGTGACGGGCGATTGGGACCCGCGATAGCGAGCTGTTGGCAAAAGGGTGCACCGGCGGGCCAGCTTGCTCAACTCCGCTGAGCACGCGGACAGTGCGATACGCAGCGCCGTCCTCAACCGGCCTGCCGCAGTACGTGCGCAGTATCTTCGCCATCAACCGTCTAGCGTCAGATCGCCGCCCGAGTCTCCGACCCGCGTGCCACCACCGCCTACGACCGGCGACGCAAGAACTCCGACCCCCACGTTACCTACGCCGTTGTCGCATTCGCCACCAAAGACTGAACGCCGACCCGCCGACCGACCATCCGATACCAGCCGGGGATACCAACCCCCACGCGTCCACGAACGCCGGGATCCGGACGCGTCGGGAGCTGGCTGCGCCTTGTGGCCGGTGTGTAGCGGAGGGTCATCGTCCGCCCGCGGCCTTGTACTCGTCGACGACCGCTTGCGGGATTCGACCGCGAGCGGGCACCGCGACACCGTTGCTGCCGGCCCACTCCCGCAGCTGAACGATGTCGTAGTCACGCTGCACCTCGCGCGACGCCACCGCTGGCGCGGCTTGGCGACGACCACCTGGCGAGCTGGACTTCCGAGCGGCCGTCACGTACGGCTCGAGCGCCTTGCGCAGAGCGGCGGCGTTCTTCTTGTTGAGGTCGATCTCGTACGTTGCGCCTTCCAGGCCGAACGTCACGGTCTCGGTGGCGTCGGAGCCGTCCAGATCGTCGATCAGCTTCTCGATCACTTCTCGCGCCACGCGGATACGCACCTTTCAATCTGCTCGCGCTGAGCAAGCCCCAGCGCACGAGCGACACGCTACGCCAGCGGGTCTACTTTCCGAACTCGCCCCCTAATTCACACGAGCGCCCCTTGGCGTCCAAATTGGGCTTGGCGGGAGTCGCGATCCGGACGCCGTTCTGGCCTGCCATCGACACGCCGACATGACCGTCTGCTCGGCGTCGGTGAGGATCGGCTGGTACCGCTCGACGTCGGTCGTAGTCAATGTGGACAATGCGGAAGGACTCAATGCCGAATGCCGCCTGATCGCGACCGACCCAGTCGCCCAGCCAGCGATGCAGGGGCAGATGACTCAGCTCGCCGAGTTCTTCACCGCCGCCGCCGCCGACGCAGCAGCAGCCGAGGCCGCAGCAGCCGCTGCTGCGATCACCAGCCCTCCGCCTCCCCCGACAACGCGGCCCATGCCACGAACCCCGCCACAGATCTTCCTCAACTGCGGCACCCCCGCCCGCGGCGCCGGTCCTTGGCTCGTCACCTTCGGCCACAGCATCAACACAGTCACACCGATCGTCGCCTGGTACATCGACTACGGCGACGGCAACGACTTCACCGCAGACAACCAGGCCACGGCCGAGCGCGACATGTACTGGCACGAGTACCGGTCGCCAGGTGACTTCACCGTCACCGCATCAGTGCTGGCCGCCAACGGAGCCCCCGCACAAGCGAGTTGCGTCTTCCGATGGATCGCCAGTTCCCCGGCCAGAACTCCCGCGTCCCCCGACTACCGGTCAGGCGGTGGCTCCGGAGACCTCGACTGCGAGGACATCGGCCACGAGGTCGAAGTCGACGGAGACGACTCCGACAACCTTGACGCAGACGGCGACGGAATCGGCTGCGAAGGCTATTAGTGCATCGCGACGCGAACGGTCAGGACGGGAGTAGTGGGCACGCAGCGACGTCGACTCGGGTGGCCCTGCCATCACAGCCGGCAGAACGCTCCCACCGCTCGCGCGGACGACGGAGGCTGGCACATCCGAGATGCCGTTTGGTGCGGGGGCCACGTCCGCCGGCTCCGTCGTTCGGTGCGCACGGTCGGGCGCGGTACGCATCGTCGGCTGCCTGGGTCACCATTTCGCCCGACGGCCGGTGCCGGCGTGTCCCATCAGCCCGCCGCTACTCAGGAGCCGAGTGCGCGGAACGGCAGTTCGGCACTCGTCCGTTGAGCACGCCGGTGGCAGTCCGCCGATATCAGCCGACCGTCTGCTCCTCGGCCCCGGGCGGAAGTGTGCCGGTGGCGACCTCCCACCCGATAGCGGCGATGCGGCTGCTGACGATCTTGGCGATGGCGAGGCCGAGACCGCCAGCGACCGCCCACACCGCAGCGTCGGGCCACGAGAACCGGCTGTTGGCGGAGTCGAACACCGCAGATGGCGCCTTGTCCTTGCGGATCATCCGGTAGATCGCCCGGATGAGCACCTGCGCGACGAACGCGCCCACCGCTCCGGTGATCCAGGATTCGAGCTTCCAAATCCGCTCTCGGCCGATCGTCGTGGGCACCCGTCGCAGCTTCACGTCGAGAATCTATAGCGGGTGGCCGAGACAACGAGCCAGCAGGTGTCCGTCGTTCACGGTTGCGGTGTCCCAGGGGATCACGCGATCCGCACAGGCACTCGTCCGCCCCAATCACCTATCGGCGCCGAATGCCCGGTTCGACTCGGTGTGCGACCGACGAGGCGCGAGAACAGCAGCCGCCAGGGGCCTGAGCGTGCCATTCCAGGGCATCAGCAGGTCGGGCGAGTGGGACGGCAACCTCGGTGGAATGATCTGATTCGGACGTCAGCGGATTCAAGCCCGGCGACGGGCGAGCATCGTCATCAGCACCCCGAGAGCGAGGGCAACCAGTGCAACGACGGCGGTTGCGCTCTCGGAACGGTCACCGGCAGTCCGGAATGGATGGTCGTCGTCGAGCCGCCACCTGCGCCACCGGTCGACGCGCTCGTCGTCGTCACTCGGCCCGCGATGGTGGTGGTGGTGGTGGTCACCCGGCCCGAGATGGTGGTGGTCGTGCCGCCCGAGGTGGTCGTGGTGCCAACCGGTGTCGTGGTCGTCGTGGTCGTCGTCTCTTGCGCCGGAACGAAACACGTGTGCGAGAGGTTGAACGAGGATTCATTCGACCGAAGCAGCGTGTCCTCACGGAATATCGTGCTGACGCCGTTGAGCAAGGTGTCGTCGATGTCGGTGTAGACCCATGCGTGGGCGTCGCTCGGGGGGCCGAACGCGGGGAACACCACCGTGACTGGACCGGCCGTCGCGAACGTGACAACCATCGTGACGAAGATGTCCTGGGGTGCCATCGGCGTTGAACTCGATCACGCTCTGGGGCAGGACGAAATGCCACAGGACGCCACCGGGTGCAGGTGGCGGGACGGCGTTGGTGCACTCTTGGGTGAACTCGCTGCCCCCGGTGTCTTGGTGGGCGGGGTTCAGCGGAATCGGCCCGCTCGGTCCCGTTTAGCCAGGCGGTGCCGTCTGGGCCATCGCACTTTGCTGGAAGCCGAGCAGCATCACAGCAACCAACGCGGCACCCAGTACCAACTTGTTGCGCACGGACACCAAGGTACGACGTGCGTCAACGGACTGGGGTACGACGTGGACGGCAGGCGCGACGGGCCGCCCTTCGATCGGTGCGACCTGGACGCCCGACCGTGAGCGATCGTCGGGGCGCGTTCCGTGGACGGCTCGGGCGCAGGGCCATGACATGGGACGCTGGTGCGATGAGTCCGTCTGAGCGCAGCCCGACGACGGTGCGTGCCCGGCGTGAACCGCCGTCGTTTCGTCGTGTGACGGTGCGCCGCGTCGAGCGCTTGAGCCCCCGCATGGTGCGAGTCACGGTGGGAGGCCGCGACCTCGAAGGTCTGATTGTCGCGCAACCGGCGGCGAGCGTGCGGCTGCTGCTGCCATCGACCGCCGGCCACGACCTCGTGATACCGACCTGGAACGGCAACGAGTTCCTGCTGCCCGACGGGCGACGGCCCACGCTCCGCACGTTCACGCCGCGCCGCGTCGACCCCGGCGCCCTCGAGCTCGATGTCGAGATCGTCATTCACAGCGGTGGGCTGGCGTCGCAGTGGGCGGAGGCAGCCGGGGGCGGCGAGCCGGCGGCGGTCTCAGGTCCCGGCCGCGGCTACACCGTCGATCCCGATGCGCCCGCCTTCGTGCTGGCCGGTGACGAGACCGCGATCCCCGCCGTCAGCCAGCTGCTCGAAGCCATACCCGCCGAGACTCCGGTGCAGGTGTACATCGAGGTCGCCCACCCTGACGCTCGGCTGGCACTGCCTCACCATCCGGGCGCGATCGTCGCGTGGTGCGACCTACCGCCCGTGGCGTCTCCTGGTCAGGCGCTGGTGGTCGCCGTCGGCGGAGCGAACATCGGCGCCGACACTCGGGTGTGGGCGGCCGGCGAGGCCGCGGCGGTGCAGCGCATCCGCCGCCATCTCTTCGAGGACCGAGGGCTGCCGCGCCTCCACGCCTGGGTGCGCGGCTACTGGAAGCACGGCCGCAGTGGCGACGCCAACGCCGACGACGCCTGAGCGCGCCACCGCCACCGGCGGCCTCAACGAAGCGTCGAATGATCCGCCGACGAACCCCTCACGCTCAGGCGCGGCCGCTCCCCGGAACGCCGCAGCGCAGCGAGCGGCCGAGCATCATGCACGCTGCGGCGGGGATCGTCGCGGCGGAGCCTGCTGCCGTCGCTGTCGGTGCCGGAGGGCCGGCGCTGAAATCGCGACCCCCGCGGTCCCGTTCGTGTCGCCGATGGCCGTTGGTCGACCGTGCTGTGCACTGAAGGACGCGACACCACGACACTGATGGTCTGGATCGATCAGACTTGTGCACCGGTGACGGCATGTGCGAGGAGGTCTGTGGCGACGTCTTCACCGCCTGCGACGACGGTCTGTGGGTTGTCAAGGAGGAGGCGAAGCACTTCGGCGTGACCGTCGTGTTCGACGGCCGTGATGGATCAGGCCATGGCGCGGACGCCGGCTGCGGCCTGGCCCGGGTGCCCGATGTTCTCGTCGATGCCGCGGTCGAGGCGGCCGAGGAGTCGACAACGCTGCACGAGCCGCGCCGGCCGCGAACGTGCGATCACACGAGCTCTCCTCGAAGAGTCCAGGGCCGCGCACTGGCGCCTCGGCTTGCCCAGCGCAGGTACCTTCAGCGTCGGGCTTCCACGACGCCGGGGTACGGATTCGATGTCGTGCAAGTCGTCTCCGTGGACATTCCGGAGCCGTCGTCGAGCGGATTATCCGGGGTGCAGTGACAATGTCCCTCATCGACCGGCTGCGCGTCCGTAGGCGGGCCATCGCAGGCGTGTCGATGCCCGACCCCTGGACGACGTGGCTGTGATGCGCAATGATGACTGATGAGCGCTCCCCGGACCCTGGACGCGAACCGGATCGCAAGGCTCGAGGGGTCTCGTCATGGAGCTTCATCCGCTGATCGTGAGCGAGTGGCGGGATGACCACCGTCTGTCGATGCGCTCGTTGTTGTGGATTGTCGAGCACGCCCGGGCGGGCGACCCGCATCCGATCGCCTCCGTCATCGCCGCCCTCCGGATGGCGGAGGTCCAGCCGTAGTCGTGACGGCACAGGTGGTGTGGGTGGCCCGTCCGCTCGCTCGGGTCGCCCCCGCCACTGTCAGCTTCGCCATCGCTGGGTGGCATCCCGAACGTACGCCGGCCTGAGCACGAAGAAGCGATCGGTGCGATGGTCGGCCTCAGTGAGAGCTCGGTGCAACGTTGGCGGAACCACGATCCAGTGGGTGAGGCGTTCAGGTCGATCCCGACGATCTGTGCGTTCGTGATCACGAGGGGGTGCAGCACCAGGTTCGGCGCCGCCCACACCGTGAGGTTCCCCCCGTTTGACGGACACCTACCTTGAGGGCTGATGAGCCCGGATTGGAGTGTCCATGTCCACGAGTGAGGGTTCCGGCCGGACGCGCCGGAAGTTCACCCCTGAGTTCAAAGCCGAGGTCGTCGCGATGGTCGAGGCGTCGGGTGGCAAGATCGCCCAGGTCGCCTGGGAGATCCGCCTCGTCTGGCGCCGTCCTCGCCGACGTCCACGACGAGTGGCAAGCTGGCGACCGCCACCGGTGTCGGCGGTCCGTTTCGCCGGTCGACGACGCAGAGGATCGAGTGTTCCGGTCGACGGTTGTGCTCAACCTGTCGCAAGTGGGATCGATCGGGCGTCCACGCGGTTGGTTGGTCTGCGACCGACGATTATGAGGCTGACGCGAACGGGTTGTCGATGAGCATGCCGGCGATCCACCGCCCAGCCTGGAGGTCTTCGGTGACGAGCCGGGTTGCGCCGGCGCGCCGGGCGGCTTCGACGATGAGGGCGTCCCAGAACGACATGGTGTGTCGTTCCTCGAGTTGCGACGCGGCGAGGATGAGGGGAACATCGATCTGCACGAGCTGCCAGTTGCTGTAGGCATCAACGAGGTCACGCGCGTCGCGGCGCGACATGGGCGGGTCGAACTTGCGGGTGGCGACGACGTAGAGCTCTTGGAGGACCTGGGTGCTGAGCGCGCCGGAGCGGCTGCGCCAGAGGTCGCCAAGTACGGCTTGGGCGATGGGTTGGCGGGCGGTCTCGGAGGCGTCGTGGGCGTAGACGAGGACGTCCGTGTCGACGAACACGACCTGCCTCGCTGGGTCGGTCAACGTTGGTGGAGGTCGTCGCGGGTCCAGTGGCGCCCACCGCGGGGTGCGGTTCGGCCGAGCGCTCGTTCGGCGCGGCGGTGGGCGTCTTCGTAGCGGTCGTCGGCGTCGGCGAGCCGTTCGAGTTCCTGGGTGACGAGCCCGCTGACGGAGGTCCCGCGTTTGGCGGCGGTGACCTTGGCGCGGTGGATGACATCGTCGTCGAGCTGTACGGTCAGGTTGCGCTTGGCCACGGTCGTTCCCCTTACGTCACGTGTTCCACAGTCTGCCACGTGGAGTGGCGTGAGAAGCAGCGTGAGAAGCAAACCGTGTGAAAGGCGGTCAACCGTGGTCACCCCCGGATACCCCCGGGGAGTCAACTACGGATCAGAGGGTTGGGGGTTCGACTCCCTCCGAGCGCGCCAACCGCAGGTCGGCCGAAATGGCGGCTGACCTGCGGCTTTCGGCCCGCAGGGCCTCGGCGGTTGCTCGCGTCGACGCTGAGCTCGACCACCGCTCCAGTACGAACGAGGTCGGGATGACGCGCAGTCCGCTCGGCGACCGCAAGACCGGCCCTCCAGTCCGATCCAGCTCGTCGCGGGCCCCGGCCGGACCGGCCTCGTCAGTCGGGTGGTTGGCCGGCGGCAGGATCATCTTCACGGACCCGTGGCGGCGAGCTCGTCTCGGTGTCGCCGTGCAGGGAGTACGCGCACCGCGCCGTGTGGCGGCGACGCTTCGAGCACGGTGCCGATCCGGCGCCCGGGCGGGCCGCCGGCGTCGAGCTTTGGAAGGACTGGCTCCGCAAGCCGCCACGGTGACGTCGACGGGCGGCCGGTCAGCGGTTCATCACGCGGTCTCCATGCGACGTCCAACCGTCGCGGCGCACGATGTCGGAAAGGCCGATGACGCGAACCGAGTTCCTTCGTCACTCGTACATCGGACAGACGCGAAAGGGGGTTCCGACGTGGTCATCGCAGCCGATCAACTCCGGGCAGGCGACATCGTCGAGTACGGCGGGGTGCGTCATCTCGTCGCCGAGATCCGCCGGCCGGTCGGGGCCGCGTGGCCGCTTGCCGTCGACCGCGACGGTTGGGCCATCGCGCTCGGCGCGCAGCCGCTGCTCGTCGAGCGCCAGCCGGCCGCCACGATGCCCGTCGCTGCCTGACGAGCGCACCGAGAGCAGTCAGTCGACTGTGCTGCGGCGTGGTCCTGCTCGGAGCACACGGCAAGATTGAGCTGGCGAGCGGCCTCGAGCGCTGCGACGAGCGAACAACGAGCGCGGCCGGGCGACGATCCCGAAGGAACGCTCCGACGTGCCGCGCACGGTGATCCTGCGGACCCGCCAACGAAGGTCGAAGACGGTCCCGATGCACGACGGACAAGGGGCCGTGAGCCGTCGAGGACGCAACGTACCGAGCCACCGCTCAGGTGAGCGGTGGCTCCGTACGGACAGGTGGGGTGGACCTGGTCAGCTGTCGGCGGCGATATGGCCGGGCTCGTGTCGACGGGCGATGAGCTTGGCCAGACCGCCGAAGAGCAGCAGGTAGGCGCCGATGGCGAGGATGACGAGCGCTGCTGCTCCGGTGATCGGCAGGGCCAGGCTGCTCCGCCCAGCGGACTGGGTTCCGGCGAGGGGTGCGGGTGTTGAATCGACATCGCCCGCCGGACCACTCAGGAACTCGATGGCGCCGATCTGCCCGGTGGTGACGTCCGCCGGGTCCGCCGCGGCGTTCACGGCAGCGTCAGTCGGTGAGCTCACCGGGCATGACGCGGCGGCGTCAGCGGCCACGGCAACACCGTTGCCGCACACGAAGATGGGCGTGTCGACGACTACCAGGGCAGTGCCGGTGACCGTCCGCCCATCGGGCGTGGTGCACGAGGTGCTGGCCCCGCCGGCGACGGCTGCGCCGTTGCCGCACACCGTGATCGGGGCGTTGATGACGGCGAGACCGGTGCCGGTGGCGGTGTGGCCATCGGTGGTGGTGCACGAGGCGGTGGCCTCTCCGGCGACGGCTGCGCCGTTGCCGCACACCGTGACCGGAACGTTGACGGCGGCGAGGGCGGCCAGTGCCCCACCGATGGCGGGTCCGTCCGACTGGCCGGCGCACGAGGCGGCGGCTTCACCGGCGACCGCGACGCCGTTGCCGCACACCGTGACCGGGGCGTTGACGGTGGCGAGGGCGGCCATCGCAGCGGCGGTGGTGATCGCCGTGTCGGAACCGCTGCAGGTCGCACGGGCGTCACCGGTGACGGCGACACCGTTTCCGCACACCGTGATCGGGGCCGTCACAGACATCGAGGAGTCGTCGGCGGTCGCGGAGTCAGTGGCCGGCGTAGCGGCGCTGCAGGCTGCGGAGGTCTCGCCGGCCGAGGCGACACCGTTTCCGCACACCGTGATCGGCGCGTCGATGACGATCAGCGCGGCGCCGGTCGGGTCGGCGGCTGCGGAGCGGCTGGGGCAGGAAGCCTCGGCCGCACCGAAGACACCGACACCGTTGCCGCACAGGGTGATCGGGGCGTTGATGACGGCGAGGGTGGCGCCGCTCATCTCTGGTCCGCCGGCGGGGTCGGCGCAGGTGGCGGTGGCCTCCTCGGCGACGGCGACGCCGTTGCCGCACAGGGTGACCGGGGCGTTGACGCCGGCCAGCACGAAGGAGCTGCCAGCTGCGCCGGCCCCGGTCGGCGCGCCGACGGAACACGTGGCCTCGGCCTCGGAGAGGATGGCGACACCATTGCCGCACGCCGTCACCGGGGCGACCACGTCGGCGAGAGCGGGATCGACGGTGTGCGGTGTCGGCGGGGCCACGGCGCAGGAGGCGTCGCTGGATCCGAGCACGGAGACTGCGTTTCCGCATGCGGTGATCGGCGCGGCGAGGTCGACGGCGCCTGTGGCATCACCAGCTGCCGCAGGAGCCGGTGGGACCGGGGATGCGGGGGCGGTCGAGCCGGCGCTGGTGCCGCCGACGCTGACCGCGTTCCCGGTGACGGTGATGGGCGCGGCAAGGTCGACGAGTCCGCCTGCCGCGGTCGAGTAGGTCGTCGGAGCTGGGATCGGCACGGCCGCAGCGTCGATGAGGCCGAGCACACTGACGGCGTTGCCCGTGACTGAGACGGGAACGTCGAGGTCGAGCAGCCCGTCATCTCCTGGTCCGGCGCTCACGGTGCCCGCCGTGCCGACGAGCACCCCAGCGATCAGGGCGGCGGCTGCCACTGTGTTTCGCAACTGACGGGCGGGCTGAATGGGCTTGTGCGTCATGACTGGGACCTCCGGGGCGGAATGGATCGGACACCCCTCCACAGTCAGCAACCCGCCGATCATGGCATGGTTCGCTGGAATTTCTCCTGGACCGGCATCGACGCGCCGCAGCAGGGCGCTGGCGCCCCCGGGCCGATCGGTTTTCAGGGACCCGTCGGGAGGTCTGCTGCGGGCGCGACGTCAGCGCCGAGCGGTACCACGTCCGTCAGCGCGACGACGCCCGGCACGCCCACCGACCCGAGCCCGTCACCGACCGGGCCGAGGACGGCTCCCAGATCGTCGAGGCCGGGTGTGTCGACCGCCGGCAGCAGTGGCTGCACCCCGGGTATCGAGAGCGGGATGGTGATCAACGGGACGGTGGCCGCACGTAGATCGTCGACCAACGGGATGGTGATCGGCGGCAGCCCGGCGACGACAGCGTCGATCGGACTGGTGGCGGGTGCACTGAGTGGTGCCGTCGCTCCTGTCAGGAGCTCCGTGATCGTCGGGACGACCACGGGGTCGTTCGGGGCGTCGCGGCGCGGAACGTTCTGGTCGCCCGGTGCCGCCGGCTCAGGAGCGGGCGTCCTCATCGGCACCCGCTCGCCGCTCGCTGGCCCCACGATGACCGAGGGTGCGGTGTCGACAGGCGCCTCGAGGTCGGTCGGCGTCGGGTTCCCGGCCGGGGCCACCGCGACGATCAACGGCGGCGACGCCGGCTGGCTGGACGACGTCGGCGTGACGACTCCGACGAGCGCCATGCCGGTCACGGCCAGGATCGGCGTCACCGAACCACCGATCCACGCCACCGCCCGAGCTTTGATGCCGACGTGGACGATCCGCCGCAGCGTGACCCCGGCCAGGAGCAGTCCCAGCGAGGCGCTGCGTAGGCGCTGGTTGACAGCCTCCAAAGCCCCATGGGCCTCCGTGCACGAGGCACAGTCGGCCAGGTGGGCCATGGCGTCGCGTCGTCGCCGCTCGCTTGCCGTGCCCCGGACCATCGCCGCAAGGTCGTTGCGCACCTGCTGGCATTGCGGCGTGTCGTGATCGGGTGCCGTCGACACCAGATGCGCCTGCAAGTAGTTGCTCGACAGCGCTCGCCGAGCCCGCATGGCCATCGTCGCCACGGCCTGGACGGTGGAGCCCGTCATCCTGGCGACGTCGGCGTGAGATGCGCCTTCCACTTCGGTCTGCCAGAGCACGACGCGCATCGGCATCGGCAGCGTGTCGAAAGCACCCTGAAGCACATCGTTCTCGTCGAGGCGGGCGTAGTCGTCGAGGTCGCCGACAGCCTCCGGACGCTGGTCGAACGCGGCGGGCTGCACAGCGGTTTGCTTGCGGCCGTTCTTGCGCCAGGACCGGTAGCACTCGTGCCGGACGCAGCTCAGGATGTAGGTGCCGAACCCGTCGATGGGTCCCTTGCCCCGAGTGATCGCCGCGAACGAGGCCGCGAACGCCTCGGCGACGACATCTTCCGCGTCGCCCGACCCGTGCAGGATGGAGCGGGCCAGGCACCGAGCGCCCGCGACATGGTGGGCGTACAACAGCCCGAACGCCCCGGCATCACCGCGACGCACGCGCCGCAGCAGGTCCTCATCGGACGTCGGCCTCGGCTCGACGATCGCGAGCGACATCAGGCCACCACCGCCGAACTGTTTGGCACGATCCCCACCTTGCGTTTGAGCGAGTACCGCCTGTCTTGCCCCCGCTTGGCGATCCCGCACCTACGCTACCGGACGCAAACCGGTGTTTATCGCCCCGCGTCATCTGATTGGGTCCTTCCTCGCGTCGTGGAGCACTCCCGTGCGCGGCACCCAGGCGTCGAGCGCGGCAGGGAGGATCCCACCGGATCGATCCCGAGCCTGCCGAGGCGGGCCAGGCGCGACACGACCTTGCCGTGGGAGCCGAGCTGATCACGGATGTCGGCGGGCAGCTTGGTGAGCTGGTCGTGGTGAAGTGAACGTCGACGTCCTGGTCTCGACCAGCATCCGTCGGTGTTCCAGGACGGCTTCGATCTTGGCGACCATCGCGTCGTCAGCCTCGAGCGCTTGCACCGGACCGAGTGAGGGCTCAGCGAGCAGAGCCCGTGCTGTGGCCACCGCATCGACGGTGTTGGTCGTGGCCAGACGCCGGGCGCGACGTTGCTGCGCGGAGCGTTGCGGTGGCACCTCTCGAGCGTCGAACCCCGCAGCAGCAAAGAGCGACCGCGACGTGCGAGCCCCAACTGAGATAGCCGGCGCTCGAGTTGTCGAACGTGTCAAGCGTGATCTCGACACCGTTCGCGTCGACCACCGCGACGGTGAACGTGGCTTGGTGCGGGTCGATCCCCGCAACGGGTGATGACATCATGAGAACTCCTGCTGGTTGCTTCGAGGTTGCCGGTGGGTCCGGGAACAGCAGGAGCGCCTCGTCAGATCCGAGTCGAGTTGGAACGGGCACCCTTCGAGACAGGAGCGCTCCTGCCGGTCCACGCCCGTCACGACAGGTCGGACAACAGGCCCCAGGCCAAGAACGCCGTGAGTCACCAACGAGCGCAGGACCGGACCGTAACCCTCATCACGAAGGCCCCGGCCCGCTCACCATGACACTCGGAGAACGCCGGCCGGTCGGATCACCCGCCCGTGTCGTCGGCCCGCCGGGGTTCCAGTCCATACTGCGAGTCCTTCCGAGGGCAGAGAGGGACCTGGCATGACGACCACGTTCGACGGTCGGACCGCACTGGTGACCGGTGGGGGATCGGGGATCGGGCTCGCGCTCTCCAGACGACTCGTCATGATGGGTGCCCGGGTCGTCGTCGCGGATCTCGACGCCGATGCCGCCGCGACCGCAGCGCACCACATCACCAACTCGTGCGGCACCAGCGCGGGAACGGTGACGGCCCAGCAACTCGACGTCCGCAATGGCGACGCCGTCCGAGCAGCCGTCGACGACATCGTCGCGCGCGACGGCCGCATCGACCTGCTGTTCAACAACGCCGGCATCTCGATGGGCGGACCCACCCACGAGCTGACCGGCGCCCACTGGGACCGCATCATCGACACCAACCTGCGCGGCGTCGTCAACGGCGTCCTGGCCGCCTACCCGGCGATGATCGAACAACGCGACGGCCACATCATCAACACCGCCTCAGGTGTTGGACTCGCGGCCCCACCGTTCGTCACCGCCTATGCCGCCACCAAGCACGCCGTCGTCGGGTTGAGCACCGGGCTGCGCCCGGAGGCCGCCCGCCATGGCGTCGCGATCACCGTGCTGTGCCCAGGTGCCGTCGAGACCCCGATCCTCGACCGAGCCCAGATCGCTGACCTCCCATCGACCGCGACCCGTCCGGTCACCGCCCGCGAGTACCTGGAAGTCGTCCGTCAACGGCCGATCGACGCTGACAACTACGCCCGCCACGCCCTCGAGGCCGTCCGCCGCAACAAGATGATCGTCGTCTTCCCCCGTCGCGCCGCCGCCCTCTGGTACCTGCACCGACTCTCGCCCGCACTCACCGATCGACTCGCTTCCACCATCGCCCGCCGGATCGAACGACAGCTGATCAGACCTGCACCCTTGGAGACATCCGAGAACGACCAGCGGCCATCGACGGGTCCGTAGCCGAGAACGCCGAGGTTGTCCGGAGGATTCAGAAGTGCACGACGACGGGCCGGTGATCCTCGTCGATGCTCATGAACTCCAAGTCTGAGTTCGCCAACTTGGTAGCCAACACGACGGCGGCGTCCAACCCGTTGTTCACCTGGCGCCAAGAAATTGCGGTCAAGGGACTGGTCGAACTGAGCCGCATGGCGACCTGGTTGTCGAACGCTTTCCGATAGAACTCGTTCGACAGGAGGCCACCGCACAGCACACCGGTGAGATCGGCGGTGACCCCTGGCGGCGGAAAGCGCCGGACAGCACTGATCGTCAGGTCGGCGAGCTCTTCCGCTTCGGCCTTGACGATGTCCTGGGCCACGAGATCGCCTCGTTCGGCCGCACCACACACCGATGCGGCGAACCGTGCGATCTCGCGCTTCATGCTCGCATGTGCGACTGCGAGGTCATACGCCTTGGCGACGAGCCGCTCGTCGTCATCGAGCGGGAGGCCGAAGTGCTCGTACAACCGCTGCAACAGCACGGAGTCGACGCCCTGGTCGAGATCGTTGAACGCTCGCCGGATCGACCGGAGGCCGATCCAGAATCCCGAGCCCTGGTCGCAGGCGACCCAGTCATGCCCACCGACTTGGCGGAACCCCTCCGGCGATCGGACGAGGACGATCGATCCCGTTCCCGCAATCACCGCGAGCGAGCTCTCGTACGCGAGCATCAGGCTCACGCCGTCGTTGGCGGCGCCGGCTGCAGCGACGCTGTCACCCAAGAGATCGGGCATCACGTTTCGCAACGCGGTCAAGAACTCGTGTCTGACGGGAGGTGAGAACCCGGCCGCAGATATGAACAGGTGCACCGAGCACCCTGGCAGCTCGAGGACCTGAGCGGCGGCGCGAGCCAGCACCTTTCGCAGCGTTTCGCCATATTGCTTGGGGGACAAGGACCCGTCGAGCGTGGCCAGCGCCTCGTATTGCAGCACCAGTCCAGGCGGGTCGCCGGCGATGATCTTGACGGACGTTCGTGTTCCGCCGGAGTCCACGCCGATGATCACGTTCATTCGAGGACCTCGACGCCCTCTGGGACGGCGCGGATGCTCCCGAGCTCTGTCAATCGCGCGATCTCGGCTGTCACGGAGTCACGCGTATAACCGCGCTGAATGAGGGAGGAGTAGATGCTCATGCGGCTCACTCGTCCGTTCACGTCTTGGACTGATCGAAGCCAGCGAAGGACCACGTCAGCGTCCTCAGCGGCAAGCCCGGCTCGACGTGAGGGCGATTCCCCAGGGCCGCCGATCGAGAGAACGCTGGCGCGGAGCTCGTCGAGCTGGATGCGGAGCTCGTTCGCTTCGGATCGTGCTGCCTTCAGGGCGCGCCGTTCGAACCAGAGTGCCGTGAGGTAGCCGACCACGATGCCGGCGACGGCCGTCGCGACCTCGAACATCGACGTACCATAGAACGTCGACCTGACGGCTCACCGAGGCCGACCAGGCCGGGCGCGACAGCAGCGTCGGGCGTCCGGTACGGCTGCGTCGACAGGGTGACCTCATGCGGCGTCGGGCACCACGCTCCGCCACCGTGGTGGCAGCGAGCGACACCGTCGTGTGGGCGGCTGCCCGGCAACGAGCTGATCACCGCTCTCACCGCCGGCGTGACGCTGCCCGAATCGCTGATCGAGGACATGACCTGGCGCATCGCTCGCAGCGACGCAGCAGCGACGAGCGCCGCTCAGGCAGGGGCGCCGACCGCCCCCACGCGCCACGATCGTCCAGGACGAAGCTGACGACATCACACGACGCTCACCCGCCGAGACGCGGGTGCGCGTCGTGGGCTCAGCGCCTTCTGTCGTCAGCGAGACGCTCGAGCACGACGGTGAGTCGGTGTCCGTCGGCGTCGCCGCTCCGCGCCATCGATCGAGAGGAGTGACACGACAACCGGGGCACCGTGATCGCGGCGCACGGGATCGACGCGACCGCACGTGCCGTGCCCCGTCGGTGTCCTGGGCCACGTTCGACGGCCTCGATGCCCGGCGGGATCCGCGTGGTGGTGATCCGGCCCACGGCGATTTCGACGAGGTGGTGGAGGCCGGTGATGCCGATGATCCGCGCGACCGTGGGTGACGGGTCGTAGATGACGATCCGGCCCCGCGTGCCGAGCATGCGGGCGGCAGCAACGAGCACGTTGATGCCGGCGGTCCCACAGAACTCGAGGTCCGAGAAGTCGAGACAGATGATCCCGCCGTCGGCGGCGATCCGATCGAGCGCGATCGCGAACAGCGGGGCCGTTCGCAGGTCGAGCTCACCGCTGACGTTCGCCACCCCGTGTCTGTCGACGTGTACGTCGAATCGACCGAGATACAGGTCAGGACCAGCGGCACTCAGGTCGTCGGGCCGTTCACTCATTCGAGCCTCCCGTGACTTGCAGCAGGCATGCTGCGTCACCAGGGACTCGAGCGACATTGGGAACGATACCAGCCGCCGGGTCCACGTGGGTCGTGAACGCCGGTTCCGTGAGATCCGAGGAACGCTGCCGGCCCGCCGTCGACGCCGGCGCGGGTTGGGCTCACGGAAGGAGAGCGGCGGCCGCCATCCGTTGGAGATACTCGGTGTACTCCTCGGGCGTCCAATCGCGCAGCAGGACGAGTCGGCGGTACGGCATCGGGTCCATCAGCACCTCGACGATCGCGACGGCGCGGGGCACGGTGAGGTCAGGTCGCAGGCCACCGATCTTCTTGAGCCGCGTCACGAACGCTCGGGCGCCCTGTGCGCGCTGGCGTTCGGTGGTGGCCAGCAGGGCGGCGGCCTCCGGGTCGGCGTCAGCGGCGACGACCAGGACGTGATGAAGGGCAGCAAGTCGCCCCGCGATGGCGGCGTTCATCGCGACCCAATCGGCGGTCAGGACCGCCGGGTCCTGCTCGCTCATCAGGCGGCGCACCGTGGGCCGGTCGGCGATGGCGACCGGTTCGTCGTCGCCGGCGAGCTCCCAGTCGAAGGCCAACTTGAGCACCGCTGCTTTGCCGCCGACGGACGTGAACACGGTCTTCCGGCTGACCTCGGCGCGCGCCGCGATGGCATCGATCGTGGTCGACGCATAACCGTTCTCGACGTACAGCTCGCCGCCGGATCGAACGATCCGCCGGCGCGTCGCCTGGGCCTGCTCGTCACGGAGAGTCGAACGGTAGGGCCGACCGGGAACCGTCACGACCACTCACACGTACTTGAAGTCGAACTACTTGACAACACTCGTAGTGTAACCAACACATCTCAAGTGTAACGAAGGGCTGATGTCGTGAAGGTCATCATCGTCGGCGCCGGACCTGCCGGCCTCACCACCGCAGCCGCGCTGGCCCGCCGTGGTCACCGCGTCGTTGCGATCGAGCGCGATCCGGGACCGGCACCCGACGGCTCGTGGCACCGTCGGGGTGTCATGCAGTTCGGGCACCCACACGGATTCCGCCCCCAAGTGCGCGACCTGCTGCTCGCCGAGTGGCCGGACGCATGGACCGCGTGGGTCGAGCTCGGTGCCGTCCCGATCGACCTGCCCCGACCGGGCGCCGCCCCACTCGTCGGCGTCCGCTCGCGGCGCTCGACGTACGAGCGGGCGCTGCGCCGCGCCGCCGCCGACGTCGAGGGGCTCGCGCTCGAGGTCGGCCACGTCGACGGTCTGGTCGAACGTGCCGGCAGGGTGGCCGGCGTGATCGTCGGCGGCGACCTGGTCGAGGGCGACCTCGTGATCGATGCCGGCGGGCGCGCCTCACGGCTGTCTACCTCGGCCACGGTGGGCGCCGGCGGCGACACCGGGATGGCCTACGTCACGCGCGGCTACCGCCGTCACCGCGGGGCCGGGCTGGGTCCGATGGCCGGCCCGGTCGCGTGGGCCGGGATCCTCGACGGGTACCAGGCGTACGTGTTCCCGCACGAGCACGGCCACTTCTCCGTCGTCATCGTCCGCCCCACCGCCGACATCGACCTCAGCGTGCTCCGTCGCGTCGACGCGTTCGAGGCAGCATGTCGGGCCATCCCGGGACTCGCCGACTGGACCGACCCCGCACGTGCCGCGCCGACCAGTGACGTGCTGGTCGGCGGCCGGCTGCGCAACGTGTACCGGTCCCAACGCGGCCGTCCGGGCCTGGTGGCGATCGGCGACTCGGTGGCCACCACCGCGCCGACTGCCGGGCGCGGTGTTGCCATGGCCAGCATGCAGATCGACGGGCTGCTGCGCCTGCTCGACGACGGCGCCGAACCGACCACGGTCGCCACGCCGTACGGCGAGTGGTGCGACGTGTGGATCCGACCGTGGGTGCAGGATCACCTCACCGTCGATGCCGAGGTGGTGGCGTCGTGGCAGGGTGCCGACATCGACCTCACCCGACCGTTGACGTCGGCTGCGATCGTGGCCGCCGCCCGCGCTGACGAGCGCATCACACGGCACCTCGGTGGCTTCCTCGCGATGACGCAGCTGCCCGCGTCCCTGGCACCGGCCGAACCACTGGCCCGAGCTGTCTACGAGTCGGGCTGGCGCCCGCCGGTCAGCGAGGGACCGACCCGCGACGAGCTGGTCGACCTCATCGACGCCGCGGTCAACGGCACCTCGACCGGGCGAGGCGCCCACATGAGGCTCAGCGCCTGACCCGCCGGGACGAGCCGTGTCGGCTCATAGACGACGAAGCTGGTTGACAACGCTAGTCATGATGGCCGGTAGCAGGAGGGCGGACGATGACGGTGACCGATGAGCTCGTGGCCAACAACGCGGCGTACGTTGCCGCGTTCGACAAAGGGCGACCTCCCCCTACCGCCCGGCAAGAAGGTCGCGGTGGTCGCCTGCATGGATGCCCGGCTCAACGTGTACGGCGCACTCGGGCTCCAGGAAGGCGATGCGCACGTGACCCGCGACGCCGGGGGAGTCGTGACCGACGACGAGATCCGCTCGCCCGCTCCAGCCCGTTCATCCCTCGGACCGATCGCGTCAGCGGCTTCGTCTACGACGTGACGACGGGCGCGCTCCACGAGGTCGACTGACGACCCCCTGATCGTGGCGTGGCCACAGGACGTCAGCGGGGTCGGATGGCACCGGGGGCAGCGGCAGGAGCCGGCGCCCCGTCACGATCGCCGTTGAGCTCGGTGGGGGTCGGGTGGCGGTTCGTCCATTCGTGGGCGATCAGTTCGTAGGAGTGGACGCGGTCGGCGTGGTCGTGGGTGATGGTGGTGAGGAGGAGCTCGTTGGCGCCGGTGGCGGCGGCGAGGATCTCGAGTTGGTCGGCGACGGTGGTTGGTGAGCCGACGAACTGGGTGTCGACGCGGTCCTGCACGAGGGCCCGGTCGTTGTCGGTCCAGTGGTGGCGGCGGGCTTCGTCGGGTGTCGGGAACGGGATCGCGCCGTCGGCGCTGCGGATGCCGCGGACCCAGAGGCCGTAGCCGGTGGCCAGCTCGCGGGCGGCGGCGTCGGTGTCGGCGACGACGACGTCTGCGGACACGGCGACGTACGGCTCGGGACGCCGGTCGGTCGGTTGGAACGAGTGGCGGTATCCGTCGACGGCGTCGAGGACTGCGCTCGGTGCGACGTGGTAGTTGGCGGCGAAGGGGAGGGCCCGCTCGCCGGCAACGGTGGCGCTGATGCCGCCGCTGCTGCCCAAGATCCACACGTCGAGGGTGGCGCCTTGGCCGGGGACGATGTGGGCGTGGGTGCCGGCGGTGTCGTGGTAGGTGCCGGCGATGAGGGCGAGGATGTCGTCGAGCTGGTCGACGTAGTCGGGTGTTTCGGCGTTGGGTTGCTGGAGCAGGGCGCCTTGGAGGGCGAAGCGGGGTGATCCGACGAGGTGGGTGAACGAGAACGGTGCCGGGATCAGCAGTCCTTCGGGGGTGTGGTGGGCGTCGGTGGGGCGGGCTGGTGGGGGTGTTGTCCCGCGGCGGAACCCCGAGCGTCCGAGTCCGAGGTCGATGCGGCCGGGGTGCAGTGCGTCGATGATGCCGAACTGCTCGACGACCGAGAGGGGTGTGTGGTGGCCCATCTGCACGGCGCCGGAGCCGACGCGGATGTGTTCGGTGGCGGCGGCGACGAGGGAGATGACGAGTGCGGGTGATGTGCCGGCGACGCCCGGGTTGAGGTGGTGTTCGGCGATCCAGTAGCGGAGGTAGCCGGCGGCCTCGGCCCGTCGGGCGAGGTCGACGGTGTTGTGCAGCGCGTCGCGGGCGGTCGAGCCGCTGGCGATCGGGACCAGGTCGAGCACCGAGAGCCCGATGTCGCGGCCCGTCATCCGGCGATCACCTTGCACCAGACGCGCGGAGCGGCGCCGGCGGGTGGTAGATCAGCGAGATCCCGATGGACGTCACGGCGTCTCCAATGACCGATCGCTCAGGTCGGAGTTGGGGTTGATCGAACGGTACGGTGGCAATTCTGACCGGTCAAGTCGTCATTCGGGGAGTGTCGACCACTCTGATGAGGAGCACCTCGTGAACGTCGTCATCGTCGTGGGCAACCCGAGAACGGGTTCCCGGACCCGGCAGGCCGCCGAAGCGGTGGCGCAGCGGCTGGCGGGAGAGCCAGACGCGGAGGTGATCGAGCTCGCCGAGCTCGGCCCGGCACTGCTGACGCCAGGCGACGAGGCCGTTGCGAGCGCGAAGCAGCGCGTGCTGGACGCCGACCTCCTGATCTTCGCGTCGCCGACGTTCAAGGCCACCTACACCGGGCTGCTCAAGCTGTTCCTCGAGCAGTTCGCGGCCGGCGAGCTACACGGAACTACCTCGATCGCGCTCATGCTCGGCGGCTCCGCCCACCACAGCCTGGCCCCTGAGCTGACGCTCAAGCCGGTGCTGTCCGAGGTCGGCTGCAGCTGCCCGCTCCCGGGCCTCTACCTGATCGACTCCACCTGGAACGACGACGGGGTCCTCGACGACTGGGTCGCCCGCGGCCGCCAGGCGCTCCGTCACCTGATCACCGGGTAGCGACGGGCAGGCCGATCGCCTGCACCACGCCGCCACGACGTCGATGTGCATCTGCGCGCGTGCGCG
>JBEVOM010000083.1:0-26261 GCA_040507575.1 Ilumatobacteraceae bacterium
TGGCCGTGACGTCCGTGCGATCGGGTGTGTTCCAGATCGTCATCACGTTCGGGTACATGGATGACCACGACGTCCTCGCCGAACTACGTCAGGTCCACCTCCACGGACGTCCGCTCGACGTCGACGAAGCCACATTCTTCATCGGTCGAGAAACGGTGTCGTCCATCCCCGAAGGCGAGATGCCTCGATGGCGCGAGGAGCTCTTCGTCGTGCTGAACCGCGGGTCAGCGAGCGCCGCTCGCTTCTACAACCTGCCCTCCAACCAGGTCTTCGAAGTCGGCACACAAGTCGACATCTGACCCTTCGCGCTCCCACAACTTGCTCGCGTAATCCCAGCGGGTGCGAGCCGAAGCAACCAACAGCCTCAGACCAGCACCGCCGACTCTGCCGGTCGGTGTCGCCCACCGAGGCGAGATCTCGCCCGACCGACCGCGTAGCCAGGCGCGAGCGTCCGCAAGCCAGAACTCAGCGCTCGAGCCGAACCCTGCCGATGCCCGAACGTCGCGTCGGACGTTCGGTAGCGCCCATGCCGGTGACCGAACGACGACGCCGGACGTTCGGTAGTACCGCCTTCGAGCCGGCGGTACAGGACGCGGCAGCTCGCGTTATTCCCCGTTCTTCGAGGACACGCCCGCGGGTCCGCAAGACTGCCGAGGTTCCAGGCGCCGCTCAGCGCTCACGGCGCAGTGATTACCGGACCGTGCGACGTCGATAGTGAGCACCGACAGCATGCCGGGGGGTCAAAACTCAGCCGCCCTTGACACTCCGACCACGACCCTCGTGGACACTGCGACTCGCGGCATCGCCACGTGCGCTTGGCCCACACCAGCACCGTCGGTGTCCCAGCGATCGGCAGGTCCCTGATCAGCACACTGCGGCGACCGTTGCCAGTCGCCCGCACGCCGCAGCCGGGACACCACGCCCCGATCGGCAGTCGATTCCACGGCGAGCCACAGCTCGCCATCGCGATTCACGTGCGCGGTGACGGCGAACCCGTCCATGCCCACCAGCGCGACCGCGCTCAACCATCGTCGCTACCGTCCCTCACGTCGGAGGCCTCCCATCTGCAGACTCAGCAATCCGCAGAATGACGAGGCCTCCGACACGCGTGGTGGATCCCGATCAGCCGGCACCCATCACCACGCCCCCAGCGTTCAACGCGTAGAGCCCGATATCCCCGGCTGGTGTTCCCGTGATAGCACCTGTCTGCGCCGATGGCTGACTCGGCCGCTTGTGTGATGGAGCGCAGGCTGCCGGCGCGAAGACCGACTGGCTCGCGTGGCACAAGTCGTACGCCGATCCGAGTTCGTCCCTTCCCCGCCGATTGGAGGTGGTCCGCGGGCGAATCGGAGAGACGCTCGGCGCCGCGGTAGGACGACTCAGCATCCTGAGTCTCTGCGCTGGGGATGGTCGCGAGCTGTTCCCGGAGCTGGCCATGCGATCTCAGGGGCCTGGTTGATCCAGACGAGCTCTTGCAGGCCCCACCCGGGTGCCGCCGATGGCCCACCTGCACGTTGCCCGTTCTCTCACCTCATCACCGCGTCGGCACCTCGTCGTTCGGGTGCCGGCCGACCTCGGCGAGCGCCTCGTCGATCGAGGCGTAGAAGTGGTCCCGGTCGAGGGTGTTGAGCAGCCCGTAATCATGGACGAGGTCGCGAAGGCGGGTGCGCAGCTCGACGAAGGCGAGGTGCACGCCCTTGGCGTTGAGCTCCTGGTCGAGGCGCTCGAGCACGCCCGCCGCGGTGACGTCGATGTCGGTGATGGCCTCGCACTGGAGCACCACCCACGCCGGGTGTCGCTCCTCCACCAGCTCGCGGACCTGGTCGGCGAACAGGCCGGAGTTGGCGAAGAACAACGGTGCCTCCCACCGGAACACCACGACACCGGGCACTTGCGTCAAACTGTCGCCGCCAGCGTCGCTGTGCCAGCCCTCCCGGTCGGGGACGCGTCCGAGCACTTCGCCGTGCGGCCACCAGTTCCGGTGGAAGAACAGCAGGATCGACAGGACGATGGCGACCACGATTCCCTCGAGGACCCCGAGGAAGATCACGCCGGCGCTGGCGACGAGCGACAGCAGCACTGCTGAGGGCCGGAACCGCCACACCCGTGTGAGCAGCGAGACGTCGGCGAGGGAGATGGCTGCGGCGATGACCACCGCGGCCAGCGCCGAGTTCGGCAGGTTGGCCAGCAGGCCGTTGAACCAGACGAGCAGTAGGACCACGACGCCGGCGCCGACGAGGCCGGCGAGCTGGCTCTTGGCACCGGACTGCTCGGCCACTGCCGTGCGTGAGCTGCTGGCCGAGATGGCGAAGCCGCGGAAGAAGCCGGCGGCGATGTTGGCCGACCCGATGCCGATCATCTCGCGGTTGGGTTTGACCGGCTCGCCCCGTCGCGCGTTGAACGAGGTGGACAGGGCGATGGTGTCCGTTAGTGACACCAGCGTGATGCCGACGGCAGCGATGAGCAGCGGGCCCACGTCGCTGATGTTGGTCCACGGCACCGCCGGTGAGGGCAGGCCCTTGGGCAAGGTGCCGACGGTGGCGATGTCGAGGTCCCACACGGCGGTGACGACGGTCGCGCCGACCACGGCGACGAGGACGGCAGGGACCCGGCGGGTCAACCGCGGGAGGACGAGGAGCACGGTGAGCGTGATGAGTCCGAGCGTGAGCGCCGTGGTGTCGCGCTCGTCGAAGTTGGTGACGAACTCGCGGACCTCCCCGATGAAGGTGTCGGCGTCGGTGGAGAAGCCGCTCAACTTCGGGAGCTGGCCGACGATGATGACGATGGCCAACCCGTTCATGTACCCGACCTGGACCTCGCTCGACAGCAGGTCGGCGACGAAACCCAGCTTGCCGACTCCGAGCCCGACCTCGATGACGCCGACGAGGATCGCCAGCATCCCGGCCAGGGCGATCGCGGTGGCCGGGTCGTCACCGGCGACCACCAGCGGGGTGATCGCGGCGAAGATGAGCGGACCGAGCGAGGAGTCGGGCCCGAGGACCAGGATCTTCGACGGCCCCATGAGCGCGTAGCCGACGAGGCAGGCGACGGTGGTGTACAGACCGTTGACCGGGGGGAGCCCGGCCAGCTCGGCGTAGGCCATGCCCTGGGGGACCAGGATGGCGGCCAGCACGATCCCGGCGACGACGTCCGGGCGCAGCCCCCGCCGCTCGTAGGTGCGCAGCGCACCAATCCCTGGGACGACTCGCTCGATCGCGGCCGTCCGACCCTTCCCGTCCTCTCCCATGCGCCATCGTCCCACGCCGCGACAAAGGGTCCAAGGTGTTCGCAGCTTCGTGATCCAGCCGCGTCGGCCTGCAGCGGCCCCACCAGATGTTCGCCATCCAGGCACGACGTCACCCCGATACGAGCTTCCCGATTTGGGTGAGTCACCGCACACCGTCGTGCTCGACGCCACGGCGTCCGCATCCGGCTCGAGGGACGACCTGCTCTCCGAGCTGCTGGAAGTGGTGAGCGTCCGATCGCCCTCGATCATGGCTGGTAGGTCCGGCTCGGTGTCACCCGGGGAGTGGCCCTCGGCTGTCCGCAGAGTTCCTTGATCCAGTATCAAGTGCCCATGAACGAGGGCCGGAAGGCGATCGAGGCAGCCGAATTCGTAACGGTTGGGGAGGTGGCCGTGGCCCAGTGGGAGAACCTGGAGACGCAGGTCGACACGTTGCGAGATCCGCTGACGGACGCTCCCGACGACCAGGCGGTGCACGCGATCCTGAACGAGGCGAAGCCGCAGGCCCCGACGGTCCAAGCCAGTGTGGCGACCCTGATCTCGCGGCCTGCCCAATCGGAGGCGCAACGACGACGAGCGGGACCTGAGCAGTCGCTGGCCGCTCGGCCTTCGGCGATGACGCTGCCGACCACGACAGTCGTTGCGGTTGGCAGCCTCGTGTTCGTCCCGGTCTGCTGGTACAGCAGCTCAGGCCGCCGTCGCTCCTCGCCCCGGCCCATGCCAGGAGTCGTGGTCCGGATTGACGAGGGCGGGCTGGCCCTCAAGTCACGATCCGTCGAATCCTGGAGCGTGACGGGCCCGGTCGCGTCGCCTGGTCGGGATCGCCTCAGGACAGGGCTTCGGCCTTGGCCTGTTGGAACTCGACGTCGCTGATCACGCCGGTCTCCCAAGCTCGGCCAGCTTGGCGATCTCCCCCGCCGGGCTCGCTGAGTGGAGGTGGTGACATCCTGCATTCGCTGGCGGAAACTGCATCCTGGTCCGTTGCGGCTTCGAGGGTGTGTTCTTGCATCTTGCCCGCCCACGATCGCCCAGAAGGTGACGATCGCGGTGACGCTCTGGGCCAACGCCATCGACGTCGCGCCGACCGCCTAGCCCAACAACCCGAGCACGTACGCCGGCTTGCGGCCGATCAAGTCGCCGACCTTGCTGCCGATCAATGTGAACGCCCCGACACCAGCGCCTCCAAGGCGATCGCCGACTGCACCCTGCTCACCGTCGTGTCCAGATCATCGACCACGGCTGCGATCGAGACGTTCATCAGTGACGTGTCGACCACGAGGACGAACATCGCCATCGCCAACAGGATTGGCAGCCGCGGATCGGTCGGCAGCGCCACGCTGTCTGCAGGTGCGCTCATCATCGTGCTGCCTCCATCACGGGCCCCGGTCCTCGCCCGGATGGGCAGACTACGGCGCGCTGGAGGTCAGGCTCACCCGGTTCCAGGCAGGTTCCCACGATCACGTCAGAGACACCAAGCCTCGTCAGGAGGTCCGCGTGTCGAATGGGGCGGGTCGACCGAGCACGACCTGCCCGAGCCGACGCACGCTGTGGGCCCAGCCGAGCTTGCGTGCCGCCGGCGAGTAGCCGATGGCATGCTTGGGCAGACGCACACGGACGGGGGTCGGCCGGACCGAGAAACGCAGCGGCGGGTCCATGGCCATCGTCTCGCCGTCGAGGCCGATGTCGATCGGACCGCCGGACGTCACCTCGAACGTCGGCGTCGCCCAGGAGGTGAGCCCGCCGAACCGCTCGGGGTGGCCCGAGGCCAGGGCGGCCAAGAAGGCGGCCGGTCCGGCCCTGCGGTCCAGTACCAGCGCCACGACACCGAGTTGGTGGGTGTCGAGGCGGGTGCGGCTGGCGCCCTTGCCGTAGGGATTGTTGGAGATCTGGATGACGTGGGCGGCGGTGTGCTGGGCGTCGTCGGGACCGGTGAAGCGGAGATCGAACGGGGCCGTGCCTGGGCCGAGCACCTGGGGGAGCGTCGCCAGGGTGGTGTCCACCTTGGCGTCGCGATAGTCCGGGGAGCGCACGATGGCGGCGTACAGGCCGAGCGACACGTTGTTCACGAACACGTGGCCGTTCAGGTCGGCCAGGTCCATGGTGCGTTCAACCGCTTCTCCGTACGCGTCGAGGGCACCGACGACGTTGTTCCTGTCCAGGCCGAGGTCGAGGGCCAGGTGGTTGCGTGTCCCAGCCGGTACGACGACCATCGGTAGGCCGAACTCGGCGGCGACGGTGCCGACCATGGCCTGCGAGCCGTCGCCCCCGGCCATGCCGAGCACATCGACATCGCTCGCCGCCACCTCGCGGACCGTCTGCAGCCAATCCATGCCGGGCTCGAGCACGACGGGACGGATCCCGCGTCGGGCGCACTCGTCGACGAGGTGGAACCGTTCGGCCTTGCCGCCGCCCGACTTGAGGTTCATGAACAGCACCCCACGTTGTGCCGCTGGCACCGGCGTGCCGGGCGTATCGGCCTGGGAGAGCGCCCGGACGGTGACGCCGAGCGCGTAGTGGGCCAGCGCCACCGCCATCACGATGGCCGCCACCCTGACGAGCACCGACACGAACGCGGCGCCATCGGCGCCGATCACGACACCGACCAGGGCAACGAGCGTGATCACCGTGGCGACGATCGCGATAACCCGTTCCGCGCCCGAGCGGGTGAGGGCGAACCAGCCGGCGACCACGAAGGCCACGAACAACACCAGCTCGACGAGGGCCCGCCACGGGTCAGCGGCGACCCGCACGATCGTCACGACGACGACCGCCACGATCAACGCCGCCGATGCAATCGCGGCGATCCTCTGGAGCGGCGTGGGCCGCCGCATGTCGTCGTTCATGCCAGCCGCACCCGCCGGGCGCGACCTGAGCGCCAGGTTGTCTTCAATGCGCCACTACAGCCGTAGGGTCCCAGGGTCGCGGAACCGAACTCGAGACGCGGGGTAGGACGATCCCGGGAGCGCTCATAAGGTCCTGGCGCCGAGCGCTCAACCGGTCCGACGTCTACGAGATGTGACATCCGTTCCCCCATCTCCCCGCGAGCCCCGCATGCGCGACACCCCCGAACGACCATGGCGAGAAGTCGCCGCGACCAAGGGCAACCTACGACGGCCACCTGCCCGCAGCAAGATCGCGAACGCAGGAGCCAGTGGACGCGCGGAGGCGCTACGGCCGTGGTCGCACGGACGAAGCACCTCGACACGTTCCCAACTGCCCCCTCGTTCTCGAGATCAGGGCGACGTCTGCTGGGCGTTGAACGTGGTGATCAAGATGTGAGCGCTGAGCACGAACACCCAGAGCGGGAAGATCAGCTCGGTCCAGGGAAGGCGGCCAACGGTGAGGAGAAGGACCATGCCCGTTGCCAATCCCATGATCACCAGCCACCGGGGCACGAGCCCGGTCCGGGCGGCGATGGACGTCGTCGAAATCGTGAACACAGCGGCCATTCGCAATGCGTAGATGTTGAGCAAGTCCACCGTGACGCGGCGGCCAAAGGACCACAACTGAGGCGTCGCGCTCCCCCCGTCGGCACCCACGGCCAGGATCAGACCTCCTGCCACCGCTCCACAGGCGAAGAGCATGGCGATGAACAGCAGGCCGCTGCCCAGGAACACCGTGGCGAAGAACCGGTCCTCGTTGGCACCGATGCGATCTCGGATCACCCCGATGAACCACAAGAACGAGATGCCCGCGAACGGCAACAAGTTCAACGCCAGCATGAACGCATCGCGGCGAGCTCCATTGGCAACCCAGTCGTCACTCGCAGCCGCGTTGCCCCGCACCGCCCAGCGCATCAAGACGAACGTCATCGTCAGCAGGACGGCGAAGATGATCCCGGCGATCGCCGCCGCCCGAGGCGTCCGCATTGCCTGACGGGTCAGGGTCCCCTCGAGAGCACCGTCCCCCATCTCGGCCTCCGATCGAACAGCAGTCGCCAGATGAGCGTTTCATACTCGCGACCGAGGTGCAGCCGTGAATGCCTCACGCTCGCGATCCACCTTACGACGAACCGGCCAGTCGACTGCGACGACGACGGTGCATCGATTGACCAACCGTTGTCGATGACGCAGGCCACCACCCGTGCCGGACCGGTCCGGGTCAGCACCGCGTTGGGGTGCTGCTGTCTCGCGTGCGCCACGTGCCCTCCTGAGCGAAGCGTGAGTCGTGGAAGACCCACGGCGTCACTCGGAGGGCTCACCTCATCGAGGACCCCGCCGCTTCACGCCACCCCGCCAGGGACAACGTCCCCGGTCATCACAGCTAGGCGGCGCAGGCGCTGGCGCCGCCGGCATCCACCTTCGTCGGTGGCGGCGGGTCCCGGTCCGTTCGCACCGGGGCCTGCGAAGATGCTCCGCTGATGGAGGCACTCGACGTCTGGGAGTTGCGATGGATCGCCGGACAGCTGCCGAGTTTGGACGCGGCCGGGTTGCCTCCTTCATCGATTGATCCCGAACGCAGCGTCCTCTACGAACATGACGTCTACATGCTGACCGGCTCGGAGGAGATCAACCTCAAGGTTCGCCACCGCGAGAACTCGCTGAAGCTCAAGACGTTGCAGGAACGAACCGTCGATGGGTTCGAGCGATGGCGCACCGAATTCGACGCGTCGTTGCCGGCTGGACCAGAACGCCTCCGCGACGTACTAGATCTGCTCGGAGTGGCCGGCTCGCCGCAACGACTCGGCGCAGCGGTGCGCGCCGGTGAGCTGGTCGAGATCCTGGAGACGGGAGGCGAGCCGACCCAGCTGGTAGTCGTGCACAAGGCACGCCACCTGTTCCGGATCGGAACCTGCTCCGTGGATGAGGTCCGATTCAGGACCCAGGGGGGCAGGTACCGTTCTCTGGGGGTCGAGAGCAGCAGCCTGGGCGACCTTCGCTTGCTCGTTCATGAACTCGGCGTGCGGGGTTCGCCACGCAACTACGCGCAGTTCCTTGCGGACCGTCGCTGAGAACACGGCCGCGACGGCGACGGCGGCGACGGCGCATGGCGTTGCCGGCATGCCCTGCCCGTGACCGTCGCCGGGCGTCTCTGATCGAACGGCGTACCGCAGGTGTGATTTGCGCAGTCGTTGGTGAGTAGGGACCGTCCCCGCCCCGACGGCGCCGGTGTTCGCACGCAGCCGACCACCTCGTCATTGCGGACATCGAGGCCGGCGCACCGCTCAACGATCACGTCCATCGAACCTTCCTGCATCGCTGGAAGGATCTGGCAGGGCCAACCGATCCACGAAGCTGTAAGTCGTGCTCGAAGCAACACGTCGCGGTGCCGGGAAGGCCCCTGGCATCAGACGGGCACGACAGCACCAAGCCGAACCGAGCACACCAGACCCGACGCAAGATTCTCATCCCTCGCGGCGGCCCGGCAGGGCCCCGGCATCTCAGGCGACTGTTGCACCCGCGGCGGCGTGTGCGGCGCCGCCATCGCTAACGACACGACGAAGTGGCCGCCGAACCTACGAGCCACTCTCACGTGGCGGAGGCGACGCAGGTTCGGACGCTGAGTCGACACATGCGCTCCACATCCTCCTGCGAGAGTTTGCCGCGGGGTATTGTCGCTCCCGATGGGGGATCAAACATGACGGCCGTTCGTCGTACGACGCGACAAGAACCAGCGCTTGACCGCTGGTGGTGGATGCTCTTCGCCACAGGGGTGCTGTGGATACTGCTGGGAATCTTCGTGCTGCAAGGCGACTTCGACTCGGCCGTCGCGATCGGCTATCTCATCGCCTTCTGGCTGATCTTCGGCGGTGTCGCCGAGTTCGTCCAGGCCGGTCTCATGGAGGGATGGAAGTGGTTGCATATCCTCCTCGGTGTTCTCTTCGTAGTCGGTGGCGTCGCCGCGCTCACATCCCCGTTCCAGACGTTCACGGTGCTGGCATCACTGATCGGGTTCTTCCTGATCCTCAAGGGCACGTTCGACTTCGCGATGGCGTTGGCGGTCCGACATGAGCTCGACCTTTGGTGGATGACCCTGGTCGCTGGTCTCATCCAGATTCTGCTCGGGGTCTGGGCGCTCGGCTATCCGGGCCGATCGGCTGCGCTCCTCATCATTTGGGTCGGTGTCGGTGCGATCGTGCGAGGCGTCGCCGAGATCGTCTCAGCGTTCCAGGTGCGCCGGTCGACAGCGGAGGTCGCGGCATGAGGCTCCGACCCGCAGTCGTCAGCATCGTCGCCGTTGCAGCCGCCGTCGGCCTGACCGGCTGCTCTACCGAGGCGCGGGCCGAACGAAAGGGCAAGGAGGCCGGCGAACAGATCTGCAAGGCCAAGGACGCCGACAGCGCAGATGAGGCGCAACGTCACATCGACCGTGCCAACGACAAGCTTGACGACCTCGTCCGATTCACCGGCCGTGACGTGCGAGAGGATCTGCGGGACATCAACCAGCAGTTGACCCAGATGGCCAGAGGCAGCGCCGGCAGCCAGGACGTCAACGTCATCGTTCGCAGCATCCAAGACGCCCGCTCCTCAGTTCGGGGGAACACGCTGGCCGCCTACGACGGCATGCTCGAAGCCCTCGCCGACTGCGACTGATCGACCGGACGCGCCGCACCGAAGCGCCAGATGGCCTGTAAGCCGGTCGACGTCAATACGTAAGACCAGGACGCTGACAGGGTCGAATAGGGTGCGTCAGCTCGAGGCAGGCAAGCCGCACTCCTGAGCATCTGCCTGGACGTCACGGGCGGCTGCTCAGCGCTGAGGTGTCAAGGCCTCGACCAGGCTGGCAGAGAGCGCGTCGGAGGTGTCCTGCGCCATTTGATAACCGGCCGCTGCGAGTTCAACTCACGTTCACCGACGATTTACCGCAGTCCATCACCGGCGATCGATCGCTATCCGGCAGACCCGGGAGCGGTTGCGTTGTTCGGGGGCGGGTCGCGTCCGACGTCGTGGGCATGAGCGAAACCGAGTTCGTGGCCTTGGCGCGGCACGAACCCGAGGGTGGCCCATCGCCAGCTGCCGGCACGTCGACGACCTCGCCGATCAGCCTGGGTCGGCACGTCCGCCTCCGACGCCGGAGGCTGGGTGACCGCCAGGTTGACGATCAGCCAATGCGGCTCAAGGTCTGCTCCGTCAGCGGCGGTCGTCGCGACGGTCGCCGCGATCGTCACGACGGTCCTCGCGGCGGTCGCCTCGCCGACGGACCCCGTGAGCCACCACCGCCGTCGTTCCGACAACAGCAGCGGTGCGCGCTACCGGGCGGCCGATCACGCCGCGCCGTCCAACTCGTCCACGTCCGAGAGGCATGTCATTCTCCTTCACTCATCGAGGCCTCATCGGCCTCCATCGAAGCCACGATCGCCTGGATCGGGATCCGCCCGTTGGCGACCAGCTGACCGCCTGCCCGCCGGGCCGCGGACGCGAACGGTGCTGCCCACCGGTTCTCCCACACCAGCACACCAGCCACGCTGCCCGGCTCCATCGCCGCCGCGAGGTCAGCAACATCAGCCTCAGCGAGGAGGACAGCCAGCTCGGTCTCCAGGACCCGCAGCTCATCGAGACCTTCGAAGTCATCGGCCTCGAACGCGTCGATCGTCCCGTCGACATCCTTCGTGATGATCAACAGGTCCAAGATGCGGATCACGCCGGCATCGACGAGTGACAACAGCTCGGCCGCCATCTCGCCACTGAAGTTCGCTTTCCCCGCAGGGAACTCGACCACCAGGAAGTCGACCGATCCCAACTCGTCCAGCTCAGCCTCACTCACCGCAACCCCCTCTGGTCCGTGGCACAGCCCGACCCGCACCCCGATGAGTGACAGCATGGCGCCAGCTCATCCCGACGTCCAATCGGCGAACGGGCTCGGGGTCGCAACCACCCGCCCCAACCTCGGCGCCGTTCAGGCCAGGAGCTTGGCCTTCTGGTCGGCGAACTCGGCGTCGGTGATGGCGCCACGTTCCTTGAGGTCGGCCAGCTTGGTCAGCTCGTCAGAAATCCCGCCCGTGCTGCCCGTGCCTGCCGCATCCCGCACGTAAGCGTCGAACGCCTGCTGATGCGCTTGGGCCTGCTCGACGTCGCGCTGGGTCATCCCGTGACCACGGGCAATGACGTAGACGAAGACACCGAGGAACGGAACGAGGATCACGAAGATCGACCAAAGCGCTTTGGCCCAGCCGCCCATGTCGTGGCTGCGGAAGATGTCCCCGAACACCTTGAACAGCAAGATGATCCACGCGATCCACAAGAAGAACCACAGCATCGTCCAAAACGCACCCATCAACGGGTAGTCGTACGCAAACATCACGTCTCTTCTTTCATCACTCGACGAGTCGACGGTCATTGTGACCGCTCCATCGCCGCCGTGACGTGATCCCCCGGTCACGGGCGACCTCGAGCCTCCGCGAGCTGGGACCAGGCGGGCGGCCCCGACACCGTCTGCTACGACGCAGCGCTCATGATTAGCAACGACCGCGTCCCCAAACCCCGTCGCCAAACGTCGGCCGTCTCGGCCTCGGGCCTCGGGCCTCGGGACGTAATCGCCGATAACGCGCGTCGCATACCACTCCAAGTGGTCTGCCCCGGCGATCGCGCGATCGGGGTACTTGAATCGGGGGCACTGATGAGGAGGTCATCGTGCCGAGGAGGTACCCGGTCGAGTTCGGCCGCACGGTGCTCGATCTGATCGAGACCGGGAGGCCGGTCGTCGAGATCGCCGCGCAGCTCGGCGTGTCGGATCAGACGATCTACAACTGGCGGAACCAGGACCGCCTCGATCATGGCCTGCGGCCGGGTGTGACGACGGCGGAATCGGTGGAGCTGGCGGCGGAGTCGATGAACACGGCGTCAGAGACCACGGCCCGAGGCGCAGCGACCTCAACTCGCGATGCACGATCGACCGCCTGCTCGGAACACCGCACGACGCCGCCGACAGCTACGCAACGGACGACTCCGCTTGAATCGGGCCAAGGAGCGAGTCTCCGGCTCGTAGCGAGCGGTCACGGACTTGGCGCCACCTCTGCAGGATCTCATCCGCGGCTTTCCGCATGGACGGTGCAGCGATCCTGATGACCGGGTGGCGCGGCGGCGGTGATCGAGCGGACTTCCGTAGGAAACAGCCCGGCAACACGATGCGGCGAGACTCGAAGGAGTATGGAGCCGTTGACGGGGTTCACGATCGGTGTGACCGGACATCGTCGAGCCGCGGAGCAGGCCGAGATGCTCGTGAAACGCGGGGCGACTGTGGTGGTGGGCTCGGTGATGCAGTCGGTGCCGCTCGACGACATCGAAGCGACGTTGGCGGCGACCAAGCGGATCCTGGACGATCCTGTCGACTGCATCGTCCTCACCACGGGTGTCGGCACCCGGTCGTGGATCGGCGTCACCGAGATCGGCGGCATCGACGACGACCTGCGACGCGCCGCCGTGGCCTCGCTGGTGTTGGCCCGTGGGCCGAAGGCCCGCAGCGCAGCGATCGGTGCCGGTCTCGATGTGACGTGGCAGGCACCCGAGGAGACGGGGGCCGAGATCGTCCGTTACCTGGCCGAGTTGGGGGTGGCGGGGAAGCGCATCGCCGTGCAGCGCGACGGTGGTGTCGACCTGCCTCACAGCCTGGCGACGATGATCGAGGCGTTGGGCGCCGAGGTGGTCGAGGTGCCCGTCTACCGCTGGACGCTCCCGGACGACGTGCAACCGGCGAAGCGGCTCATCGGCGCGCTGTTGGCCGGGCGGCTCGATGCCGTGACGTTCACCTCGGCCATCGCCGTCGACAACCTGTTCGAGCTGTCGCCGGACGAGGAGGCCGTGGCCAAGGCGCTGTCGGGTCCGGGTCCCGGTCAGGGGTTGGCGGTGGCGGTCGGGCCGGTGACGGCGGACGCGTTGGTCCGTCACGGCTGCCGGCACGTGATCGAGCCGACCCGGGCCCGCCTGGGGGCGATGGTCCAGGCGGTCGTCGCCACGCTCGCCGAGCGCGGTCGAATGTTGTCACACGACGGCGTGACGGCCCGCGTCCAGGGTCTCGCCGTCGCGGTCGAGGGCCGGGCAACAGCGACGATGACCGCCCGCGAGGCCCACGTGCTGGCGGTGCTCCTGCGCCGATCTCCGGCTGTCGTCGCCAAGTCGGAGCTGATCGATACCGGTTCCGACAACCACGCCGCGGAGATGACCGTGACCCGCTTGCGGGTCAAGCTCGGCCCGCTCGGTGACGGCATCGTGGCCATCCCTCGACGTGGCTATCGCTGCGTCCTGGAGGTCGCCGACCTGCCCATCGCTCAGTAGACGTCGCGGGCGTAGCGTCGTTCGGTCGCCAGAGTCCGGACGTAGTCGGCGGCGGCGTCGCTCGACAGACCGCCGTGGGTGGCGGCGATGTCGTGCAACGTCCTGTCGACGTCGCGGGCCATGCGCTGCACGTCGCCGCACACGTACACGTGGGCCCCGTCCTGGAGCCACGCCCACAGCTGGGCGCCGTACTCGCGCATGCGGTCCTGCACGTATACCTTGGAGCGCTGGTCCCGCGAGAACGCGAGGTCGAGGCGGTGCAGCACACCGGCAGCCCGGAAGTCGTCGAGCTCGCGTTCGTAGTAGTGGTCGCTGGAGCGCCGCTGCTCGCCGAAGAAGAGCCAGTTCGGACCGTCGTCGCCGCGGGTCCGTCGTTCGTCGAGGAACCCCAGGAACGGGGCGATGCCCGTGCCGGGCCCGATCATGATGGCCGCTGTTGACGGGTCTGCCGGCGGGCGGAAGTGGCGGGCGCGCTGCACGAACACGGGGACGAGGGTGTCGATCTGGGCGTCGGCGAGGAACGTGGAGCAGACCCCCTTGCGGTCCCGTTCACCGACGCGGTAGCGCACGACCGAGGTGGTCAGGTGCACGGCGGACGGCCGCGTCAGCGGGCTCGAGGAGATCGAGTACTGCCGCGGCTGGAGGCGTTTGAACACGTCGACCCACGTCTGCGGATCGGCGGTGATCGCCGCCGGACGGGCCAGGTCGACGGCCTGACGACCCCAGGTCCACCGGGCGACGGCATCGGCATCGCCCGACCGGGCCAGCGTGCGCAGCTCGGGGTCCCGGGTGCCCTCGCCCAGGAAGCGGATGAAGGCGGGGGTGACCCGGGCGATCTCCAGGTGATCTCGCAGCGCCCCGGCCAACGAGAGCGATCCGACTCCGTCCAGCTCGACGACGTGGTCGGCATCGGCCCCGATCAGCTCGATCCACTCGGCGACGAGGTCGGGGCAGTTCGTGGGCCACACCCCTAGCGAGTCGCCCGGTTCGTAGGCGATGGCGGTCCCGGCGGTGTCGATGACGATCTCACGCACCTCCTTGGTGCTTGCCGGCCCGGTGAGCAACCGGTTGGCGCTGATGCGGGCCAGCGTCGGAGTCGACCGCGTCGGGACGTCGCCGTGACCGGCCGTGTGGAACGGGCGGTTCGATCCCGTCCCGATCCGGATCTCGGGATCACGGGGCCTCGGCTGCACGAGGACCTCGAGGACGTCGGTGCTCCACCCGGCGAACACGGTGTCGACATCGGGCTCGCACTCGACTCGCGACACGAGCCGTTGGGCACCCAGCGCCTGCAGCCGGACATCGAGCCGGCGGCCGTGGGCGCAGAAGTCGGCGTACGACGAGTCACCGAGGGCGAGTACGGCGTACCGGATCCCGTCGAGGCGGGGGGCGTCGGGGGCCGAGAGGGCGCGCCAGAACGAGGCGCCGTTGTCGGGCGGCTCGCCCGAGCCGAACGTGCTCGTGACGAGCAGCACGTCCGATCCCGCCCGGAGCGACCCCGGGTCGACCTGGTCCATGGGCGCTCGTCGACCGCCCAGCCCGAGGGCGTCGAGACGGACCGCCATCTGCTCGGCGAGGGCTTCCGCGGTGCCGGTCTGCGAGGCCCAGAGCACGTCGACCGTCCGGACCGGTCTGGTCGTTATTGGGCCGCCGCCGTCGTCGGAGCGAGAGAGCATCCCGGCCAGCCAGCCCTCGACCCACGACGCGTCGACCGGGCTGAATGGAGCGGTCGGGGGCAACGTCGGGACCCCCGGCGCCGCTCCGGCGGCACGGGCGCCGGCGAGCAGACCAGCGAGGTACGCCCGCTGGCGGGCATCGAAGACCGGGTCGGCGGCGACGGGCGGCGCGGCGATGGTGGCCGGCTCGGCCCGTTCGGGCGTCGCCACCTTGGTTGTGACGGTGGCGGCGGTGGCGACCTTGGTCAACGAGACGGCGCACTGCTTGAACCCGGGTTGGTGCGAGGTCGGGTCGACGGCATCGTCGGTCACCGCGTTCACGCTGGCGTACTCGCCGTGAAGGTCGTTCCAGTGAAAGGGGGCGAAGCACGACCCGGGCCGCACGCAGTCGGTCAGGCGGGCCGGGACCAGGGCCCGGCCACGTCGCGAGGCGACCTCGACCTGGTCGCCGTCATCGATGTGGAGCCGGGCCGCGTCGTCCGGGTGGATCTCGACGAACGGCGCCGGGTCGAGCTTCGCGAGCTTGGCGACCTTGCCGGTCTTCGTCATGGTGTGCCACTGGTGCGGCACGCGGCCCGTGTTGAACGTGAACGGGAACGCGTCGTCGGGCTGTTCGCCGGCAGCCGATGGGGTCCGGGCGTGGAACCGGGCCCGACCGGATGGCGTCGGGAAGACGAGCCGCGGGCGGGACCCATCGGATCGGATGAACAGCGGTTGGCTCATGCCGTCGTTGATGTAGCGCGTCGGGTTGCGGTGCGAGCCACCAGGTGGGGCCGGCCACTGCACCGGTTGGTCGCGTAGGCGTGCGTAGCTGATGCCACGGAGGTCGTAGCCGGTCGCCGGGTTCGAGAACTGGCGGATCTCGTCGAAGACCTCCTCGGCCGAGGCGTACGCGAAGGCGTCGGCGAACCCCATGGCGCAGGCGACACGGGCGATGAGGTCCCAGTCGGCCAGCGCTGCGCCGGGCGGGTCGACGGCCGCCGGGGTCAGTGTCATCGTGCGCTCGGAGTTGACCATCACCCCGTCGCTCTCGGCGGCCATCGAGGCGGGGAGGACGATGTCGGCGTAGGCGTTGGTCGCGGTCTCGACGAAGGCGTCCTGGGTGATGACGAGGTCGGCCGCCTCGAGCCCGGCGATCACCGTCGAGCGGTTGGCGACCGAGGCGATGGGGTTGGTGCAGATGATCCAGCACGCCTTGATGGCGCCGTCGGCCATCCGGCGGAAGAGGTCGATCGTGCCTCGGCCGGGGTCGGTGCGCAGCGTCCCGGGCGGGAGCCCCCAGCCCGCCTCGACGAAGCGGCGGTCGTCGTCGACGAGGACCGACCGCTGGCCCGGCAGACCCGGTCCCATGTAGCCCATCTCACGTCCACCCATGGCGTTGGGCTGCCCGGTGAGCGACAGCGGCCCGCTCCCGGTGCGGCCGATCGTGCCGGTGGCCAGGTGGAGGTTGCAGATGGCGTTGGTGTTCCACGTCCCCTGCACGCTCTGGTTGAGCCCCATCGTCCAGCACGTGACCCAGTTGGTCGCCGTGCCGATGAGCGTCGCCACCTGTCGCAGATCGTGCTCGGCGATGCCGGTGACGGCGGACACGGTCGCCGGGTCGTGGTCGGCCAGCACCGGTCCCATCGTCTCCCAGCCCTCGGTGTGCTCGGTGATGAAGTCATCGTCGGTGTTCCCGTCGGCGACGACGAGGTGGAGCAACCCGTTCAAGAGGGCGAGGTCGGTGCCCGGGCGGACCTGGAGGAACACGTGGGACTTGTCGGCCGTCGCCGTCCGCCGGACGTCGACCACGACGAGGCGGGCGCCCTGGGCGACGCGGTCAAGGAGGCGCAGCCACAGGATCGGGTGGCAGTCGGCCATGTTCGACCCGATGACGAGGAACACGTCGGCGTGGTCGATGTCGTCGTAGGACCCGGGCGGCCCGTCGGCGCCCAACGACAACTTGTAGCCCGCGCCGGCGCTGGCCATGCACAGGCGCGAGTTGGACTCGATCTGGTTGGTGCCAATGAAGCCCTTGGCCAGCTTGTTGGCGAGGTACTGCGCCTCGATCGACATCTGCCCCGACACGTACAACGCGACAGAGTCGGGACCGTGCTCGTCGAGGATGCGGCGCAGCCCGGCGGCGGCCCGGGCGACGGCGTCATCGGTCCGGCACGGTTCGAGCTGCCCCTGGCGGGTGTCGCGGGCCAGCCCGGTCGTCGTCCGGCCCGGAGCCGCCAGCATGTCGGCGCTGGTGACGCCCTTGGTGCAGAGCCGACCGGCGTTGGCGGGGTGGTCGCGGTCGCCGCTGGCCCGCACGGCGATGCGCCGACCTGAGGCGTCGGTGGCGACATCGAGGACGATCCCGCAGCCGACACCGCAGTACGAGCACTGCGTGCGGACCGACGTCGTCGACGACGGGCCGGCGTCGCCGTGACCGGCGAGCTCCGTCACGGCGCCGACGCGAGTCGGACGAGCACGACGCCGTCGACGACGGCAGTCGCGTGGACGTCGAGGGGCGGCACATCGGCGTCGAGGCACCGACCGGTGAGCAGCTCGAAGCGCTGCTTGTACAGCGGCGAGGCTATCGTTGCCGCGCCACCGGCGTCCCCGACGATCCCGCGGCTGAGCACGGCCGCACCCGAGCACGGATCAATGTTGTCGACGGCGTGCACGGCGCCGTCGCCCATCCGGAACACGGCCACCTGACGGCCCTCGACGAGCGCGCACACGCCCCGGTCGGGCGTCAAGCGGTCCAACGGGCACACCTCGACCCACGCGCCGAGGACCCGAGGCTCCAGGCCGAGTGCCACCTCGACGCCGGTCATGAAGATACCGCCGGGACGCGCTGGCCACGGATCTCCACACGGGTCACCGTGCGGTCCGGTTCGGGGCTGTTGACGAACGTGACGAACCGGGCCAGGCGGGCGGGGTCGTCGAGCGTGGCCGACCACTCACACCGATAGCTGTCGACATGGCGGGCCATGTCCGCCTCCAGCTCGACGCCGATGCCCAGCGCGTCGTCGAGCACGACGCGGCGCACGAAGTCGATGCCACCGGGCAGCTTGCGCTGCCACGTCGCCGTGCGCTCCAACCGCTCGGCCGTGCGCACGTACCACATCAGGTAGCGGTCGATCGAGCGCACCAGCGTGGCTGCGTCGAGATCCTCGGCGAGCAGTTGGGCGTGCTGCGGTCGCATGCCACCGTTGCCGCCGACGTACAGGTTCCAGCCGTTCTCGGTGGCGATCACGCCGACGTCCTTGCTCTGGGCCTCGGCGCACTCCCGGGCGCAGCCCGACACGGCGAGCTTGATCTTGTGCGGCGAGCGCAGACCGCGGTAGCGCAGCTCGAGGTCGATGGCCATCTGCACCGAGTCCTGGACGCCGAAGCGGCACCAGGTCGTACCGACGCAGGACTTCACGGTGCGCATCGCCTTTCCGTAGGCGTGACCGGACTCCAGCCCGGCGTCGCGGAGACGGGACCAGATGCGTGGCAGCTCCTCGACGCGCGCCCCGAACAGGTCGATGCGCTGGCCGCCAGTGATCTTGCTGTACAGGCCGAAGTCGCGAGCGACCTCGCCGATGGCGATCAGCTGAGCGGGTGTGATCTCACCGCCGGGCACCCGGGGGACGACGGAGTACGTGCCGTCGCGCTGGATGTTGGCCAGGAAGTGGTCGTTGGAGTCCTGCAGACTGGCCTGTTCCCCGTCGAGGATGTAGCCCGACGACAGCGAGGCGAACATCGAGGCGACGGCGGGCTTGCAGACCTCACAACCGCGGCCCTCGCCCGAACGGGCGACGAGTTCGGCGAAGCTCCGGATCCCGGTGGCCCGCACGACCTCGAACAGCTCGGGCCTGGTCATCGCGAAGTGGGCGCACAGGCGCTTGACGACGACCTTCCCGGACTCGGCCAGGCGGGCGTCGATCAGTTCCTGGAGCACCGGCACGCACGAGCCGCAGCCGGTGCCGGCCTTGGTGCACCCCTTGATCGCCGGGACGTCCTCGCACCCGTCGTCGACGGCGCTGCGGACCGCGCCGCACGAGACGTTGTGGCACGAGCACACGCCGGCCCCGTCGGGCAGGTCGGCGGGGCCGGCGCCGGCAGCCCCGGCGGTCGGTCGCAGGAGCCCCAGCACGTCGGGGGTCCTGACCGTGCCGCGCACGGCCTGGACGAGCATCGGGTACGGCGTGGTGTCGCCGACGAGGACGGCCCCGAGCACGCGCCCCTCGGGTCCCACCACGACGCGCTGCCAGGTCCCGGTCGACGGGTCGCTGAGCACGACCTCGTCGCCGGCGGCGTGTGGGTCGCCGGCACTGGCGACTTCGACGCCGAGCAGCTTGAGCGTCGTCGACGTGTCGGCGCCCGTGAACGTGGACTCCCCGCCGGCGAGCCGATCGGCGACCACCTCGGCCATCCGGTAGCCGGGGGCGACGAGCCCGTAGACGCGCCCGCCGTGGCACGCCACCTCACCGATGGCGAAGACCTCAGGGGCGCTCGTCACGCAGCGGTCGTCGATGACGATGCCACCACGACCGCCGACCTCGAGCCCACTCTCTCGTCCGAGCTGGTCGCGCGGTCGGACACCGGCGGCGAACACGACCATCTCCGTCGCCAGGTCGTCGCCCTCGGCGAACGACAGGCCGCTGACACGACCGTCGTCGGTGGTGAGGACGGCCGCGGCCGCGGCGCCCGTCCGCACGTCGAGGCCGAGCGCCTCGACGTGACGACGCAGGGCCCGACCGCCACCGTCGTCCAGTTGCACGGCCATGAGCCGTGGTGCGAACTCGACGACCGTCGTGCGGATCCCGAGCAGGCGCAGCGCGTTCGCGGCCTCCAGGCCGAGCAGCCCGCCACCGACGACGACGCCCGTCGACACGCCGGACCCCCAGGCCCGGATCGCATCCAGGTCGTCAAGCGTGCGATACACGAACGACCCGGCGGTGTCGGTGCCGGGGATCGGCGGCACGAACGGGAACGAACCCGTGGCGAGCACGCAGGCGCGGTAGGCGATCGTCCGCCCGCTCGCGGTCGTCGCCGTGCCGGCCGCCGTGTCCAGCGTCGTCACCGTGTCACCGAGCACGAGCTCGACACCCGGTGTGTCGTAGAGGTCGGGCGCGCCGAGCGTCAGCTCGTCGGCCGAGGTGCCGTCGAACACCGCCGATAGGTGCACCCGGTCGTAGGCCCGGCGCCACTCCTCGCCGACGACGACGAGCGGACCGAGACCTCGCTCGACGGCGGCTTCGACGAAGCGGTGGCCGACCATCCCGTTGCCGACGACGAGGATCGGATCAGCGTGTGCGTGCGACATGGTCAGACGCCTTCCAGGGTGCGGGCCGACGGCCGGACGTAGACGACGAGGGTGACGACGAGGCACACCAGGAAGAACCCGATGAACGCGGCGTAGGCGGCGTTGCCGTCGCCGTTGCTGAGGAACGACTGGCGCAGCACGAGGTTGACCGCGACGCCACCGAGTGCACCGACGGAGCCGGCGATCCCGATGAGCGCCCGCGAGTGGCGGCGGGCCAGACGGCTCGCTCCGTCCGGGTCGCCGCCGGCTGCGACGGCGCGATCCGCCTTGGCCCGGAAGATCGCCGGGATCATCTTGTACACCGACCCGTTGCCGATCCCAGTGAGCACGAAAAGGCTGATGAAGCCGAGGACGAACAGCGGGAGGGATTCGACGACCGAGGCGACGAGCACGACCGTGGCCCCGACGGCCATCGTCAGGAACGTGATCGCGGTGACCCGGGCGCCCCCGAGGCGATCGGCGAGCTTGCCGCCGATCGGGCGGAACAGCGATCCGAGCAGTGGGCCGAGGAACGTGAGCCCGACAACGCGCATCGGCGTGTTGAACGTGTCGCCGAACTGGATCTGGAGGACTTGACCGAAGGCGAAGGCGAACCCGATGAACGATCCGAAAGTGCCGACGTAGAGGAACGAGATGACCCAGGTGTGCGAGTCACGAGCGACGTCCCGCATCGCCCGCTTCTCGTTGGTGGCATGGGTGAGGTTGTCCATGAACCGTGCCGCGCACGCCGTCGCCACCACGATCAGGGGGATGTAGACGGCCACGATGATGCGCGGGTGGGTGGCGCCCGCCGTCGCCAGCACCAGCAGGCCGACGAGCTGCACGGCGGCCACCCCGATGTTGCCGCCACCGGCGTTGAGGCCGAGCGCCCACCCCTTCAACCGCTGCGGGTAGAAGGCGTCGATGTTCGACATCGACGACGAGAAGTTCCCGCCCCCGACGCCGGCCACGGCGGCCACGGCCAGGAGCGTGCCGAACGCGACCCCCGGCTTCAGGACGATCGCCGTCAGCACCGCCGGGATCAGCAGCAGCGCGGCGGACGCGATCGTCCAGTTGCGACCGCCGAACTTGGCCACCGCCAGCGTGTAGGGGATCCGCAGGATCGCCCCGACGAGCGTCGGTAGCGTGGTCAGCAGGAACTTTTGGCCCGGGTCGAACCCGTAGTCCGGGCCGAGGAAGAGCACGAAGACCGACCACATGCTCCATATGCAGAAACCGATGTGCTCCGAGAGGATCGAGAAGGCGAGGTTGCGGCGGGCGATCGGTCGCCCGACCGACTCCCAGAACACGGGATCCTCCGGCCGCCAGTCATCGATCCAGCGACGGCGGGCCGGCGCCGCAGGGACGATCGGCTCGGGGGGGAGGTGGACGACGGTCTGCATGCCGCCCATCGATGACAGAACGGCGCTCGGCCGTGGTTTCCTGAGTAGGACTTTTCGTGCACGCCCAGTCGTCGCCGCGCGTCGGCGCGCTCACCGTCGTCCGGCGTCGTCTGTGCGCCTGCTCACAGCCTCACGAACGCCGGTGTGATCGATACGTCATCCCGCTGAGACCCACCGGACACCGGTAGTCCGTACCGTCGATGGTCATGAGCGAGCAGTTCCAGCCGATGGTCCCGCACCGTGTCGACGTCCGCCGCGGTCCGTGGATCGCGCTTGTCGGCGCCGGTCCCGGGGACCCAGAACTGTTGACTCGCCGGGCGGCTGCGCTCCTCGGCGCCGCCGATGTCGTCCTCCATGACTGGTTGTCGGGGCCGGAGGTGCTCGGCCTCGTGCGCTCCGGCGCCCGGCTCATCGATGTCGGCAAGGGCAAGGGTTGCGGGGCGACGCAGGCGTACATCGAGCGGTTGCTGGTCGCCCACCACTCCGCCGGCTCCCGGGTCGTGAGGTTGAAGGGCGGGGATCCGTTCATCTTCGGTCGTGGCATGGAGGAAGTGAGGGCGGCCCGCGCCGCCGGCATCGCCGTCGAGGTCGTGCCGGGGGTCTCGTCGGCGCTCGCCGCACCGGCGCTCGCCGGCATCGGCGTCACCGAGCGCCACGTGTCCGCGCAGGTCACGGTCCTCTCGGGGCACCGTGTCGCCGAGGACAACGACTGGGCGAGCCTGGCGCGTCTCGACGGCACGCTGGTCGTCCTGATGGCGGCGACGACCGGTCCTACGGTCGCCCAGGCTCTGGTCCGGGCCGGCGCCCCAGGTGACCGGGGCGTGGCGATCGTCGCCGGCGCCAGCACGTCGGGCCAGTCGGTGTGGTGGGCCGATCTCGCCACGCTCGCCGCCCGCCGGACACCGATCCCGGGCCCGAGCGTCCTCGTCATCGGCGAGGTGGCCCGTGCCGATCGGGCGGCCGTCGCCGAGCTCACCGCCACCCACGTCGTGGCGTGATGCCCGGGCAACCCTCAGTCGGACGGTGATATGCCGTAGCCCGGCGACTTCGAGCTGCTGCACAGGGCAGTGAGTTCGTGGCAACAGGTCAAGCGCCGGGGCTTCAGCGCACCGAGCCAACTCCCCGTTGGGCACGGCCGAGTTCGATGTCGCTACCGGTCTCGGCACGGTGAACTCGAGCACCCGATCGGCGGGAATCGACGCCTCGCCCTCGACCAAGCGCTCCGACAATCGGACGTCGACCGTCCCACCCGGTGGCGTGAACTTGATCGTTGCCGACCAGGTTCGACACGGCCAGCTCGGTCCATATCGGATCGATCAGCCCACGGCAGCTCGCCGTCGACGGTGACCCGCAGCGCCCCATCTCTGCGTTGGGCGACCTCGTTCAGCGTGGCGGCGACGTGGCGCACGATACGTTCGACCTCGGTCGACTCGACGCGAATGACCCAGGACCGGATCACTGCTGGTCGCCGACCTCGCCCCGAGTTGAGCTCCTCCAGATCCCTCGCTCGGATCCCGTCTCGGCAGTTGTCGAGGATCACAGCCCGATTCGCCGATTGCCTGACGCATACGTGAGCGCAGCCGAGGACGTCGGCGTCGTCGCACGGCGGATCCGTACGTTCGGCAGCCGAGGATCCGGCGCGCCAACCTCGGGTGCTCCCCGCTCCCATTCGTCCAAGCCCCGAGGCGACCCTCGCGACGACGATGTCACCATGACGCTCGACATCACGAAGACGCCGATCCATCTCGGTCGCGGCGGCACGGCGGGGCCCGTCGAGGACTTCGACTGGTCCGAGCCCCGCATCGCCACCTACGACGAGGCGACCAGGGCTGATGGCCCCGATGGCCGCATGGTGATGATGTTCCACATCGCAGGTGCCTGGACGACGTGGGAGCGTCATCCGCTCGGCGCCGAGGTCGTGATCGCCTGCACCGGCGTGCACCGCTTCGTGCAGGAGTTCGATGACGGCGATCATGTCGTCGAGATCACCGCTGGCCAGGCGCTGATCAACCCACCCGGCGTCTGGCACACCGCCGACAGCGGTGATGGCGGTTGGATCGTGACGATCACACCCGGCTTGGACACCGAACACCGTCCGCGATGACGGCGCCGACGCTCGGCGGGTCTGTCCGCTCACCCGCGCACGTCGGTGTTCGCTGTGCGCGAGCAGGGCGTCACTGAGGCGTGGAGCCGTGGACGAACCTGCCGACCGAGACGACGCCTTCGACCCCGTCGCCGTGCACTCGAACGACGTTCCGGGCTCGTAGACCGCCGCGGCAGCGACCGCGGCTCGTGACGTGCCCGGCGGATCGGCTGATGGGCCGGCGCGGTAGCGCCATTGCACATGTTGCGGCGCCAATGTGGCGCTACGATGCAAGCGTGCCGTCGATCCAGGTGAAGGATGTGCCAGCCGACGTTCATGCGACGCTGCGTCGGCGAGCCGCCGCCTCGGGCCAATCACTGCAGGAGTACCTGCTGGCCCGGTTGGTCGACGATGCATCGACGCCGACCGTGGACGAGGTCCTCGAGCGCGCCGGCGGTCGAGCGGGTGGCCGAGCTGAGCTCGCCGCCGCGGTGCGGGCCATCCGGCGTGATCGCGATGGTCGATGATCGTCGTCGATGCGAGCGTGATCGTGACCGCGCTCGCCGACGACGGTGGCGACGGAGATCGGGTCCGTGAGCGTCTGCGCGGCGAGCGGCTGGTCGCGCCGCATCTGATCGACCTGGAAGTCGTGTCGGCCTGGCGACGGCTGGAGGCCGCCGGGAAACTGGATGATCGGCGGGTGGCGCTCGCCATGACCGATCTCAGCACGCTGCGGATCGTGCGGGCGCCACACCAGCCGTTGGTCCGTCGGTGTTGGGAGCTGCGGGCGACCGTCACGGTCTACGACGCGTCGTACCTCGCGCTCGCCGAGGCCGTCGAAGCCGTGTTGCTGACGGGTGACCGGCGGTTGGCGGAGGCGCCGGGCGTGCGATGTTCGGTCGAGGTGATGAGCTGACCTCGAGCGCCTGTCGCCGCCGAGGGGGCGAGGCGCATGACCTGTCCGGCCCGAGGGGTGGGCGGCGTCGGATCGAGCGCGCCGACGCGTCACCCATTGCTGGACATCGAGCGGGGGATGAACTCGTTGCCGGTGACCAACCGGCCGAGCGACCGGCACCACGTGGATCGCCCGATCGTCACTGCCGCGAGGCGCCCGAGGCGCCGCCTCCGATCACGGCGACGTCAGAGGGGCGGGCCATTCGACCCATTCCAGCAGGTCGGTCTACTGGCCAGCGGGAGTGACCGGCGACGTCGAATGGACATCCGTGAACGACGGATCACAACGTTGTTCGACGAAGGGCATCCACGACGGTGAGCCCCTGACGAGCGCGATTCCTGCCGCCGCTCAACCGATCGATCCACCGCCGGCGCGACGCGCCCGGGTCGCGACGAGCGACCGGCGCAGCGACGTCGCCAGGACCGACACGGCAAGTGCGACGACCCGTGCACGACCGGCTCGCGCCCCGGAGATCCGTCGGCACTCGCGCACGAACGTGACGCGCGACCACGATGGATGGCGGGCCTCGAACTGGTGGTACACGACCCGCCCCCAGGTCGTCCCGTCACCGAACCAGGTCTCGTCGGTGAGTTGCCACCGGGCACGACGGACGGACGTCGGCCAGACCGTCGACACCCGCACTCCCCGCTCGCGGGCCCGGCGAGAGACTCCGGCGCCGACGTCGGCGTCGGCCGACTCGGCGAACGACGGCTGGCCGATCATCGACCAGGTCGCCCGGCTGAACATGATCCACGCCGGTGACACGTAGATCTCCGTCGACAGGTGGACCGCACGCTGCGCGCCTCCGACGATCCCGTCTGGATCGAAGTGATCGAGGAAACCGAGGTCCAGGGGGATGCAATCGATGTCGAAGATCGCCACGTCGACCCAGTCCTCGCGGCGGAGGTAGTCGTCGATCGCTTCGCCGTGCGGCAGTTCGGATTCGACCTGCTCGTGACGCAGTCCCAGCGACCGGAACACGGCAGCCTGGCTGTCGACGACGAGGCGCGGGATGTTGGCGCGGTAGAAGCTCACGCACCGCAGGTCGCCGTGGGCGCCTCGGCCACTGGATCCATCCGCGCCGGTCATCGTCGGCGTCCAGTGTTGCGCGCCCGGCGCCATGATGATCGCGCCGCACGGACCTATGTGCTTGACGGGCGCAAGCTGCGGTTGGCGGTCTCCGGTCGATCGGTCGGCATGCCAGTTCGGACGAGAGGTGGGACCACGGTGGCTGCGTCGACGGCTCCGGGTGGCAGGCCGTCCACTGCCTGCTGGTCGGGGACGGGTTCAACGTCAGCATCGTCCAGAATCCCGACACTGTCCCTCGAGGGCGATGTCGCGGCGACGAGGTTCATCCTGGACGCCAAGACGGACCGTCCGTCCTGGTCGGTCACTCCTACGGCGGAGCCGTCATCACCGAGGC